>VGEB01000209.1 GCA_016869435.1 Alphaproteobacteria bacterium | reverse complement strand
AACGGCAAGGAGAGCTGCGCCTCCTGCCATGAGCAGCGTCTGGCCTTCACCGACGGAAGGCCGGTCGGCGTCGGCGCCACCGGCCAGCACACGCCGCGCAATTCTCCGAGCGTCGCGAACGCCGCCTGGCGGGCGACGCTGACCTGGGCCAATCCGGCGATGGTGACGCTCGAAAAGCAGATGGAAGGTCCGCTCTTTGGCGAAGAGCCGATCGAAATGGGCGTCAATGACAAGAACCGCAAAGAGATTCTCGCGCGCTTTGCCGGCGACGCCGACTATCGCCGCGATTTCACGGCGGCGTTTCCAGGCGAAGCCGACCCGATCAGCTTCGGCAACATCATCAAGGCGATTTCCGCCTTCGAGCGCGGAATCGTGTCGGCCTCCTCGAAATATGATCTTTATCTTCTCGGCAAGGCGACGCTCACCCCCGAAGAGACGCGCGGCAAGGACCTCTTCTTCGGCGAAAAGGCCGAATGTCATCACTGCCATGGCAGCGTGAATTTCGACGATCAGTTCTATCACGCGAAAACCCGCGAGATCGAGACGCCGTTTCACAACACCGGGCTTTATAATCTCGACGGCAAGGGCGCCTATCCGGAGCCCAATCGCGGGGTGTTCGAGAATAGCCACAACCCGGCCGAGATGGGCGCGTTTCGCGCGCCGAGCCTGCGCAACATCGCCGTCACCGCGCCCTATATGCACGACGGCAGCGTCGCGACGCTCGAGGAGGTGATCGACATTTACGCGGCGGGCGGGCGCAACGTCGCCAGCGGTCCGTTGAAGGGCGACGGCCGCTATAATCCGAACAAGAGCGCGCTGATCGTTCCGATCGATCTGTCGCCCCAGGAAAAGAGCGATCTGATCGCCTTCCTGAAAACGCTGACCGACGACTCTCTGCTGACCTCCCCCCGCTTCGCCGACCCGTGGAAACCGGCGTCGACCGCGAGCGGATCAACGCGTGCGCCTACTCAGTGAGATTCAACCTCGAATTAGGAAAGAAAAGACGATGCGG
>VGEB01000208.1 GCA_016869435.1 Alphaproteobacteria bacterium | reverse complement strand
ATCCATCTCGATCCGATCGACGGCCACGAACTCGGCCGCGTCACCTGGCATGGTCTGCCCGCGCGCAAGAACGACGTCATGCCCTTCGTCTATAGCCTGCACATGTTTCTCGCGATGAGCGGGATCGGCGAGTGGATACTGGGCTTCGTGGCGCTGACCTGGACGCTCGATTGTTTCGTCGGCTTTTATCTGACGCTGCCGGCGGGCGGCGAGCGCTCGCGCAAAGGCTTCCTCGCACGCTGGAAGCCGTCGTGGCTGGTGAAGCTGAAAAGCTCCTTCTATCGCGTCAATTTCGATCTGCATCGCGCGGCAGGCTTGTGGCTGTGGGCGATGCTGCTCGTCTATGGCTGGTCAAGCGTGTATTTCACGCTGCCGAACTTTTATACGCGCGCGACGAAGCTCGTTCTCGATTTCGAGCCGCCGGTCTGGGCGCAGGAGGGAACGCCGCAGATCGACGCACGCGCGCCAATGGAGTGGGAAGACGCGCAGGCGACGGGCGCGCGATTGATGGCGGAACAGGCGCGCCGGCATGGCTTTGCGATCGAACGGCCGCTGGCGCTCTACAATTTACGCGACAAGGGACTTTACGAATATCGCGTGCGCTCGTCACGCGACATCGGCGACAAGGCGGGCTCGACCGCGATCCTGTTCGATTCGCGCTCGGGAGAACTGAAGACGCTCAGCCTGCCGACCGGCCAGCGCAGCGGAACGACGCTGACCACCTGGCTCGTCGAGCTGCATATGGCCAATCTCTTCGGTCTGCCTTACCGCGTCTTCGTCTGCGTTCTCGGGCTGGTGATCGCAATGCTTTCCGGAACCGGCGTTTACATCTGGTGGAAGAAGCGTTCGGCGCGGCTTTCGCATGCGCGGCGCAGGATTGCGCGGCCGGCGCCGGCGGAGTGAAGGCTTCACGATTTTGATGCGGATATGTTGTCTATTACGATGGAGCGGAAAGTGAGTTTCGATCATGGCAGGCAGGAACGCTTTGTCGAGAATCTGCGCCGCACTTTGCCGCTGTCGGCGCATCCAAGGCCGCCGCTCCTCGCC
>VGEB01000207.1 GCA_016869435.1 Alphaproteobacteria bacterium | reverse complement strand
CGAGGCTGTTGGCGAAGGCGGCCGGAGCGAACTCGCCCTCGATGCGCTTGAGCAGGGCGACGGCGTTGGCGATGCGCTGCTGCGGAATGCGTTCGATGCTCACATCGTTCTCCTAGGCGACCGCGACTGTGGGCTGTTTCGACGGGCTGATTGCTGCGGCCACGGCGGGCAGGGCGCCGCGCAGATCAAGCTGCGGATCGCGCACCTGGCACAGCGCGGCGGCGTCGACGATCCACTGGTCGATCTCGGCGAAGACCTGTTTGACCTCGGCTTCGACCGCATCGACCAGGCCCGACAGGGCGGCGGCGATCCCGCCGAGGCGTTCGCCCAGCGCTTCCGCAAAAGTCAGTCCCTGCAGCACGGCGGCAATGTCGGCGAGTTCCTTCGCCTTGCCGCCGCTTAAGAAACCGGCGAGCCCCTCGCCGACCAGCTTGAGCTGCGCCTCGGCGCAGGCCGCCGCGTCTTCGAATTTGCGCTGGAAGGTGAAGGCCTCGCGGTAGCCGCGCTCGTGCGCGGCATCGAAGAAGGCGCGGCCGATGGCGACGTCGGTGGCCGAGGCGCACTCGCCGCCGCCGAGCGAGACGACGCGGAAGTCCGCCGCATCGCCGTGGTCGCGCGCCAGCTTGGCGAGTTCGAAGCGCGAGACCTGGGTCAGGTCGGCCAGCAGCGACTGGAAGCGCTCGGCGCCCTGGCGCTGTGCCCAGCCGAAGAAGCGCTCGCCCTCGACGCGCTCCTCGTCGTAGGTCTTCTGCACGCGGGCGATCGCCTGCTCGATGCGCGCCGCCGGAATCGACGGCCCTTTCAGCGCGATGGCGCCGCAGGCGCTGGTGCCGTCGCCGCCGAAGTACATCTGGTAGTGCGGGATCAGCTTGCCGTGCTGGCGCTTGCCTTCGCCGTAGATGCCGATGTCGCCCGACTCGGGCTGCGCGCAGCCGTTGTGGCAGCCGGAGACGCGGATGCGCAGGTCGTATCTGCCGCCGGAGAGCTTCGGTGCCACGTGCATCGAGGTGGTGATGCCGAGGCGGCAGGTCGAGCTGCCCGGGCAGGCGACGA
>VGEB01000206.1 GCA_016869435.1 Alphaproteobacteria bacterium | reverse complement strand
CGCATGTTCTGCCGACTGAAGGACTTCAGGCGCGTGGCGACCCGCTATGACCGCAACGCCACGAACTTCCTCGCCGCCGTTTGCATCGCCGCAACCGTCAGCTACTGGTTATGAGTCTGGGCCCTAGCACTACTTTGGCAGATTTTTGAGGGGCGGGCATTTTTGGGATTCCCGAGACGCGCATTGCGTGATTCATGGGTGGTCGGCTTCACGGAGTGCCGACCATGGACGAGAGCTGGAAGTCCGATCTCGAGCGGTGGCTCGCGCCTTTTCTCAGCGCCTTTCGTCATAAGACACGGGCGCGAATGTGCCCGGTCTATGTTGCAGGGTTGATCGGTGCGGGCGATCGCAAGAGCGTGCAGCCCATGGCGGCGCGCGACGGCGACGTTGGCTACGACCAGCTTCATCACTTCATCGCCAGCGGCGTGTGGGACGCCGCGCCGCTCGAGAAGGCTTTGCTCGCCGAAGCCGACAGGATGGTCGGCGGCACCAACGCGTGGCTAATCGTCGACGATACGGCATTGCCAAAAAAGGGCGAGCATTCAGTCGGCGTCGCGCCACAATACGCCTCGTCACTCGGAAAGACCGCCAACTGTCAGTCCCTGGTCTCGCTAACGTTAGCGTCACGCGAAGTTCCTGTGATGGTGGGCCTGCGGCTATTCCTGCCCGAAAGCTGGACAGACGACCCCGAACGAATGACGCGGGCTCGAATTCCGGAGAATAGGCGGGCCGCGCTGACAAAGCCGGAGATCGCGATCGAGGAGATCGACCGCGTCATCGCCTCCGGCGTGCGCTTCGGCTGCGTCCTTGCTGATTCAGGATACGGCTCCAGCAGGCCTTTCCGTCAGGCTTTGAGCGAGCGCGGTCTACTATGGGCGGTGGGGCTCTCGCGACGACAGAATGTCTACCCGGCCAATGTCGCCCTGGTTTTTCCTATCGCAAAAGCAGGAAAGCCCCGCAAATACCATATCCCTAAACAACCCCCGGTCTCCGCTGAAGCTGCGTTGGCTGGCGAGAAATGGCAAAAGGTCAGTTGGCGGCGGGGCACGAAAGGCAGGCTGACATGCTT
>VGEB01000205.1 GCA_016869435.1 Alphaproteobacteria bacterium | reverse complement strand
GCGCAGGGCTGTCCGGGGAAAGTCATGGCCATTTGATTTCGATCTGTCGAGCTGAGACGAGCCGTCGGCGGGCCGGGTATTTGGGCGGCGGCTTTTCGATTGCATCGATGGGCCGTCGCTCGAAAGCGAGACGACCGACGAGTTCGGCGAAGCGCAGCAGGGGCATGGCGACCTCGTTGGCGCAGGCGGCGAGGCGCAGCAGGGTGAAGGCGATCATGGCGGCGAAGAGCTGCAGGCGCACGGCGTTCTCGCTTTTGCCGATAAAGCTCCTGATGTTGAGGTGCTGCTTGATCCATCTAAACAGCAGTTCGATCGCCCAGCGGCCCTTGTAGAGCGCGGCGATCTCATGGGCGCCGCGGCGCATGTCGTTGACAATGAGGGCGATGCGGCGCTTCGCGCCGCCTCTGGCGTCTTCTCTTTCGACGATGATGCGGCGCAGCCGCATCGGCAGCTTCGAATCGCCCTTGGACGCCAGCGCGACCTCGGCGTCCTCGATGACCGTGAAGCCGTCGGCGTCGACGCCCTGCGCCGCTTCGAGCGGTCGCGTCGCGAGAACCTTCAGGCGCATGGTGTTCTTGGGGCGGGTGACGAAAAAGGCGCCCGTCGCGGCGATGCGCGTCCACCAGGCGTAGTCGCAATAGCCCTTGTCGAACACATAGGTCGCGCCCGCTTCGATCTCCGTCTTCTTGCCAACCGCGATGTCGTTGACATTGGCGGGCGTGACCTCGACGCGCATCGGCCGGTTGGCGCAAGGATCGTGCACGAGATGCATCTTCATGCCGTGGATGCGGCCGTTGGCGCGGGCGAAGTCGAAGAAGCGGCTCAGCGGCACGGGCGTCGAGTCGATCAGCCGGATCATGTCGGCGCCCTCGGCGCGGGTGCGCCGGTCGAGCGCGTGAGACAGCGCCGCGAAGAGATCGGCGAAGACGCCGACCGGCCGGCGGGCGTTGGCGTCGGACAGCGTCGAGCGTTTCAGCGCCGCGACGCCGAGATGATAATGCGCGCCGGCGCTGGCGTTGAAGGCCGGCACGAGCGCCCGCAACCCGCCGACGCCGGCCAGCTGGGCGTAAACCAGCGCGAC
>VGEB01000204.1 GCA_016869435.1 Alphaproteobacteria bacterium | reverse complement strand
CCGCGCCCGCCGGCTCGACCCTGAAGCCCCCGCCCGGCCGCTACGCCGGCCCGGTGCGCCTCGACAAGCCGCTCGTCATCGACGGCGGCGGGCAAGTGTCGATCGACGCCGGCGGCAAGGGCACCGTGTTCTCGCTGGAGACGAACGACGCCGTGCTGCGCGGACTGACTTTGCGCGGCTCGGGCGACTCGCACGACACCGACGACGGCTGCCTCGACGTGCGCGGCCACCGCAACGTCATCGAGCGGCTCGTCATCGAGGACTGCCTGTTCGGCATCGACCTGAAGCAGTCGAACAAGAACCTGGTGCGCGAGAACCGCATCTCTTCCAAGCCGCTTCCGCTCGGCGTGCGCGGCGACGCGCTGCGCCTGTGGTACAGCCGCGACAACCGCGTCGAGGGAAACGACATCTCCGATTCGCGCGACATGGTGGCCTGGTACTCGCACGGCAACGTCATCCGCGGCAACACCAGCCGGCGCAGCCGCTACTCGATCCACTTCATGTTCGCCACCTACAACCTGGTCGAGGGCAACCGCTTCTACGACAACGCCGTCGGCGTCTACCTGATGTACACCGAGGGCGTGCACGTCAAGCACAACCTGATCTCGCATGCCACCGGCGCCACCGGCATGGGACTCGGCTTCAAGGAGGCCTCCGACGCCATTATCGAAGGCAACGAGATCATCTACTGCGCCGTCGGCGTGCATTCCGACCTCTCGCCCTTCCAGCCCGACACGAAGATCGAGTTCCGCAACAACCGCATCGCCTACAACGGCATCGGAATGATGTTTACCTCCGAATTGGGCGGCAACGTCGCCACCGGCAACGTCTTCGAGGGCAACCTCACCCACGTCGCCCAGGCCGGGCGCAACACCGGCGGGCTGAACGAATGGCGCGGCAATTACTGGGACGATTACCAGGGCTTCGACCGCAACCGCGACAACGTCGGCGACACCGCCTACGAGCTGTACGCCTTCGCCGACCGCATCTGGATGGAGATCCCGCAAGCGCGCTTCTTCAAGACCTCGCCGGCGCTCGAACTGCTCGACTTCCTCGAGCGCCTGGCGCCCTTCTCCTCGCCCGACCTCATGCTCAGGGACGAGGCGCCGCGCTTCCGCAAGGAGGAAAGGAAAA
>VGEB01000203.1 GCA_016869435.1 Alphaproteobacteria bacterium | reverse complement strand
AGTAAACGTCCGGCGGATTGCGTCATTGACGGCGGGGGTATCCTGGGGCGAGACGTCCGATCGAGGTCTCACTCCGGGAGGTTGGTATGGCTGGAAGGCGGGGAACACGGGCCGAGGTGGCGGCGAAGTGGCGCGAGCGGCTTGGGCGTTGGAGACGGTCGCATGGCTCGGTGAGCGAGTTCTGCCGGCGTGAACGGGTAAGTCCGCAGTCGTTCTTTCAGTGGCGGAAGCGTTTGGCGGCCGAGGAATGGCCCGTTCGCGAACCGGCCGGCGCTCGAGGGGCGGCCTTCATCCCGGTCGACGTCGTATCGGCCGACATTCCGCGCGGACCGCGACCGATTCCCGTGGAAGAGGACTCCGGCGCGTGGCTGGAATTCTCCCGAGGCGAACTGACGTGCCGCGTATCGGCGCGGATCGACGAAGGAGTCCTGCGACGCCTGGTGCGCGTGCTGTCCGAGGAGGCGCGGCCATGCTGAGCTTGCCTTCGGTGGTGAGGATCTATTTGCACGCGGCGCCCGTCAATCTGCACTTCGCCTTCGATCGCCTGGCGAACATCGTTCGCGAGGAGATGGGGCAGGATCCCCTCAGCGGACACCTGTTCGTATTCCGCAATCGACGCGGAGACCGTGTGAAGCTGCTCTTCTGGGACGATGACGGTTACGCCGTGTTTTACAAGCGATTGGAACAAGGCGTGTTCCGTTTTCCCGCCGACGCCGCGCCGACGCGCGCCGTCCAGGTTTCCGTATCCGAACTCTCCTTGTTGTTGTGGGGCATCGCGCCGGAAAGCGTGCGCCGCCACAAGCGTTTCTCACTGGAGGAGCATCGAGCGAAGTCCTCGACAAGGCGAATTCCGAGTGACAGCGATCCGGCACGAAAAAAATGAAAAAAAAGTTCTCGGCGGCGAAACTTTTTGTCGGTTCGCGGCGTAAATACTACCATGAGCCGGGACGCTGTACTGCCGCAGGATGTGGACCTCTATTCGCCGCTGGATCCGGACGCGCTGCCCGATGATCCGGCCGTGCTGAAGCAGATCCTGCTGCAACTCGTGGCGATGCTCCGCAAGGAAACGAAACGCCGCGAGGAAGTCGAACGCGACATGCACCTGCTGTTGCGGAAACTGACGGCTCCCCGATCGTTGCCG
>VGEB01000202.1 GCA_016869435.1 Alphaproteobacteria bacterium | reverse complement strand
TCTCGGGATGTCCTTACAAGAAAATCTATTACAACTGGTCAAGCGGGAAATCCGAAAAATGCATCTTCTGCTATCCGCGCATCGAAGCGGGACAGCCGACCGTCTGCTCCGAGACCTGTGTCGGGCGCATCCGCTATCTCGGCGTCGTTCTCTATGACGCCGACGCGATCGAAATGGCGGCAGGCGTCGAGAACGAGTCGGAGCTCTATGACGCGCAACTCTCCATCTTCATGGACCCGAACGACCCGCAAGTGATCGAGCGAGCGCGCGCCGACGGCGTGCCGGAAGCTTGGCTGGAGGCGGCGCGAAAATCGCCAATTTGGAAGATGGCGATGGAATGGAAGGTCGCCTTTCCGCTGCACCCGGAATATCGCACCTTGCCGATGGTCTGGTATGTGCCGCCGCTTTCGCCGATCCAGTCGGCGGCAGAGGCGGGTATGATGGGTCTCGATGGCGACATGCCGGATGTGCGCTCGCTTCGCATCCCTCTCAAATACCTCGCCAACATGCTGACCGCCGGCGAGGAGGCGCCCGTCGCGCTCGCCTTGGAGCGTATGCTCGCCATGCGCGCCTATATGCGGTCCAGGACCGTCGATGGCGTCATCGACGAGAGAATCGCCAAAAGGGTTGGACTGACCGGCACTCAGATCGACGAAATGTACCAAATCATGGCGATCGCCAATTTCGAGGATCGCTTTGTCATTCCGACCGCGCATCGAGAGCTGGGCGACGATCTTCAAGCGATGCGCGGCGAGTGTGGTTTCACTTTCGGCAATGGGTGCTCGGGAGGAAATACGGAGGCGAATCTGTTCGCCCAGCCGAGGAAAGCGCGCAATCCGATGGAGATCGCGTAATGGATGAAAGGCCCCCGATCCTCACGCTGAAAGCCCTCTCGGCGCTTCTGTCTTATCCGCAGGAGGAGACACGCGCCGCCGTTCTGCAGATGCGTGACGCGCTCGATCGCGAACAATTATGCGTCGGGCAGGCGCGTCGTGCGCTCGACGCGCTTCTAGACGAATTTGCCGAGGGCGATCTTTATGAGCTTCAGGAACGCTATGTGGAGCTGTTCGATCGCTCCCGCTCCCTCTCGCTTCACATTTTTGAGCATGTGCACGGCGAGAGCCGGGACCGCGGCCAGGCGATGATCGACCTCAAGGCCTTATACGAGAA
>VGEB01000201.1 GCA_016869435.1 Alphaproteobacteria bacterium | reverse complement strand
CGGCGCACCGAGAAGTTCGCGCCGTCCAAGTACAGGAACTTGTACTTCGTCGCGCGCAAGTCGCGCTCGCGCCACGCGTCGAGCTCGCTGCTCGTCGCGGCGACCATCCGGCTGATCTCCTTCGAATCGAACTTCGAGCCGAAGTGCCGCTCCACCGCACGGCTCACGTCGCGCGTCGACATCCCGGCCAGGAACATCTCCGCCGCAAGCTCCTCGAGCTCCGCCGTGCGTCGCTTCCGAAACGGCAGCAGCGCGGTGCGATACGCGCCCTTGCGATCCCGCGGCACGCTCAACACGAGATCCCCGATCCCCGAAAGCGCGAGCGTTCGCGTGCGGAAGCCGTTGCGCGTGTTCCCGTCGTCACGCTCGAGCACGATCGACAGCTCCGCGCGAAGCAAACTCTCGATGCCGTCCTTCACGAAGCGCCTCGCCCAATCCATCAACGCGCGCGCTTGCTCGCCGCCCTCTCCTCGACCCCGAGCAAGGAACGACTTGGCCTGGCTCACGTCCACCGATATGCTGATCACGAGCGGCGTCCTCCTGCGCCCGTCGACGTTCGACGAGCGTTCTGGTTTTCATCAACCAGGAGTGTACGCCGCTCTCCTTTCACCCTCGCTCATACACACTCTATGCCGCAGGACCCTTTGTCGAAGAGAACGGCTACTGGAACGCCTCGGCACAGTTTGGATGGATCGAGCGAGCATGGACCGGCCCCGGAGTTGAGCCAGGACCCTATGGCCAAGCCTACCGGATCCTTGGTACCGTTGGCTTCGGCATTGCCGGTGCGCTTCAGAAGGTCATACCCTTCTAGCATTCGCCTTCGCGAGTTGATCGCGACACTTCTCGCCGTGGCCGGCCTGACGGGCTGCCTGACGTACACGATGAGCGTCGAGGTGTCTCCTGATGATCTCACTCACACACAATTGGAACGCGCCGACATCGTCCGAGTGTCGAGAGCGGTAGAGGCCACAGTGGAACGATTCGGATTTCAGCTGGATCCGAGAGCGGGAGAGATTTTTCGCGACTCGGAGATGAGTAGAGAGTAGAAGCGGTCCCAAAATAGATGTTGCGCTACGGTGTAGCCAACGCGAGTTCGGGCAGCGGGTGCTGACGCGAGACTCGTCTCCCCTTTCGAAGGGGGAGGTGCGTGGACCTCACGGATCGGGACTG
>VGEB01000200.1 GCA_016869435.1 Alphaproteobacteria bacterium | reverse complement strand
GTATCCGTCCGGCCATTGCACATGACGTCAGGGCTTGACGGGATTTTTCGATTTCCACGCCCACGGCAGGAGTTCGTCGAGCCGATTGACGGGATGTCCGTCGACCATGCGCTGAAGCACGTCGACAAGATAGGCGTAGGGTTCAACGTCGTTGAGCTTCGCCGTCTCGATCAGCGAGCAGACGACGGACCATCGACCGCCACCGCCGTCGCTACCCGCGAACAGATGATTTTTTCTTCCGAGCGCGACGGGACGGATTGCGCGTTCGACAGGATTGGTGTCCAGCTCAATGCGGCCATCATAGAGGAAGCGCGTCAAACCTTCCCAACGCGAGAGCGCGTAGCGAATGGCTTCGGCGAGCGTGCTGCGCCCGGATATCTGAGAAAGCTGCGCTTCGAGCCATTCGCGAAGCGCCTCGATTATCGGCCTGGAGAAGGATCGCCGCTCGGCAAGACGATGCGCGGAAGACAGCCCGCGCACGCGCGCCTCGAAAGCGTAAAGTTCTCCGATCCTGCGCAGCGCTTCGCTGGCGATCGGCGATCCGGTGGCTTCGGCTACTTCGTAAAACTTGCGCCGCGTATGCGCCCAACAAGCGGCGAGGACAATGTCGCCGCTGGTGGTCAGCCGCTCGAATCCGGCATAGCCGTCGACATGCAACAGGCCTTTGAAGCTTCCAAGATGGGAAGCCGGACGTTCGGCCTTTCGGTCCGGCGCGTAAAGATAAATGGCGGCAGGCGGTTCCGGTCCGCCCCAGCTTCGCTGCTCCCGGGCGTAAACCCACAATCGGCCTGTCTTTGTGCGGCCGCGCCCCGGGTCAAGAACCGGAATGGGCGTATCGTCCGCAAACAGATGGTTGCTTGCGAACACGTTTTTGCACAGCCGATCGTGCAGCGCCTCAAGCCACCAGCAAGCGCCGCCAACCCATCCGGCCAGCGTCGAACGGGCGAGATCGACGCCGTGCCGTGCGAAGATTTGCGATTGACGATAAAGCGGCGTGTGGTCGCAATATTTGGAGATCAATACTTGCGCCAGCAACGCTGGCGTCGCCAGGCCGCCAGCAATAGGCCGTTCCGGGGCCGGCGCCTGGGCGATCGTCCCGCAGGCGCGACAAGCGTATTTCGGGCGCGCGATCCGCACGACGCGAAGCTGCGCTGGAACCCAGTCGAGCATCTCGCTG
>VGEB01000199.1 GCA_016869435.1 Alphaproteobacteria bacterium | reverse complement strand
TGAGGTTCGCGATGAAGAAAGCACAATCGCATCGATCGATGGTCCGACGGTCGCAAGGCGCGCTCGCGCTGGCGATGACGGCGGCGCTCGTTACGGCCGACGCGAACGCCGCGCCCCGCAAGGCTGCATCCGCGGAAGCCCCTTCGGTAAAGACTCAGCCCGCGACAGCGCAGCCCGCGGCCCCTCCGCCGCCGCCGGCGCCCATGGGCGTGTTCGGCGCCGATATGCCGGCCGCCGGCAAACTTGTTCTCTCGATCACCCCCGTCTTCGCCAATCTGTCAGGCATCAAGATGGGAACGCGCACCGTCTCCAACGAATATATCGTCACGACGGTGCCCTTCTTTCTCAATCCAAGGCAGACCGTGCGCATTATTCCGCAAAACATTGCAGTCGCGACGCAGATTGTCGGCCTCAACTACGGCGTCACGAAAGATCTCTCGGTCGTTCTCACGGCCGGCATGATCGAGAAAAATCTCAATGCGCTAACCTTCAAGGGCACATCCGGAATCCTGCCGCTCGGCAGGAGTTTGCCGGGAACGACGAGCCTTGCCGACGTCACGTTGACAGGCGTCTATCGCGTCTATCAGGACGACGTCCACCGCATTCAGCTCTCTCTTGGCTTCTCCTTCCCCGCCGGCAGCTACACGGCCACGTTCAAGGACTTTCTCCTACCCGACGGCACGCGCCGCAACGTCCGGGCGTTTTATGGCATGCAGCCCGGCACGGGCACGTTCGATTTCCTGC
Source organism: Alphaproteobacteria bacterium (assembly GCA_016869435.1). Classification (GTDB taxonomy): domain Bacteria; phylum Pseudomonadota; class Alphaproteobacteria; order Rhizobiales; family Beijerinckiaceae; genus Methylocystis. The sequence goes on along the minus strand of VGEB01000199.1, from coordinate 436 downwards.
CCGGCGTCATCTATGCGGGTTATCTGGGACCCTGGTCGTGGGGTCTCGGCTATCGCGGGCGCTTCCCCTTGGCTCCCAATACGCTGGGCTATTCCTGGGACTATCTGCTCAACTATCGCCTGACTTTCCCTCTCGGCCCGACTCCTTCGGGGGGCTACCGCTGGGGCGATCTGCATGAATTCAACGGCTGGATCGGCTACACTTGGACGGCGGGGCTGACGACGACATTTCGCGCGAGCGGCTCGACGCAGGGCCCGATTCGCGGCTTCGATCCGGAAATCCGCGGCCCGGCCGTGCCGGCGAATCCGGCCTTTTACGGCGGCCAGAGGGTCGAACTCTTCGGCGGCGCGACGATCAGCGGCAAATTTGTGGGTTATGAAAACACGCTGCTCGCGATCGAGGCGGGTCTGCCCGTCTACCAGAACCTCAACGGTCC
>VGEB01000198.1 GCA_016869435.1 Alphaproteobacteria bacterium | reverse complement strand
GGCGTCGGCGGCTCCCAGGAAGAGCCATACGACGATATTTCCGCAAAGCTGTCTGGCTGAAAGTGCGGCAATTTAGGTTTGGCGCCTATATCCGCTCTCGCCAGCGCAGCCCTGCCCCTTTGTCCATTTGCATTTATTAGATGTAGGATGCTCACGTCGTCTCGCGCGTTCCGTAGTTCTTGAAGCGCTCCACCGTGCGCATGATCTCGTCGTCCGAAAGCACGACGGGTTCGCCGGCGAGCGCGCCGAGGTAAAAGACCTGCGCCAGCGCTTCGAGCTCCACGGCGCGCCATAAGGCTCTGCGCATGTTCACGCCAGTCACGATCGCGCCGTGATTGGCGAGCAGCACGCCGTCGCGATCTCTAAGACCAGCGACGACAAGCTGCGACAGCTCGGCCGTGCCGTAAGGCGCGTAATCGACGCAGCGCACGGTCGGTCCGCCGAAAGCTGCGATCATGTAGTGCACCGCCGGAATCTCGCGCCGCAATGTCGCGATCGTCGTCGCATAGGGCGAGTGCATATGCACAGCGGCGTTCACGTCCGGCCGCACGCGATAAATGTCGAGATGAAAACGCCACTCGCTCGACGGCGGCAGCGGACCCTCAAAATCGCCATCGCCCGTGAGCGGCATGCGCGCGATCAAAGCGGGGGAGAGTTCGCGGCTTGGAACGCCGCTCGGCGTGACAAGCGCGGCGTCGCCGACCCGCAGCGACAGATTGCCCGCGGAGCCATGGTTGAGACCCAGCCGCTCCAATTCCTGCGCGGCGTCGACGATCGCCGCGCGCGCGTCGCATTCGTTCATACGGAAGCCTTACTGGCGAGGCGCCGGCTATGACAAGCGCGGACCCGAGGAGGCAATATTGCGCGCTTCCGGGTCGCGGCATAGGAGGAGCGTCCCGGCCGGTAGCTCAATGGTTAGAGCCGGCCGCGAACCAAGGACGCGCCGCCCAATCCAAGAAATTTAGAGCGGGTCATACCCTCAAGCGCGGCAGAAACTATGCCAATAGAGCTGCGGCCGAGCCCTTGTCTCGACCGCAGTCTCGTCGAACCGCTCGTATTGCGAATTCCGACGCAAGCCGGCCGGGGATTCCGATTTCATTCCGGCCACCGTTCCGATTTGAAGCCGGCCACCATTCCGAGATGAAGCCGGCCGCCTGAGAGGGTTTTGGTCCTCTTTTCGTCTGC
>VGEB01000197.1 GCA_016869435.1 Alphaproteobacteria bacterium | reverse complement strand
GCTCGTAAATCCGGACAACCAGATAGAAGCCGTTCAAAACCGCAAGGCCAATCCACATGCCCTTAAGGTCAACTACAGCTTCCGTGCCAGCAGCTACCCGGGCTGCTGTGTCAGTCGTCGAGCTCATTATCGTTAACTCCTCCATGGATTTTGACTCGAAGAGACGCTCTTCGAGGCTGATGCATCTTGCGTGTTATGGCGCTTCGCAACAGTGACTTTGTCGCCAAATAAAGCCCAGAACCCGCCATGCGAAGGAGGTCGCGAGAGGACAGAAAGTCTGCCCGTACGCAACAAAAAAAGGCCCGGCGCAGAACGCCGGGCCTTCGCTTAAATTCGCCCAAATCAGACCGGCTGAGGCTCCATGCCGCCGACGTCGGGTTCGGGCTTTTGTCCCGTGGTCGGCACCGCCGTGCCGCGCGGCGGCGGCGGCGTGGTCGACTCCTCGCGCACCGGCCGCTTGCCGACCAGCAGGCCCTTCATCTCGTCGCCGGTCAGCGTCTCGAATTCGAGCAGCGCATTGGCGAGCAAGTCGAGCTGACTGCGCTTTTCGGTCAGGATACGCTTCGCCTCGTCATAGGCCTCCTGCACCAGACGGCGCACCTCGGCGTCGATCGTTTGCTGCGTTGCTTCGGAAAGCGTCTGCTGGCGTCCGATCGAATAACCGAGGAACTGCTCCTGCTCAGGATTGGCGTAGGCGACGGCGCCAAGCTTGTCCGAGAAGCCGAGCTGAGTGACCATCGCGCGCGCGACACGGGTGCATTGCTGAATGTCGGAAGCCGCTCCCGACGTCACCTTGTCGTGACCGAAGATCATCTCCTCGGCGACGCGGCCGCCCATGGCGATGGCGAGCATCGCGGTCAGCTGCTCGTAGGTCTGCGAGATCTGGTCGCGTTCGGGAAGGCCCTGCACCATGCCGAGCGCTCTGCCGCGCGGAATGATCGTCGCCTTGTGAACAGGCATCGCGCCAGGAACCGAGAGCTGCACGAGCGCATGGCCGCCCTCGTGATAGGCGGTGAGCTTCTTCTCCTCGTCGGTCATCACCAGCGTGCGCCGCTCCGCGCCCATCATGATCTTGTCGCGCGCGTCCTCGAACTCCTGGTTCGTGACGATGCGCTTCGACCGACGCGCCGCCAGCAGCGCCGCCTCGTTCACAAGATTCATCAGATCGGCGCCAGAGAAGCCCGGCG
>VGEB01000196.1 GCA_016869435.1 Alphaproteobacteria bacterium | reverse complement strand
GGCGGTTTGGGCGGCGGCGGTTTGGGCGGCGGCGGCTTGGGGAGCGGCGGTCCTTTGGGCTCGGGCACGGGCTCTGGCGGCTCAAGCGGCTTCAGCGTGCCCGGGGGCCCGCAGTCCGCCGCGGCGGCGGCCCCCACGCCAGCGGTTTCGCTGGACAATGATCGCTACAGGATCGGCGTCGACCCGGCCAAGAACGCCCTCGTCGTCATGGCGACGCCCGAGGACTTTCGGCGCATCCAACAAGTGATCGAAACGCTCGACGTTCTTCCCAACCAGGTGTTCCTCGAGGCGACTATCGCCGAAGTGAAGCTCAACGACACGCTGCGCTTCGGCGTCCGCTGGTTCATGCAAAACCATTCCAATCTTTTCGGTTTCGGCGTCGCCGGCAACACGGGAGGACCGGCGACGAATACGACGCTCGGCCAGAATCTTCTGGGAATCAACGTCGGGGCCAATTTCCCCGGCTTCGCCTACGCCTTCCGATCGCTGAACCAACAGGTGACGCTGAATGCGCTGAATGCGATCACCGAGGTGAACGTCATTTCGACGCCGTCGCTGACCGTGCTCGACAACCGCGAAGCGATGCTGCAGGTCGGCGATCAGATACCGGTGCAGACGCTCACCAGCGTCTCCGCCATCGGCAATACGTTCAACTCGGTGAACTACACGAATACCGGCGTCATTTTGAAGATCACGCCCCATATCAGCGAGAGCGGCCGCGTGATGCTCGAACTCGAGCAGGAAGTCTCGAATGTCGATCCCAATACGCCGCCGGGAAGCACGACGCCGACCATTCAGCAGCGCCGGGTTAAGACTCAAGTGGTCATCAACGATTCGGAATCGCTGATGCTCGGCGGTCTCGTCAAGGATCAACGCGGCCGCGCCGCCACGCAATTGCCGGTCGTCGGCGACGTGCCGGTCGTCGGCAGTCTGTTCAAGGACAAGGGCGACGCGATCGACAAGACCGAGCTCGTCATCATGATTACGCCGCATGTCGTGCGCTCGCTGAGCGAGGGGCGCGAGATCACCGAGGAGTTCAAGCGCAAGTTGCTCGACATTTCGACTCGGGCGATCGGCCGGCCGCACGATATCGAACAATCGACCCGGCGCACCCTGCTCGATCCCTGGTCGCATAGCCCCTGGCGCGCCGATCGCGAGTCAAGGTGATGGTCAGCAAGCCGGAACGCCCGCGCC
>VGEB01000195.1 GCA_016869435.1 Alphaproteobacteria bacterium | reverse complement strand
TGGCGAACCTGCCGCTGGCCGAGCGGCTGGCGCGCGCCCTCTTCGACGGCCAGCTGTATTTCTCCGGGCAGGCGCACCTCATGGCTGCCTGGATCGCGCTGCCGCTGGCGCTGGCCTGGCTGGCGCGGCTTTCACGGACTTTACTCGTCGCGCGTTTTCTGCCGGGGCACCTGCTTGCGACGGGCAGGCTGGAGGGGCGTTTCCATTTCGGCTTCGATCTGCTGATCGCCGGTGCACTTGCTCTGGCCACCATGAGCATCGGCGTCGCGGCGGCCTTTACCCTGATCTTCGTTCCCGCCTGGATCGTCTGCGACTCGGTAAACGGCTGGCGCCGCGCGTTGGCGCTCTCGGCGCTGATGGGAGCCGCAGGCTATGCCGCCGCCTTCTTGCTTGCCTTGGTCATCGACCAGCCATTCGGTCCGGTCCTGGCCTTGACCCTTGCCCTGTCCGCCGGACTGATGCTGTTACTGCGGCGCTCTGCCGCCCCTCTGACCTGACGAAAAGCCGGGAAATGGCGGACGCAAGCGCTCAAGCGTTGCGCCATCCGGGCCGATATGCTACAAGCGATTTCCGGCGCGCGCTTCGCTCCGCCGGGCCGGCATTTCGATTTCCCTGACGGATAAGCGTGGTTTTCTCACTCTTCGGCAAGAAGCCCCAGCCCGAACCGGCCAAGCCGGCGGCGAAAAAGGCGCCCCAGGCGCCGGCGCCGTCGCGCCCGTCGGCAGCGGCCGAGCCCGCCCGGCCCGCGGCGCCGAAGGAAGAGCTCGAGTCGCTCGATTTCACCGCGCCGGGCGCGATCGAGGTGCGCGAGGAAGACCATTCCGGACATTTCGAGATTCGCGAAAGCTCCGCCAGCATGCATCCCGTGGTGGAGGAGGCGGCGATCCTCTTCGCCAACGGACAGGACGAGGCCGCGCTGGCGTCCCTCGAGGGCGCCGCCGCCGGCAGCGGACTGGGGGCCGCCGCCGACCAGGTCTGGGCCATGCTGTTCGATCTCTACCAGGCCATGGGCAAGCGCGAACTGTTCGACAAGCGGGCCCTCGAGTACTCTGTGAAATACGAAAAATCGCCTCCCACATGGGTCGAGCCGGCCAAACAGTCGCTCGGGCCGGCGCTGACCACCGGCGGCACCGCCTTCGTCGCCTTCGCCGGCACGCTGGGCGAGGGCGCCGACAAGACCATCAGGCAGCTGGAGAAGATCA
>VGEB01000194.1 GCA_016869435.1 Alphaproteobacteria bacterium | reverse complement strand
TGCAACAGCCTATGCGTCATCAAACCAACGCGCCGACGAGCTGCCCGTCTGGATGCACAGATACAACTGGCATCGCCCCCATGGCGGGATAAAATACCAAACGCCAATCAGTCGCCTCGGCCTCACCGAGCACAACCTGTTGAGGCTCCACAGCTAGAGCTGCGCGCGCCGAAACCTTCTCGGCGCGCCGTTCCGTCAGATCGCGCTGCATCGGGCGTAATCGCCCGATGCAGATGGCGTGACCGTTCCCAGAATGTCGAACGCGCTTTAGGCGGAGACAGGTTGAGCCGCGAGGGCGGCGCGGATCGCGTCTTCCTTCGACTTGTCGAAAGAGGTGCGCAGCACGACGCCGCCGACGCCTTTCAAGCCGTCCAGGACCTTGTCCGTCGTCATCTTGCGAACGAGCAGGAACAATGCCGCGCCGCCGGGCGGAATCGCGGCGGCCACGTCCTTCATGAATTTGTCGTCGATGCCAAAGTCGGTCAGCGCCCCGGACACGGCGCCAGCGCCGGCGCCGATCGCCGCGCCTGCGAGGGGCATCATGAAGATCAACCCGATCAACGCGCCCCAGAACGCGCCAGAGACTCCGCCAAGGGCCGTGGTGTTGAAGAGCTGATTGAGCTTCACCGCCCCGTCCGGATTTTTTACCGCGACGACCGCGTCGCCGAGCTCGATCAGATATTCCTTCTGCATGGTGAAGAGCTTCTGCCGAACTTCTTCGGCCTTTTCTTCCGACGGAAACGCAATCACGACTAGATCATTCATTGGCCTCTCCTATTGCGCGCTCGGATCTCGGCGCGCCGCCATTGACGATCTAGTTCAGCCAAAAAAGCAAGACAATGCGCCGCCGGCCGGATCTGCCAGAGGCGTGGACAGGGAGCCCGCCTACAGCGCCTCGCGGCGCTGCGGCGGGCTCCTTAAAAATGAGCTAGTCTTTACGACCCTGCGACGGAGCGATCTCACAGCGGGCGCGCTGCGGAACACGACGCGGCGCAGCATAGAGGAAACAGAGCGGCGAGAGCGCTGCAGCCAAAATCAGCATGGCGACGACCATAGGACCTCCCGGATTCTTGATTTTCCTTGACGCCGCCCGGCTCAACGCCGAGCGGCGCCACGTTTCCCTTACTCGGTCAGGAGGGCGACGCCTTCCTTGCCGATCAGGCGCTGAACGTTCATCAGAAGCTGAAGAACGACGCCGAACACGCCAAGCG
>VGEB01000193.1 GCA_016869435.1 Alphaproteobacteria bacterium | reverse complement strand
CCCAAGCGAGGGTCGCAATGGGCGCCTCAGTGAGCGTTTGGGAGGAGATCAAACGCAAAACAAACGCGAAAGGCGGCAATCCAGCCTCGCCGCAAAACCCCAAACATCAGTCCGACAGGCTGCTAGCTGCTCGACAAATGCGTCGCCTACGCCAAAACGCATCGTCATCCCGAGATTGCCGATAAGACGATCTTCGAGGCTTTCGAGGAAGAGCGGCCCAAAGTCGTGCCGCTGCGTGGCCGCTTCGACGGCTTCCATGCGGTGAGCGTAGCGGTGTCGAAGACCTGCCTGGTTCGCTTCGACAACAATAAATACTCGGTGAAGGCGAGCGCGGTCGGGCGTCCTGTCGAACTCCACGCCTACGCCGACCGCATCGTTATCAGGCAGGACGGGATTGTCGTTGGCGAACACCGCCGCCGCTTCGGCCGCGAAGAGACGGCTTACGACCTCTGGCATTATGTGCCGGTTCTGGCGCGCAAGCCCGGCGCCCTGCGGAACGGCGCGCCGTTCAAGGACTGGGTTCTTCCCGCCGCCATGGAGAAAATCCGGCGCAAGCTCACGGGCTCCGCCGACGGCGACCGGCAAATGGTGAAAATCCTCGCGGCGGTTCTCGACGACGGGCTTGCCCGCGGTCGAAGCCGCCTGCGCCGAGGCGCTCGATCAGAACGTTCATTCCGCCGACGTCATTCTCAACATTCTGGCGCGCCGCCGCGATCCCGGGCCGCCGCTGACGATCCTCACGCCGGACGCCCTGAAGCTCCGGCATGTCCCGCTGGCCGATTGTGCAAGATACGATCAACTGAGGAGTTCAGGCTGATGATGGAACGCACGCAAATCTTCGATCTCATGGGCGAACTCAAACTCTATGGCATGAGGAGCGCTTACGACGAGGTGATGGCGGCGGGCGTCAAGCGGCAGCATGAGCCACCGCAGATCGTCGGCGATCTTCTCAACGCCGAGGTCGCCGAAAAACAGGCGCGCTCCATCAAATATCAGATGACCATCGCCAAGCTCCCTCTGGCCAAGGACATCGACGACTTCGACTTCGACGGCGCAACCGTCAACGAAACCCTGGCGCGCGATCTTGCCGGCGGCGGCTTCGTCGCCCAGCAGCGCAATATCGTTCTCGTCGGCGGCAGCGAGCCTGCGTCATAATGCTCATCTCTCCATGTTATTGAAAGTCGAAGGGTAAATTTGACTGATTTGCAGACGGCGGGGATCGCGATGAACGTCTTCTTCGCACATTGGCCTCTTTGACGACATCGT
>VGEB01000192.1 GCA_016869435.1 Alphaproteobacteria bacterium | reverse complement strand
GGTCGGCATAGAGGAAATAGTCGACGACTGCGGCGATCTTCCAGTCCTTGTTGAAGGCGTGCTCATAGCGCAAGGTGAGATCGTCGAAGAACGGCGTTTCATGTTCATTCGCCGGAAGTCCGGCGTAGAACTCCTTGGGGATATGCAGAAACACCGGATCGGCGGGGACGCCGTCGCGCCAGACGAGCCTTGCGCCATTGTGCTCGGCGCGCAGGCTGATGTGGTCGCCGTTGTCGGCGGTGAAAGCCAGCATCGGGGCGATATCGAAGCTGCGCGTGCGGGTGAAATCGACGAAGCTGCCCAGGCTCTGCGCCGAGCCGGTCATGCGAAACAGCAGGCTCTTGTCGTCATTGAGCGGCGTGTTGATATCGGCGGTGAACCTTGTGACGTCGAAGCTGGCCTTGGTGGCGACGGCGCGGGCGAAACGCTCCTCGACCGGCGCCTTGCGGATATAATCGGCGGCGCCGCCGTAGCCGCCCAGCGCCTTGCCGAACAGCATGGCGCTCGGGCCCTTGTAGAATTCGACATGATCGACGGTCGAGAGATCGACGTTCTGGGCGGTGAAGCCATGCGAAGCGCCGTCGAAGAGCGTGACCCCGGCGGGAAAGCCGCGCATGACGAACTCAGGCGAATAGGCGCTGTTGGTCGCCGGGGCGTTGACATAGACGCCGCTCTGATCGCGCCCGAGAGTCTGCGCATTGGGCGCGTCGACAGGCTGCTCGACTTGGCTGCGCTGCTTGTTCGGCTCCTCGCTCTGCTCCTCGCTCTGCTCCTTGTTCGGCTCTATGGCGCCGCTCGCTTCCGCGTGGCGCCGCTTGCCGGCGCCTTGCAGGCTCGCCTCGCGCTTGTCTTCGCGCCCTTCCTCGGCGAACGCCGGCGCGGCGCCGAGGCATAGGCACAGCAAAACGACGCGCGTCGTCCTCATGCCGCGCCGGGCGGCGGCTGCTGACGGCGCCCGACGCGCAGGCGGGCGGCGGGATGTCTGCGCGCGAGCGCGACTTGCGCCAGCGGCGCGATGAAGCTTGAAGCTTCGCCATCCTCAGCGATGGCGAAGCGGCACATCAGCCCGCAGCCCTCGCCGGCGTCGAAGACGTCGAGAATGACGAGCCGAGGCGCGGCGCGCACGTTGAGCCCGCGCGCCCGCAGAAAGGCGAGGAGCGGCGGCCTTGGATGCGCCGACAGCGGCAAAGTGCGGCGCAGATTCTCGACAAAGCGTTCCTGCCTGCCATGATCGAAACTCACTTTCCGCTCCATCGTAATAGACAACATATCCGCA
>VGEB01000191.1 GCA_016869435.1 Alphaproteobacteria bacterium | reverse complement strand
TACGCCGGACTTCCGGCGAATGAACATGAAACGCCGTTCTTCGACGATCTCACCTTGCGCTATGAGCACGCCTTCAACAAGGACTGGAAGATCGCCGCAGTCGTCGACTATTTCCTCTATGCCGACCGCTGGGGCTGGTTCACCGGCTGGGGCTATGACGGTTTTCAATCGGTGGTCTTCGGCAATCCGGTGCGCGCCCGCACCGCCAACCGCAGTTTCGACGCGCAACTGCGCCTGAACGGACGCTTCGACACGGGCTTTCTCTCGCACACCGTCTTTCTCGGCCTCGAACATTGGGACTTCTATTTCGGCTACAATAATGACATCGCCCGCTATGAGGCCGCGCCGCTCAACATCTTCGCGCCAATCTATTCGCCGGGGGTGAGCTACGCCGGGGCCTATTGGTCGAATGGCGTGGCGCGCGCCGTCAGCCGCTCGGTCTATGGCCAGGACCTGATCGACTTGAACGAGAACTGGCGCATTCTGATCGGCGGGCGCTATGATCTTCTCGCCCAGCGCGAACGCGTCTTCGATCCCTTCGGCGCGCTGACCGGCGAGCCGACATCGAGTCTCAGCAAAGGGATCAAGGGCTACTTCTCGCCACGCGCCGGCATTCTCTATCGGCCGAACGCGGAGACGCAGCTCTTCGCCGCTTACGGCAAATCGCTGATCCCCAACACCGGCGTGCGGATTCAGAGCGGCGAGGCGCCGCCGCCGCAGCAGGACACGCAATATGAACTCGGTTTCCGGCGCGAGTTCCTGAACCGCAAGATGAGCTTCGAAGTCGGGCTTTTCGACATCACACGCGACAATGTCGCGATCCCCAATCCGGCCAATCCCAGCGGCTTCTATTCCGTGGTCACCGGCCAGCAGCACAGTCATGGGATCGAGGTCAATCTCGGCGGCGAGATCCTGCCCAATCTCAAGATCAACGCCGTCGCCACCTTCCTGCATGCGCTTGTCTCGAAGGACGACAATATCCCCTCGCAGCAGGGCAGCGATCTCTTGGGCGCGCCGAGACGCGTCTATGCCTTCACCGCCAATTACACATTCGACTCGGGCGAGTTGAAAGGGCTCGAACTTGGCGCAAGCTATAATTACGCCAGCCGCCTCGAGGCGACGCTGCCCAACACCTATGGCTTCACGCTCGCGCCCCAGCAGATGCTCGGCGCCTCGCTCGCCTATAATTTCAACGACAATCTCAGATTCGAACTCAACGCCGCAAATCTGACCAACCAAGCCAACTGGACGTCAAACGGCGCCCTCTACCACGGCGAACCAACGACC
>VGEB01000190.1 GCA_016869435.1 Alphaproteobacteria bacterium | reverse complement strand
CGCTCGTGCAGATCCGCCGCGATGACCGTGCCAAGGTGATGCAGGTGCTGCGCACGCACGGCCTCGCCGCCTGCGCGCACACCGTCGGCGAACTCAACACGGCCGACGAGGTCCGCGTCTGGCGCAATGCGAAACCGTTGCTGAAGGAGAAGCGCGCCGACCTGCAGCGCGCCTGGGCGGAAACGAGCTACCAGATCGCGCGGCTGCGCGACGACGCGCAATGCGCTCAGGAGGAATTCGACGCGCTGCTCGATGCGGCCGATCCCGGCGTATCCGCCACACTGACTTTCGATCCGGCCGAAGACATCGCCGCGCCGATGATCGCGAAAGGCGCGCGGCCGAAGATCGCGATATTGCGCGAACAGGGGGTGAATGGCCAGGTGGAAATGGCCGCCGCCTTCGACCGCGCCGGCTTCGCTGCGGTCGATGTGCACATGAGCGATCTGCAGTCGTGCCGTGTCGCGCTGACTGACTTTTCCGGGCTGGTCGCCTGCGGCGGCTTCTCCTACGGCGATGTGCTCGGCGCGGGACAGGGCTGGGCGAAATCCATCCTCTTCAACGACGCCCTGCGCGGCGAGTTCGAGGCCTTCTTCGCGCGCAGCGGCACGTTCGCCCTGGGCGTGTGCAACGGCTGCCAGATGATGAGCAATCTCGCGGAGATCATTCCCGGCGCAGAGCACTGGCCGCGCTTCGCGCGCAACCGCAGCGAGCAGTTCGAGGCGCGCTTCGTCATGGTGGACGTGCCGCAGAGCCCCTCGCTCTTCCTCGACGGCATGGCCGGCAGCCGCCTGCCCATCGTCGTCTCCCATGGAGAGGGTCGCGCCGACTTCAGCGCGCACGGCCGACAGGACCAGGCCCTCGTCGCGCTGCGCTACATCGACAACCACGGCCGCGTGGCGGCGAACTATCCCTTCAACCCGAACGGCTCGCCGGAGGGCATCGCCGGCCTCACCACCGCCGACGGTCGCTTCACCATCATGATGCCGCACCCCGAGCGCATCTTCCGCACCATGCAGATGTCCTGGCATCCGGAAAACTTGGGCGAGGACGGCCCCTGGCTGCGCATGTTCCGCAATGCGCGCAAGTGGCTGGGGTGATCAGAACTTTCCGTCGTCGAGCTTGTGGGGAATCTCGCGCGTGACCTCGGCGAAGCCGAGGATGCGTTTCCCCTTGTGGTCCTTCAGGAAATCCTCGGCATCCGCCCGCGAGGCGAGCGGCACCAGTTCGTGGCCCATCGGCCCCAGCACGTCCGAGCCGATGACGTAGAAGGCCTTCTGCGCGTCGAGGCGCGCCAGCGAATAGAAGTCCG
>VGEB01000189.1 GCA_016869435.1 Alphaproteobacteria bacterium | reverse complement strand
GACGGCGGAAAGAGACGGGCGCGGCGGTTTCGCCCGCATCGCCGGCGCGCTCAGGGCTGAGCGCGCGAAAGCCAAGAACGTCGTCGTCGCGCATGCCGGCGACACGCTGTCGCCCTCGCTCACCTCGAGCGTCGACAAGGGCGCGCATATCATGGACCTTCTCAACCGCATCGGCCTTGATGTCTTTACGCCCGGCAATCACGAATTCGATTTCGGCGAAGCGATTTTCCGCCAGCGCATGGGCGAAGCGAAATTCGCGCTGCTCGCCGCGAATCTCCGCGACGCTTCAGGCCATCTCCTGCCCGGCTTCGCAGATCGCAGGATGCTCGATATCGAGGGCGTGAGGATCGGCCTCTTCGGCCTGACCGATGACGAGGCGGCGAGACGATCCAGTCCCGGAACATTGAAACTCTTGCCGGCGATCGAGACTGCGAAACGCGAGGCGCAGGCGCTACGCGACGCCGGGGCCGATCTTGTCGTCGCGGTCACGCACTCCGAGTGGCAGGATGATCTGCGTCTGATGAAGTTAGGCCCGATCGACATCGTTCTGTCGGGGCATGACCACAATCTTCTTGTCGCCTATGACGGGCGCGCCGCCATCGGCGAGACCCAGGCCGACGGCGTCAATCTCGTCGCGATCGATGTCGAGATGCGTATAGCCGCGGACGGGGTCAAACGCTGGACGCCGAGATTTCGCATCGTCGATACGGCCGATGTCGCGCCTGACGCCGCGATTGCGCAGCGCGTCGCGCAATATCAGGCCGAGATCGACAAGGCGCTCGATGTCGACATTGGGGTCGCCAAGACGCCGCTCGACAGCCGAAAGGCGAGCGTGCGCGGCCAAGAGACCGCCATCGGAAACTATTTCACCGACACAATGCGCGCCGTCACCGGCGCCGACATCGCCCTTCTCAACGGCGGCGGCATCCGCGGCAATCGAACCTATGCGTCCGGAGCAAAGCTGACGCGCAAGGATATCGCCAGAGAGCTGCCGTTCAACAATCAGCTCGTAACTCTTGAGCTCACAGGCGCCGATCTGCGCGCCGCTTTAGAAAACGCTGTTTGGCTGATCGACAGGGACGCCGGCCGCTTCGCTCAGATTTCCGGCGCCCGCATCGTCGTGCGGCGCGACGCTATCCCCGGTTCGCGGGTGGTTTCGATCGAGATCGGCGGCGCGCCGCTCGATGACGCAAAGCGCTACAAGGTTGCAACGATCGACTTCCTTGCGCGCGGCAAGGACGGCTATGTTGCGCTGACGCGCGGCAAACCGCTCGTCAGCGAGCTCGACGGCCCGCTGCTGACCAATGTCATCACCAA
>VGEB01000188.1 GCA_016869435.1 Alphaproteobacteria bacterium | reverse complement strand
AGAGCCGGCCCCGCAAATTCGGACAGTAGCATAAGTGGATTTCCTGCCTGACAGCGGCGAGGATTCTCGCCGCGAATCAGGAGCAATCGATGACGAAGAGGAGCCGCCGGACACATTCTCCGGCCTTCAAGGCGAAGGTGGCTTTGGCCGCCTTTAAGGGCGAGAAGACGCTGGTCGAGCTGGCACAGCAGTTCGACGTTCACCCGAACCAGATCACGACCTGGAAAAGCCAGCTTCTGGAGGGCGCTGCGGGCGTGTTCGGTCAGGAAAAGACCGAGACGAAAGAAGCGGCTGTCGATTTGAAAGCGCTTCACGCCAAGATCGGCGAACTGACCCTGGCCAATGATTTTTTAGAGGGCGCGCTCAGCAAGGCCGGCCTGCTGAGCGCAAAGCGATGATCGACCGCAGCCATGCCTTTCCGATCGCGGGGCAAGCGAAGATGCTCGGCGTCGCCCGCAGCACGGTCTATTGCAAGCCACGGCCGGTCTCGGCCGAGGACTTGCAGCTGATGCGCCGCCTCGACGAGCTGCATCTCGATTTTCCCTTCGCCGGCGCACGAATGCTGCGCGATCTGCTGCGGCGCGAGGGCGTCGTTGTCGGCCGTCGCCATGTGACGACGCTGATGAAGCGGATGGGGATCGAGGCGATCTATCGCCGGCCGAATACGAGCAAAGCCGCGCCGGGGCACAAAATCTATCCATATCTCCTGCGCGGCGTGAAGATCGAGAGACCGGATCATGTCTGGGCGATGGACATCAGCTACATCCCGATGCGGCGCGGCTTCATCTATCTCGCGGCGGTGGTCGACGTGGCGAGCCGGCGCGTACTGGCTCATCGCGTGTCGATCACCATGGAAGCCGACTTCTGCATCGAGGCGCTGCAAGAGGCTCTGGCGAAACACGGCAGGCCCGAGATCTTCAACACGGATCAAGGCAGCCAGTTCACCAGCATCGATTTTACGAGCGTGCTGCTGGACGCGAAGGTCTCGATCAGCATGGACGGCAAGGGCGCCTGGCGCGACAATGTCTTCGTCGAGCGATTATGGCGCAGCGTGAAATACGAGGAAGTCTATCTGCGCGCCTACGACAGCGTGTCCGAAGCGCGCGCGTCGATTGCCAGATATCTGGTGTTTTACAATGATCGGCGCCCGCACTCGAGCCTTGACGGACGCACGCCTGACGAGGCCTACTTCGGCAAGCAAGCGATGGCGGTCGCCGCATGACCGTCCTTCGATTTTGTCGCAGCTCTGGTCGGGCTACGCCCTCCCGGCGCCGCGACAAAATCGAGACCCCCGCATTCAGCAAACCCGGCAGGAAAGCCACTTAAAATCCGCGGGGAGCTGTCCAAACAACCGGGGCCAGCTCT
>VGEB01000187.1 GCA_016869435.1 Alphaproteobacteria bacterium | reverse complement strand
TCGTGTGTGGACGCCCCGTCGAATGCAAGGACTTTCTTTAGGCGAGAGCATGTGGTCAGGCGCTTTCGTGTGTCCGGCCTCATAATGCGGCCGTTCACCCGCCGCGGGCCCGTATGGGAAGTACGCAGATCGGATCCAAATCGGCGTGGCGCGCTCGTGGCGCTCCGAAACACTCTGGTTTTTCCGATCCCGTCTTATTGACCTTTGCCCTTACCCTCTGATCGACCTCCTCACACTCCCAACGTCCTCGATCGCGATCGGCGCATCATGCACTTATCGCTTTCGAAGCTCGATAGCGCTCTCCCGTCATCATCAGGGCCCAGGCGATCCGCGCCGTGCGGTTCGCCAACGCCACGGCGACAACAAGGCGCGGCTTTCTCTTCATCATCTGTTCGAGCCATGACCCCTCTGGCGCCCCTTTGCGGGCCGCCCAGCGGACAACGGTCATTGCGCCGCAAACGAGAAGCCGACGAAGATCGCGCTGACCCATTTTCGATGTTCCACCGAGGCGGGTTTTGCCACCTGAAGAGTTCTGCCTCGGTGTGAGACCGAGCCAAGCGGCAAAATCCCGCCCTTTCGAAAAACTCTCTGGCGGCGGCGCCAACGCCTCCATTGCGACCGCGCAAATCTCTCCAACGCCTGGAATCTCCATGAGCCGTTTAGCCAGTTCGTCGCGTCGCGTCCGTTCGCGAATCTCTCGTTCGAGAAGCCCGATTTTCTCGGAAAGCAAAGCGATATGTCGCAAGAGCAACTCACAAACGCCGTGGATCGATTCCGGCAGGCCGCTATCCGGATCCTGAAGCGCTTCAACAAGACGTTTGATGTGCACGGGCCCATTAGGCGCTACGACGCCATATTCCGCCATGTGCCCCCGAATGGCGTTGATCGTCTGAGTGCGCTGCCGAACCAGGAGATCGCGCGTCTTGAACGCCATCCCGGCCGCTTGCTTTTCGACGCTCTTGACTGCCACGAACCTCATCGTCGGTCGAGAGGCTGCTTCGGCAATTGCTTCCGCGTCAGCCGCGTCGTTCTTGTTCCGCTTCACAAACGGCTTCACATATATCGGCGCGATTAAACGAACTTCATGTCCGAGTGCGCCGATGTGCCGACCCCAATGATGCGCGCTCGCGCAGGCTTCCATTGCAACAACACACTTCGGGATCGAGGCGAAAAAGGACAACAGCTTGGCGCGCGATATTTTCTTGCGGAACGCCACCGAACCATCTCGGCGCGCCCCATGCGCCTGAAAAATGTTCTTCGCCAGATCGAGCCCGATGATGGTAACCTTTTGCATGGACGCCTCTCCTATCGTCGCAGTCTTCGACAACCGCGACCTTGGCACATTGATGCCGTTGGTGGGGCGTCCACCCCATCGGCGTG
>VGEB01000186.1 GCA_016869435.1 Alphaproteobacteria bacterium | reverse complement strand
TTAAGGCCGCTGCGCAGGCGACCCCCGCTGGCGCGGGTGGCGTCCTCGTCAGGCCGAGGTCCAATGCGGCGAACGGCCCGAGCCCGCAGGTCGTCTCTGGACCGTCCTGCCCGACCAATGTCGCGACCGGCTTCGCTCCATCGGACATTCACGGCGCTGCAAGTTCGCTAGCGCAGGTCGTCGTGACCAATGTCGACATTGGAATCTACAACCGCGCGACTTGCGCCCTTCTCAGCCGCGTGTCGCTGAAGAGCTTCTTCGGCCGCACAAACACCGCCGAGACGCTCTTCGACCCGCGCGTCATTTACGACAAGCGGACCGGCCGTTTCTTCGTGACAGTCGAGTCGCGCAATTCCGGCAACACCGACCAATTCCAGTTCTTCGCGGTGTCGACGAGCAGCGCCGCTTCCGCCTTCTTCAAATATACTCTCCTCCTCAGCCAGGGCACCTTCCGCTTCTGCAAGCGGGCGCTGAACTCGTTCTGGGATTATCCTAACGTTGGATCGAACGCTTATCGCTGGTATGTGACGGCAAACGACTTCCCGGCCACTGGCGCGGCGAGCGGCGCGGCGCTCGTCATCAACAAGTCGCCGACGCTCACGGGCTCAATGACGACGGTTTCCTGCTTCGCCGGGCTTCCATCCAATATCGCTCCGCCGATTGTCCTCGATACGTCCACGACGGCCACCCTATTGTCGCCGGGGTCCGGCGGAGGCAGCGCCATCGCCCGCAGGGACTTCGTCGTGAACACGGCGGGGGTCGGTAGTAATGACGCGCTAATCGCGCGACCGTCCTTCCCGATCCCGGCGTGGACCAGTTCCGCCGGCGGCGTGCAGCCGAACGGTCAGCGTCTCGACGCGCTCGATGGGCGCTTCCAGTCGGCGAGCATACAGTCGCGTGGCCTTCTTTGGAACGTGCATACGATCAACCAGAGCGGCTTCGCGCGTGCGCGGCTATATCGCCTGACCAACGCTAGCACGACTGTGTCTCCTGCGCCGAGCTTGATTTTTACGCCTTTCACGACGGTGAAGGACGATATCTTCAACCCGTCCGTCGCCACCGGCTCCGGCTTGGTCAACGCTCCGATCTTCATAACGGCGACGCGGACGGTCAGAACGATCCCCGGCCCGTCGGGCAACGCTCTCATGTTGATGTTTAGCGGGCTGAACGCGTCGGCCAATGGCGCGGATTGGGCGGCAGATGGTATCCGCGCCTCTGCGGTCGCCATCGCTACCGCCAGCGGCACAACTTGCAACACGTCAAGCCGATTGGTTTGCCGCTGGGGCGATTACTCGTCCACGCAGGTTGACCCGCTCTCGTCTGGCCGCGGTCTGGGCTGGAATCAATTCAACCCCGGCCCTGGTACCACGCAGTTCAACTGGGCGACAGCGAGCGGACAGGTGGACTTGAATCTGCCCTTCGCGCCTGCCCAG
>VGEB01000185.1 GCA_016869435.1 Alphaproteobacteria bacterium | reverse complement strand
CACTACTTTGGCAGTTTCATTCATTAGCTTTGCGCAGCATGGTTTTGCAGTGTGGGCATCTATAGGGCGGCGCGCGGGAGAGATGGGCGAGAACGGCGCGGCGGATCGCGGGCAAACTCGGTTGCGGCGGTCCGGCGGCGATTCTTTTTTCCCCCTTTCGTCTCGGTGAGGCGGCGGCTTTGCAGAAAGGCGTAAGCGATCATCGTCATCAGCGCATGACGATGCAGACCATGCCAGGATCGCCCTTCGAAGTGGTCGAGGCCGAGTTCTTCCTTGAGTTGCTGATGCGCCTGTTCGCAGACCCAACGCGCCTTGATTGTTGCTGCAAGGGTTTTCAGATCGGCGTCGGCGGGCAGATTGGAGAGATAATACTTATGCTCGCCTGAGACACGGCGCTCGCCAATGAGCCAGGCTTCCTCGCCGGGCATATGTTGCATGCCTTTGTCGCCGATGCGTTGCGGCGGCCCGTCGGCGATACGGACGCGAAGCGCGGCGAAGGCGGCCCGCAGCGGTTTCTTCGTTCCCTTGCGCCAACTGAGCGAACGCCATTTGGCGCATGCCAGCATGTCTTCGGCGGGAACGGAGCGCTGGTTGGGGACATGACGTTTGCGCGGGCGACCGCGGCCGGCGACGGGGAAGATCAGCTTGACGTTCTGTGGATAGACCTTCTGATGTTTTGGGACGCCGACGGCCCAATGGAGGCTGCGCGTGTCGAGCCCATGTCGGAACGGGGCGGATAGACCGTAGCCGGCGTCGGCAAGCACGACGCCGAAACGCACGCCGGCGCTGATCACGCGATCGATTTCGGCGAGCGCGATTTCCGGCTTCGTGCGCGCCTTCCGACAAGCGTCGGGGACGGCCGCTTTCGCCATGCGCGCGGCGTCGCTTGTCCAGCTTTCGGGCAAGAACAAGCGCAGGCCGATCATGACAGGAACCTCGCCTTGCGCCAGAGTCAGCGACACGAGCGTCTGGCAATTGGCGTTCTTGCCCAAGACGGAAGCGTATTGCGGCGCGACGCCGACTGAATGCGCTCCCTTCTTCGGCAGGGCCGTGTCGTCGATGATCAGAAACGCTTTTGCGCCGCCGACCAGCCTGTCGGCCTGAAGGGCAAGTTCTTCCTCCAGCGGCGTCTCATCCCAGACGCCGCTGGAAATAAAATGATGCAGCTGATCATAATCCCCCGGCGCCAGCCGAGACGCCATCGGCTCGACGCTCTTGCGGTCGCCAGGACCGATCAGGCCCTCAACGTAAAGCGGACACATGCGCCGGCGAGCCTTATGTCCAAGCCGCGCCAGAAACGGCGCCAGCCAAGTCTCGAGATCTCTCTTCCACGACCCAGTCATGGTCGGCCCTCCAAGAAGCCGACCCCCTATGAATCACGCATGCCGACAAAAAGGAATCCCCAAACAGCGCAGCCTCAAAAAAATCTGCCAAAGTAGTGCTA
>VGEB01000184.1 GCA_016869435.1 Alphaproteobacteria bacterium | reverse complement strand
CGTAGCCTACCACAGGGAAATCGGTAGGGAAGCCACGGCACGAAGACGCGCTGACGATCCGCCGCCGGAAGCCTACCACAGGGAAATCGGTAGGGAAGCCACGGCGCCGCCGCTCGCATAGCGATGCAGCGGCAGAGCCTACCACAGGGAAATCGGTAGGGAAGCCACGGCCCAAAATCTATCCGGCAGAGGCGCGCAACAAGCCTACCACAGGGAAATCGGTAGGGAAGCCACGGCGAAATGCGCGGCGTCGCGCCAGCCTGGCGCAGCCTACCACAGGGAAATCGGTAGGGAAGCCACGGCACACCATCTGAGGCAGAATCGGCGCTCGCGAGCCTACCACAGGGAAATCGGTAGGGAAGCCACGGCGCTGACGACCCATTCAAGCGCAGCGATGCTAGCCTACCACAGGGAAATCGGTAGGGAAGCCACGGCTCGGCGTGATGATGACGCCAGCCGGGTCCAAGCCTACCACAGGGAAATCGGTAGGGAAGCCACGGCATTGTGCAGTCGCTTGAGCAGCCGACGCTGAGCCTACCACAGGGAAATCGGTAGGGAAGCCACGGCGTAGCGCTTCTGCGAAGCCCACGAGTGGGCTTCGCAGAAGCGCTCGGCTGCGCCGAGCATCCGGCGAGCGGCGCCCCCGCCGCCATTTCGCGACGGGTGCCGAGGTTGAAGCCGCGTTCCGCCGCTCCGACTTTGAAGCTCCATGCGCAACCAGTGTCGTCGCTCTTCCGCGTTACTTCCGAGACTGAATTGCCTCGCGGAATTGCGTCTGACCTCCCCCTGACGAGCGCCTCCGAGCCGGGAATCCACACCCTATCAGATGCGCTTCCCGCGCCGATTTTCGTCACGGAAAGGCGACAAGAATGAACTCTGAAACGACGGCGCGCCGAAAGCATCGAAGACGGCTTCGAGAGTGATCGCCGGCACCCTGGTTCCGGCGTCGCAAGACGACAAATTTTTCGCGCGAAGGACGAATTCGGACTTGGCTTTGAGAGCAGCGTCGGGTGCTGTCCCGCGCAAATCGGCGAGGCGGGAGCAACACGACGACAGCGCCTCGCATGTTCGTTGCTGTGTAAATCCGCGACCGCTCGGGTGCGATGCGAAGCGTATCCGTTCGATGCGTCGCGCGCACGCCGGATGACAAAATTTGCGCGTTCCAAACGTCGTCCGATCGCCCTGTCCGGCTGCTCATGTCCGAGCGTCGGCGCGCGATTTACGCCTTTCGTTTGTGACGCTCACGGCGCATCTGACGCGCGAAGTTTTCAGCATTTTCTTGCGAATGGCTCTCTGCGGTCGCGATGCATGGTTTGGCGTGGATTTGCGCGGGTTGTATCCGTCCGGCCATTGCACATGACGTCAGGGCTTGACGGGATTTTTCGATTTCCACGCCCACGGCAGGAGTTCGTCGAGCCGATTGACGGGATGTCCGTCGACCATGCGCTGAAGCACGTCGACA
>VGEB01000183.1 GCA_016869435.1 Alphaproteobacteria bacterium | reverse complement strand
GACGACTCTCTGCTGACCTCCCCCCGCTTCGCCGACCCGTGGAAACCGGCGTCGACCGCGAGCGGATCAACGCGTGCGCCTACTCAGTGAGATTCAACCTCGAATTAGGAAAGAAAAGACGATGCGGCTCCAATCGAAACTAATGCACGGCGTGGGGCTGGGCGCGCTCGCGCTTTTGTCCTCAGCGTCCTTTGCCCATGCGCAGCAGGCGCTGCCCCAGATCACCATCGGCGCCGCGCGGCGGCCGCCGCCGGTCGCGACTCCGGCCGTAAGAGAGTCGACGGCGGGCGAAGAAGGAATCGCGCCGGGCTTTACCGCCGCCCGCGCCAAGCTGCCGATCTACCGCGACCCGCCGGGCGAGACGGTGACGATCGTCGACACCAAGTTCTTAAGGCCGACGCCCTTACCGGATGTCCGGCGGGTGCTGGAATACAGCCCCGGCGTCTCCATCCAGCAGGGCAATAACGCGCGCGATCTGATGATTTCGATTCGCGGCTCGGGCAACCAGCTCGGCGTCGGGTTCCCATTCGGCGTCCGCAACATCATGTTGTGGGAAGACGGCTTTCCGATCATGACGGCCGACGGCAACGGCCGCACCGACCTGCTCGATCCGCATTCCTACGCCGCCGTCGACGTCTATCGCGGTCCTTCGTCGGCGCTCTTCGGCAATTACGCCTATGGCGGCGCGATCAATTTCCGCACCTATTCCGGCGCCGAAATCGACGGCGTCCACACGGGTTCGGAATTCGGCAGCTTCGGCTATGTCAACAATTACATTCGCGTCGGCAAGGCGGTGAAGGACAGCACGCTCGGCGCCTTCGATCTGGCGTTTTTCGCCTCCGACGCCAATAGCACCGGCTGGACTCGCAATTCCTTCTCAGGCAAGCAAGCCAAGTTTCTCGGCAGATGGGATGTGACTCCGACCGATCGCGTCATCGTGAAATATATCGCCAACGACTTGCGAGCGGAGTTCATCAACCGAGAAAATTTCACGGTGTTCTACCTCAATCCTTTTCAAAAAAATTACGGCTGCTCTATCCCGGTCGCCCTGAATCTCAACCTGTGCAACAATCTGAACGTGCCGACCAATGGCATTTCTGGCGCGACCACTCGCCAAAGCGTCTACCAGCTTGGCACTCACACGCATGCGCTCAGACAGATCGGCGGCGTTCAGTTCGAACATGATTTTGACAACAACACCACGTGGCGATCGCAATTCACTTACGACTATCTCGATAACATTAGCGCAAGTTGGCCGCCGCCGATCGTCGGCCCGGGCGGCCAGGGCGGCCCTGTGGCTATGAGGGGTCCAACGGTGGGCATCACCGCGCAGACCGACATCACCAGTCATGCGCCGCTGTTCGGGGGGATGTCCCGCTTGATGTTGAAAAGCGGAAATCGGCGTTGCTGGCCTGAATGCTATGCGGCTTTCGCGGTTTGAGCAAGATGCTCGTTCGATGGGACGGCGTTCGCCATGCGCTTTGCGAGCGC
>VGEB01000182.1 GCA_016869435.1 Alphaproteobacteria bacterium | reverse complement strand
CGGCAGATGCGCTGGTCGCCGCGCGGCGCGCAACGCGTGCTTCAAGTGAGAGCCGCTGTGTTCGACGGTCGATTGAAATCGGGTGCATTCCATCTCGCGGCCTGACCCCCAACTTTTTCCCACTCCCGTTTCAGTCGCCACTTTGGAGCGGCGGCTCGCCGGGATTTGTTGGCATTACCGCCAGCGCGGCGAACCGCTCGACACATCCGACCGCCATATCTCGACGGTGCTCGCCGGCATTCGCCGCGCCCATGGCCGCCCGCCGGCGCAAAAGGAGGCGATCTTCGCCGATGAGCTGCTGGCGATGCTCAGCGTCCTCGATATGGATCTGCGCGGCCTGCGCGACCGCGCCATTCTGGCAATCGGCTTCGCCGGCGGCCTGCGCCGCTCGGAAATCGTCGGCCTCGATTGCGGGCCCGATCAGAGCGAGGATGGAACCGGCTGGATCGAGATTTTTCCTCCTGGCGCCGGTGTTTCGAGCGCCAGAAAAGACTCCACCAATGTTTCGAGCGGCGGCGAAAACGCCGGCGGCGTGGTGTTGCAGATTTTGGGCAAGACCGGCTGGCGCGAGGTCGAAATCGGCCGCGGCTCTTCCCCCCTCACCTGCCCCGTCGTCCTGCTCGAGACCTGGATGCGGCTCGGCCGGATCAGCCACGGGCCGCTGTTTCGGCCAATTGCGCGCAAGAACGGCGGCGTCGCCGCAGCGCGGCTCACCGATAAACATGTCGCCCGGCTGGTGCAGAAAACCGCGCTCGCCGCCGGCATTCGCGGCGATCTGACCGAGGGCGAAAGACGCCTCGCCTTCGGCGGCCATTCGCTGCGCGCCGGACTCGCCTCCTCCGCGCAGATCGAAGAGGCGCATGTGCAAAAGCACCTCGGCCACGCCAGCCCTGAAATGACCCGGCGCTACCAGCGAAAACGCGACCGGTTTCGCGTCAATCTCACCAAAGCCGCGGGGTTGTGAAAGCCTTTATGCGGCACGAACCCTTGATTTAAGTGCCCCATTGGGGCATAGTCGGCGCGTGACGAAGCCGCTTCATACCGTCGCTGAGACACAAATCTACCTGTCTCGCGCCGAAGGGTTGATGACCGAAAGCGAGCGCAGCGCAGTTGTCGACCTCTTGGCTGCAAGCCCGGAAGTCGGCGATCTCATCCCGGGAACCGGCGGCCTTCGAAAAGTCAGGGTTCCCCTGGCGGGACGAGGAAAAAGAGGCGGCGCACGAGTCATCTACTACGTCTATGACCAGACGTTGCCGGTTTATCTGCTGCTCGCCTACGCCAAAAACGAGCGCGACGATCTTTCCAGCGCGCAGAAAACCGTGCTGCGGCGTCTCGTTGAAACCATCCTCGCAAGGAAACGAAAATGAAAGAAGCGCTGTTCAACGATCTTGTGAAGAGCCTGGAACAAGCGGCGGCGCATGCGCGAGGCGAGGCGGTTCCTGGTCTCCAGGTTCACCCGGCTCCAACTGCCGCCGACATCATCTCGATTCGGCAGCAGGCTGGCCTC
>VGEB01000181.1 GCA_016869435.1 Alphaproteobacteria bacterium | reverse complement strand
CGACGAGCTGCCCGTCTGGATGCACAGATACAACTGGCATCGCCCCCATGGCGGGATAAAATACCAAACGCCAATCAGTCGCCTCGGCCTCACCAAGCACAACCTGTTGAGGCTCCACAGCTAGAGCGCGGCTCGCGCGGAAGTGAAATTCGGTTGTTCGCATAAAGCGCCCTCTGGATCTAATGTGACCTACGCGGCCGCAACGGCCTTTCTCATCATGTCCAGCGCTTGCGCGACGGAAGCGGCGCGAATTTCGGCGCGGGAGAGTGGTCCAAAGCGCCGCTCGACATGGTCGACGCCGCCGCCGCGGCGGGCGCAGGCGAAATGAACGAGGCCCACGGGCTTTTCCGCTGAGCCGCCGCCAGGCCCGGCGACGCCGGTCACGGCGATGGCGATGTCGGCGAGAGATCGATCGATCGCGCCCTGCGCCATGGCGTGAACGACCTCGGCGCTGACCGCGCCATGGCGTTCGATGAGCGGCCGGGGAACGCCGAGCATGTCGCGCTTCGCTTCGTTCGAATAGGTGACGAAACCGCGCTCGAATACGTCGGAAGCGCCGGCGATTTCGGTCAGCGACGCCGCGATGAGCCCGCCGGTGCAGGACTCGGCTGCGGCCAATCGCAGGCCCTTGGCCCGAGCCGCGTCGAGAAGATTTATAGCTGTTGCGTATGTCGCATTGTCACTCATTACGTATCTCATAAATCTGAATTACGTATGTCATAATTCACGCGCCGGCTTGGCCCGCAGCGCCTTCACGTCGCCGCGCTGTTTCTTGCCGGCGAGCCGCCTCAGTTTCGAGCCGAGCGTCGGCCGGGTTTTCTTGCGGGGCGGCGGGGGAGGCTCGGCGGCCGCGCGGATGAGCTCGATGAGGCGTTCGAGCGCGTCGGCGCGATTGCGCTCCTGCGTGCGATAGCGCCGCGCCTCGATCAGGAGGACGCCCTCCTTGGTGAGGCGGCGCCCTGAGAGGCGCGCCAGCCGCGCCTTCACCTCATCCGTCAGACTGGGGGAATTGTGGATGTCGAAGCGCAGCCGCACCGCCGTTTCGACTTTCTGCACATTCTGGCCGCCGGGCCCCGAGGCGCGCGCGAATTCCTCCACGATCTCCCATTCGTGGAGCGCGATTCGATCGGTCACGCGGATCATAAGAAGCCTCGGGCGCTGCAAAGCGGATTTATACCAGATGGCGGGCGCCGGAGCCGTCATCGCAACCGCGAGCGTAGTGAGTGGTAAGCAGTCCAGACAATATACGCGCGAGTCTGGATTGCTTCGCCTTCGGCTCGCAATGACAGTTCGTAACGTTAGCGTCCTCCGAGTAGGCCGGAGGCCTGACGCGAGAACCCAGAGTCGCAATAGGGATTGCGGGTGTTTCGCCCCATTCCCGATCGCCTCAGCGCGCTTCGGGGAACGGGGGATGTCCCGATCATTGTTGAAAAAGGAGGAGCGGCGTTGCTCGCCTTGAGCCGTTAGGCTCGGGGTGCTGATTCCACGAAAGGAAGCAACGCCATGCAGGAACATACCACATCGACCGCGATTC
>VGEB01000180.1 GCA_016869435.1 Alphaproteobacteria bacterium | reverse complement strand
GCAAACATCCCCGGCCGCCCTCCCGAATCAATGTTCGGGAAGTCAGCCTAAAACTGGCCGGGTTTTACGCCGCCACGCGGCCGCAATATGCGCCGCTCAATGGCCGATTATTGCGCCGCCGCGTACACTTCGGGATGATTCCGATTTGCTTGCTCCCCATTATAAATCAAACTACTTGGAGAAGGATATCCGACGGCGGCCTCCCGTCGTGACGAAGCCTTGGTGAAAGTGCTAAACGGAGACGGAGGCCTGCTCAGCTCCTCATCAAATTCAGGTCGTCGATTTGCGTCGATTCCTTAGAGTAAGGGTTCTGGCCGCCGCCCTCATCGTCGCGGGATGCGAGTCTTCGACAATGGGCGGGCCGCCGGTCGCGGAATGGAATGTCGCGCCCATCCGCCAAGCGCCGCGCGGCTCGGGCGGAGGCGGGCCCAATGCTGCGTCGCTGTCACGATCTCCATCCTCCCGCGCGATCGTCTCGACCGGAACGGGAAAATTCATCGGCTCGGTCAGCACTCGCGCAAGTCCTGCCGAGCAAGCGGGAGAGGAAGGCGTCACCCTCAATCTCGTCAATCTTCCCATATCGCAAGCGGCGAAAATCGTCATCGGCGACATACTCGGCGCCGACTACGTCGTCGATCCCAAACTCGACGGCAGGGTGACCGTCCATACCGCCAATCCGGTGCGCAGAAGCGTCGCCCTCGACCTGTTCCAGTCCGCCTTGCGCGTCTCCGGCGCGGCGGTGGTCAACTCTGGCGGAATCTACAAGGTCGTTCCCGCCGATCAGGCGGCCACCTCCGGCGAAATGATTACGACCGAACCCGTCTCCCCGACGTCGCAGCCGCTCGGCGACTTGGCGCGCGTCGTGCAGCTTCGCTACGTATCCGCTTCGGACATGAAGCGGGTTCTCGAGCCGATCGCAGCGCGCGGAACCATCGTCCGCGCCGACGACGCCCGCCAGACGCTCACTTTGAGCGGCTCGGCCCAGGACATCGCGACGCTCCAGGATGCCATCAGCATGTTCGACGTCGATACGATGCGCGGCATGTCCTTCGCGCTCGTGCCGGTCCGTAGCGGCGACGCGGACATGCTGGCGGCAGACTTGAGGAATGTCTTCGGCTCGGAAAAGGAAGGACCGATGAGCGGCATGATCCGCTTCATCGGCAATAAGCGGCTTTCGTCCATTCTGGTCATTTCTTCGCAGCCGGAATATCTCGTGCGCGCGCGCTCCTGGATTCAAAAGCTCGACGCGCGCGCGGAGCACAGCGAGAAACAATTCTTCACCTACCGCGTGCAGAACCGCCCCGCGCAGGAATTGATGGTCGTATTGACCTCCCTCTTCGGCGCGAAGGGCCAGCAGGCCGATTCCAGCATTTCGCCTCGCTTTGGAGCGGCCGCGCTGTCCTCCGGCGACGGCGGGTTGGGAGGCGGCCAGCCGTCGACGAGCCCGCTCGGTGCCCTGTCAGGAACCGGCGGCGCCGGCGCAGCGGGAGCCGGCGGGTTGGGCGCGGGCGGCGCGGGGAGCGGCGGTTTGGGCGGCGGCGGTTTGGGCGG
>VGEB01000179.1 GCA_016869435.1 Alphaproteobacteria bacterium | reverse complement strand
TGGTCCGCCTTCGTCGTGGCGGTCGTGCCCGTCGCCGCGATTGGTGCGCTGAGTCTGGCGCTTGACGCTTTCGACCTCCTTGACGCAGCGCTTGAACCCATTTGGCTGCGCCTTGTCGAAGGCGTGGCGCGCGTCGCTTTCGCCTATGCGATCGCGCGGGCGGTGTTCGCGCCCTCGCATCCCAATTGGCGGCTCATCGATCCAGGCGATCGGCTCGCCAGACTGCTGACGCAACTCGTCACTTTGGCCGCGCTGATATTTTCCACCGCGCGTCTCCTGGAGCAGATGGAAGAATCCGTGCAGGCCGGCCTTTCGCTCGTCATCGTGACGCGCGGGCTCGGCGTGATGATCATCGTGGCGCTCATCGCAATCGTGCTCGTCGGCCTGCCGAATCGCGTCGAAGCCGAGAAGGGCGCGGCCGTGACGACGGCGGAGGATCGCGACTGGGTGAGCGTCGCGCGTTTCTTCGGCGCTCTCTTGGCGCTCGTGCTCGTCGGCGCATGCGCCGCCGGCTATGTCACCTTCGCCAATTTCATTATTTTTCAGATGGGATGGATCGCGGCGGTCCTGGCGATTCTCTATGTCGTGGTGACGCTGTCGCGCGGCGCCATCGAAGCCGCCTTCGCGCCGACAAGTTTCCTCGGCCGCAATATGATCAGCGGCCTTGGCGTGCGCCGTGAGCAGCTTGCGCCTCTCGCCGTGCTGCTTTCCGGCGTCGTGACGCTTTTGTGTTTCCTGGCGGCGGCGCTGGCTGCGATCGCGCCGCTGGGCTATGAATCCGGCGATTTCCTCGCCAACATTCGTTCGGCCTTCATTTCCTTCAAGATCGGCGACGTCACCATCTCGCCTTCGGGCGCGATTGTGGCGATGCTGGTCTTCGCCGCGGCGCTTGCCGCGACTCAAGGCCTGCGCCACTGGCTGGACACGCGTTTTCTGCCGCTGACCAGACTTGATCTTGGGTTACGCAATTCGATCAGCGCGACTCTTGGCTATGTTGGATTCATCTTCGCCGCGGCGCTCGCTCTCTCTTATGTCGGGCTTGGGTTCGAAAAGCTGGCGATCGTCGCCGGCGCCCTTTCGGTGGGCATCGGCTTTGGCCTTCAGTCGATCGTCAACAATTTCGTCTCGGGGCTCATCCTGCTCTGGGAGCGCGTCATTCGCGTCGGCGACTGGGTCGTGGTCGGCGACGAGCAGGGCTATGTCAAACGCATCAATGTCCGCTCCACCGAGATCGAGACCTTCGACCGCGCGACGATGATCGTGCCCAATTCGAATCTCGTCGCTGGCGTCGTGAAGAATTGGCTGCGCGGCGACAAGGTCGGCCGCATCAAGATCGCCATCGCGCCCCATGCCGGCGTCGATCCCGAGGAAATGCGTGATATTCTTCTTGCCGCCGCGCGCGCACAGGAAGGCGTTTTGCGGATTCCCGCGCCACAAGTCATGTTCCTCGGCATGGAGGCGAACGCCTTCAAATTCGAACTATGGTGCTATGTCGAAGACGTCGAACAATCGGCGCGGGTGCGCAGCGATCTGCACTTCGACCTCTACCAGCGCCTCAATGAGGCTGGCATTACGAT
>VGEB01000178.1 GCA_016869435.1 Alphaproteobacteria bacterium | reverse complement strand
TGTAGCGCGCAAGATAGGCGAGCACCTGCTCGGGACCGCCGAAAGGCGGCTTGGCGTAGACGATCCAATCCGTCTTGCGCAGCGCAACGATGCGCTCGGCGAAAACGCGCGGGTCGCAAAGCGGCGCCAGCTCGCCGAAAAAGCGCAGCTCGCCTTTTTCGAACGCCGCCTCCAAGGCGGCGAGAAACAATCGGCGGAACAAGCGCGCCAGCGCTTTCACCGGCAGAAAGAAGCCCGGCTTGCAGACGATCCAGCGCTCGCCGTCGAGTGAGAGGCCGCCGCCAGGGACGACGCAATGGACATGGGGGTGATGGGTGAGCGTCTGGCCCCAGGTGTGAAGAACGGCGAGCAGGCCGATCCTGGCGCCGAGACTCCTGGGATTTTCGGCGAGCGTCATGGTCGTCTCGGCGGCGACGCGCATCAACACGGCGTAGGCGAGCCTCTTGTTTTGGAAAGCGATCTCGGCAGCCGCCGGCGGCAGGGTAAAGACGAGGTGAAAATAAGGCGCCGGCAGCAGCTCCGCCTTGCGCGCGTCGAGCCAGGCGGCTCGCGCCGCGCCTTGGCATTTTGGGCAATGCCGGTTGCGGCAGGAGTTGTAGGCGATGCGTCTCGCGCCGCAATTATCGCATTGCTCGACATGGCCGCCGAGCGCCGCCGTCCGACACGCTGCGATGGCGCCCATGACGCGTCGCTCGCCGCGACCGAGATGCCCGGCGTGATCGTGAAGATAGGCGTCGCCATGGCGGCGGAAGATGTCGGCGAGCTCGATCGTCGGCCTCTCCACGCCCGGTTACTCGGGCGGCGTCACCTCCAGGGAAAGGTGGTCCAGCGGGCTCTTCGTCCCACTGATCAGGTGCGTCGAGACTTGTGTGTAGCGAGCCGTCGTCGACAGATGCTCGTGGCCGAGCAGCACCTGGATGATGCGAATGTCGACGCCGCTCTCCAGGAGATGCGTCGCGAAGCTGTGCCGTAGGATATGGACGCTCACGCGCTTGTCGATGCCAGCCGCCACACGCGCCGAACGGCAGGCGGCGTGCAGGACGGTTTGCTCAATCGGCTTGTCTTTGTTGCGACCGGGAAACAAGAAGCTTTCTGGCTGCGCGAGACGCCAATAGCTGCGCAGGATGCCGAGCAATTGCTCAGACAGCATGACGTAGCGCTCCTTGCCGCCCTTGCCGCGCTCGATCCGGATGACCATGCGGTCGCTGTCGATGTCGGCCGCCTTCAGGCCGATCACCTCCGACACCCGCAGACCCGCTGCGTAAGCGGTGGTGAGCGCAACGCGCGCTTTGAGGCTCGAGACGGCTTCGAGAAAACGGACCACTTCGTCGGCGCTCAGCACGGACGGCAGCTTGCGCGGCTCGCGGGCGTAGGCGATCCGCTCCGGGATCGTGTCGCAGCCGAGCGTCACCCCGTAGAAAAAGCGCAGCGCGCAGACGATCTGATTGAGCGACGCCCAGGATATGCCTTTTGAGATCAAATGCACCTGGTAGGCGCGGACGTCCTCCAGCCCGAGACGATCGGGGGAACGCTCGAAATATCGGCTGAACTTCGCGACGGCGTGGATGTAGGATTGCTGGGTCGCCGGCGAAAGATTGCGGACCGTCATGTCCTCGATCATGCGACGACGCAGAGGGCTGATCTCGGCCATCTGGAAACCTCCTGTCTGAGGGTGGGTTGCGACACCCAAATCCTCTCAGACAGGAGGCCAATCACGCGAACTCGCCGTTCCCGCCGCGATAGCGGCTTCGTTCAATCCCCA
>VGEB01000177.1 GCA_016869435.1 Alphaproteobacteria bacterium | reverse complement strand
TGCTGCTGGCCGCCGGAGAGCTGGTTCGGGCGATGATGGAGCCGCTCGCCCAGCCCGACCTGCCGCAAGCAACTGCGCGCGCGCGCATCGGGGTCGTCGCCTGAATTCGACGCATAGACCAGCGGCAGCTTGACGTTCTCCAGCGCCGTCATCCGCGTCATCAGGTTGAACTGCTGAAAAACGAAACCGATGCTCTGGTTACGCAAATGGGCGAGTTCGTCGCTCGACATCGACGAAACCGATTTGCGATCGATCTTCAACTCGCCGGAAGTGGGCGTATCGAGCGCGCCGATCAGATTGGCCAGCGTTGATTTGCCTGATCCCGAAGCGCCCATGATCGCCACAAACTCACCTCTCGCGATCGAGAAGCTCACGCAGCGCAGCGCATGCACCTGTTCCGTGCCGAGATCATAGGTTTTGGTCAGCCCTATGCATTCGATGGCGGAATCGTCGCGCGGGCTGACGGAGACGGACATTCATTTGCTCTCCGTCCGAGCGTCCTTGGCGCGCAGGACCACCGCGTCGCCGGGCTTCAGATCGCCGTCGAGAATTTCGGTCGTCGCATCGCCCCTGACGCCCAGCCGAACGGATCGCGGCCTCATCGAATTGCCCGCGTCTAGAATCCATAAGAGCGTTTGCCCGGAGCGATTGGCGTCCTCGGCAGGCGCTGTCTCCGGGCGGAACCGGAGCGCTTCATTCGGGACATTCAGCACGTCGTTGCGGCGCGCCGTCACGATCCGAACCGTCGCCGTCATGTCCGGGAAAAGCCGCATATCGGGATTCTGCGCGCGAACGACGACCGTGTAGGTCACGACGCCGCTGGTCTTCGTGGCGGCCAGCCGGATCTGATCGACGACGCCGGAAAAAGTCTCGTCGGGAAAAGCCTCGACGGAAAACTTCACCTCATCGCCCGTGCGGATGGCGCCGATATCCGCCTCGTCGACCTGCGCCAGAATCAGAATTTGGGAGAGGTCCTGCGCGATCTGAAACAACACGGGCGTCTGATATTCCGCCGTCACGGTCTGCCCGCGCTGCATCGGGCGGTCGATCACCACGCCATTGATTGGCGATTTGATCAACGTGCGAGCGAGATTGATCTCTGCTTGATCGCGTTCGGCCTGCCGCAGGACGACGGTCGCCTTGGCCGTCTCGAGTTCGGCTTGCGCGGCGGCGAGGTCATGCCGGGTTGCGCCACTCTGCGTTTCCGCCTGATCGAGTTGTTGACGCGACACGCCCGCGGACGACGCAAGCGCCCTATAGCGCCCGACGTCGCGATCGAGCAGTCCGAGTTGCTTTTGAATCCTTGCAATCGCCGCCTCGCGCCGCGCGACCTCCGCCTTGGCGATCGCCAGATTCGCCGAAGCGGCCTGCACTTTCGCTTCAAATGGCGCGCGATCGATGACCGCCAGAAGATCGCCCTGCTTCACGGCGCTATTGAAATCGGCCTTCATCTCCGTGATCGGTCCGGAGACTTGCGAGCCCACATCGACGGTCACCAACGCCTTGACCGCGCCGGAAGCCGTAACGCTTCGCTCGACGACGCCGAGCCCCACGGCGCGCGTGTGAAACAGACGCTCAGCGTTTGCAGGATCGCCGAATTGCCGCCAGGCGACGATCGCCGTGACGAACAAAGCAAAAGCAATCGCAGCCATTCCCGCAAATTTCCGCTGCCTTTCACTCAATCTCATAAGCCTACGATCCGATGAATGCGAAATGGCGATAATCCCGCGCGCGCGCGTCTCGGCGGACGCCGCTGCCGCGTCATTCAACATTCTGTCGCAGGTTCGGCGCAGATCGTCGGGAAAGCGGATGTGCGAGTCGAACGCTTCGGCCGAACGACAGCTGGCTCAGCGGCGCGACGAAGGAGCGGGCCTGTGCGTCGCCGTCGACCGTGAACCGGAACA
>VGEB01000176.1 GCA_016869435.1 Alphaproteobacteria bacterium | reverse complement strand
CCCAAACATCAGTCCGACAGGCTGCTAGTAAGGTCGGACATCAAAACCGATCGCTCAACGAGGCGCCGACTGTCAGATCGAGTGCCAGCTAGCACACCTGGCCCATGTATCGAGGCGTCTGAGATTTTCCGGAGGAGCCATGAGCCTCAAATTTTTGCTAGCGGGCGCCGCAGCGTGCCTCCTCTCCACGGAGGCGCTCGCCGCCAATGCCCCTTGTCCGAGCATTTCCGTCTCGCAGCTGCAAAGCGCGCTTAGAGTGGCGATCCGTGAGACGGGCAATGGCGGCGGACTCGCGATCGGCCTCAATATGTGGGCGACGATCGTGGCTGCGGACGGCGTCGTTTGCGTCGTCGCCAATTCGAGCGGCGATCCGATTCAGGGTCAATGGCTCGCGGGCCGCGTCATGTCGGCGCAACTCGCTTTTACCGCCGCAACGCTGAGCCTCGGTCCGACGCCGATTTCCGGCTCGGGCACGGCGCTGGCCCACGGGAAGCTTGCCCTGTCGTCCGCCAATCTTTTCGCTGCGGCTAATCCCGGCGGCAGCCTCTATGGGCTCCCGCACAGCGATCCCGGTGCGGCGGCGGGCGCCTATGGCGACCGGATCGGCTTTGGCGCCTATCAGAGCGGCTTCGGCGGCTTCAGCGGCGGCTCGAGCAACACCGGCAATCTCGTCTATCGCGGTCCGACCAATACGGCGGCCTATGGCACGGGCGCCGATCCCATGATCGGACAGGTCATTGGCGGCATCAGCGTTTTCGGCGGCGGCCTCGGCCTCTATACGGGGGGTGGCGTTAAGGTCGGCGGCGTCGGGGTCGGCGGCGATACTCCTTGCGCCGGTCACCTGGTCGCCTGGCGCGTTCGCAAATATCTCAACCTCGATCACCTCAGGTCGGTCGTCGGCGTCGGCGGCGCGCCCGACCGCCCCGACAATATCGTGTTCGACATTATCCCCAATCCAAACGGCGGCATGGGCGTCAGCCCCAGCGGGTGGGGCCATCCGTCTTGTCTCGGCGTCAGCAACGCCGTTGCGCAAGCCGTCGCCAACACGCTGCCGCCGGTCGCGCCCTAACGCGCCGGCCGACAGCCCTGGAGGAAAGCCGGCGCTGGAGGCGCGCCGGCGTTCATTGCCTTGTCTCGTTTTTCGTCCTAAAAAAACGCCCATGGCGCCTGCAAAAAGGCCTTCGCTCCTCGGCATGTCGGAGCCTCGCATCCGAAGCGCGAGAAAAATCGTTTTGCGAGTCCTGCTGAGCGGCGTCCTGCTGGTCGCCGACGCGCCCGCGGAGGCGCAAATCAGCGTCAGGCCGGAAGCGCTCACGCATTATTCCTATTGCATCAGCCAGGCGAAGGATCGCGCCAGCGTCTTCCTGTTAGACCGCGGCACGCTCTATCGCTGCCGCGACGAAATTGCGGTTTCCTATTTCAACTATCTCGGCCGTCAAAAGGCGCCCGAAAAACGAGTCGTCGAGGCTGAAGGCGTCTTTATTTATCGTGCGATCGCGGGGGTCGGCAAATGTTGGAACATGATCGAAGATCCGGCCGGTCTTCCGACGTCCGTCTATGGTTGCGACGTCTATGTCGAACTCTAAGACCCCTTTGTTGCGGCTTGAATCGGTCTCGCATAAAATGACCTTCGATCGGGCGCATTGCGCATGAACTTCCACAGGAGACCGGACATAGAATGGGCGGCGACGCAAAGAGCATCGGCCATGATTTTCCGATAGCGGCCCGTGTCGCGCGACGCCGCCGCGTCTTTCGCGCGCACCGCCGACGCGCGGGCTTCACGCTTGTCGAAATGCTTGTCGTGCTCGCGATCATCAGTTCCATCGTCGGGCTCGTGGGACCGCGCGTGCTGAATTACCTGTCCGAGTCGAAGGTGAAGACGGCCCAGATTCAAATGGAGAATCTCGCGAGCGCGCTTGATCTGTTCTATCTCGACGCCGGCCGCTACCCCTCGACCGAGGAAGGCTTGAACGCGCTGGCGCA
>VGEB01000175.1 GCA_016869435.1 Alphaproteobacteria bacterium | reverse complement strand
CTAGGGATCGAAGTTCCGCGGTCATTGCCGGGAGTTTCCATTTCTTCTCCAAACTGCGCTTCGCGCTGCGTCGAAGAATTGGGCCATTCAATTGGCGACGGCCCGCCGCCATGGTTTGCGGCATGGCTCGTCCTCGTCGCGCGCATCAACAAGTTTCCGCCCGCCGGAACGGAAATGGCGATGGCGTTCGCGGACTGAGGCGGTATGATTCGGCTTCGAGAAGGATCAACGCGGCTGACGAAATCGCCATCGCCGACGATTGGCCAGCGGAAATTCCAATCACCCCCGCCGAGGTCGATGTGTTGGAGATGTTTCTCGGCGACATGCTCGACGCCTTTCTTCGACCGCGTCATTAAGCGTTCGAATGAGCCTGGGAGCTCCACATGACCGACCCCGTCCGCGCCGCTCTCTATCTGCGCGTTTCAACCACGCGACAGGCGGAAGTCGATCTTTCCATTCCCGATCAGCAGACGCAGACGAGCGCCTATTGCGCGCGGCAAGGCTGGAGTGTGGTCGGCGAGTATGTCGAACCGGGCGCTTCCGCCATGGACGACCATCGGCCGGAATTTCAGCGCATGATCGAACGCGCCTGCGACGACGATCACCCGATCGACGCCATCGTCGTTCATTCCTTCTCGCGCTTCTTTCGCGACGCGTTCGGCCTGGAGATGTATGTCCGCAAGCTCGCCAAACATAACGTGCGGCTTGTCTCCATTACACAAGTGCTTGGCGACGATCCGGCGCAGGTCATGATGCGGCAGGTCATTGCGTTGTTCGACGAGTATCAGAGCCGCGAGAACGGCAAACATGTGCTCCGCGCCATGAAGGAGAATGCACGTCAGGGCTTCTACAACGGATCCCGCTTACCGCTCGGGTATGCGCTGAGCGAGGTCGACAAGCGTGGCCACCGCACCAAGAAGAGACTCGTCATCGATCCTGTCGAAGCCGAGACGGTGCGGCTGATCTATCGTCTCTATCTTGAGGGGGATGGCGGCAAAGGCCCGATGGGTGTCAAGGAAGTCACCAAGGCGCTGAATGCGCGAGGGCTACGGACACGGCTTGGCGCCCGTTTCGGCGTCGCTTCGGTCCACAAGATACTGACGAACCCTGTCTACGCCGGACGCTGGCGATTTAATCAGCGGGAAGCCAAGACCGGGAGGCCCAAGCCTGCTGGCGAGATCATCGAAGTTGCGGTTCCGGCGATCATTGAACAACCAGCTTCCGACAAGGCTCAGGCGAGCCTGAAAGCCCGCGATCCGCGCATCCTGCCGCCGCGCGTTGTCACGGGGCCGATCCTCCTCACGGGCCTGGCGCATTGCGCGACATGCGGCGGGGCGATGACGCTACGCACTGGCACCTCGAAATCCGGCAAGGTGCATCGCTATTATTCGTGCTCGACGGCCGCCCGGGTCGGCAAGACCGGCTGCAAAGGCCGATCCATCGCCATGGACCGTCTCGACGGGCTGGTGACGAGTCATCTCGCCGACCGGTTGCTCGGCCCAAACCGATTGGCGGGTCTTCTGACCTCGCTGGCCGAAAAGAGGGCATCAAGCGACGCTGACGTTCAGGAGCGGGCGCGCATACTGCAACAGGAAATCGCCCAGGCCGATGACAAGCTGCGCCGGCTCTACAAACTGGTCGAGGACGGCCTGACGGATATCGACGAGACGCTGGCGGACCGGCTTGCCGCACTCAAATTGGACCGCGACCGCGCCAAGGCAGCCTTGGAGCGCATCAAGGTTCAACTCGCGCCTGAGGTTACCTTGGAGCCGGATCAAGTCGAGCGCTTCGGCGCTTTCATGCGGGAGCGCATAACCACCGGCGAGACCACATTCCGGAAGGCCTATCTGCGTTCGATCGTCGACGCCATCGAAGTGGACGACAAGGTCATCCGCATCCACGGCTCAAAGGCCAGTCTGGAACAGGCCGTTATGGCCGGAGAACAAATCGGCAAGGGTGTTCGCGGTTTTATACGCAAATGGCGC
>VGEB01000174.1 GCA_016869435.1 Alphaproteobacteria bacterium | reverse complement strand
CTAGCGCGCTCTCCGTTAACTCGAAGGTTCTCCAGCCAGATCCTCGCCGATGAACCTGCGCCCTTCGAAGCTTATTGAGTGTCCGTACGAGGTTCGAATCGACGGAGTTCTCCGCGATCAATTTTATGATGTCCGTGACGCGATGAGGTTTGCCCACATAATAAAACAGAAAAACCCGACGTCGACGGTCATCATCGTGGACGCGAGGACAGGAAAGTTGGCGATCGAGGTCGAACGCTGAAACATAAACACATTGCTCTGCTTCATTTCCAACAGATCTGGACGATCGCCAAACCGAGACGCGCAGCGATTGCGCCAGGACCCATCCTTCGTTCCCCACGACGCCAGCGGCGCCTGAGTTAAAGGGAAACGTCAGCGCACCGGCCAGTGAATCTGATACTTTTTCGGCCAAGGCGATTATGATGACGCCCCGCGTGGACACGGTCGGCGCGGACAGCGCGCGTCTGTTCTGACGAACATGCCAGTGGCGCGGGATGTCCGCAGAAAGATGCCAAGACAATGAGGCGGGACCAATCGATCAGCGGGGCGACAGCCATTCCTTGAGTTTGGTCCGTCGTCGCTTGCGTCCGTGAGTACGAACCGCGATCGCCAAAGCCTTGCGCTGCCCGACAATGACGACAAGGCGCTTGCCGCGAGTAACCGCAGTGTAGAGGAGATTTCTGGCGAGCATCGCATAGTGCTGGGTCGCGATGGCGATCACGACTGCGGGATATTCCGATCCTTGCGACTTATGGATCGTCGTCGCATAGGCGGGAACGAGCGCGTCGAGTTCGCCAAACGGATATTCAACCTCGCGACCGTCAAATTCCGCGATGAGGACGCCATCGGCCTGGTCGATACGGCGGACTCGACCAAGGTCGCCGTTGAACACCTCGCGGTCGTAGTCATTCTCGATCTGCATCACCTTGTCGCCCGGCGCGAAGCTGCAGCCAAAACGCTCGATCTTCTCGGCCATGTTGGGATTGAGGGCGTTCTGGAGATCGCTGTTGAGCGCTCGCGCGCCGAGAATGCCTCGTTGCATTGGGCAGAGCACCTGCACGTCGCGAATGGGATCAAGGCCGAAGCGGCGCGGAATTCGGTCGCGAACAATGTCGACGATCTTGGCCGCGCCTTGCTCCGGCTCTTTCGCCTCGACAAAAAAGAAATCCGTTTCTTCGCCCGGCTTCGGCCATTCGGGCATTTCGCCACGATTGATGCGATGGGCGTTCCTGACGATCCGGCTTTCAGCCGCTTGCCGGAACACTTCCGTCAACCGCGCGACGGGAATGACGCCTGAGTCGATGATGTCGCCGAGAACTTGACCCGGACCGACCGAGGGAAGTTGGTCGACGTCGCCAACGAGCAGCAAACCGGCCTTTGCCGGAACCGCGTTCAACACCGCGAACATGAGCGAGGCGTCGACCATGCTGGTCTCGTCGATGACAAGCAGATCGCAGTCGAGCGGATTATCAGTATCGCGGCGGAAACCCCCGGTCTTCGGATCGGTTTCGAGCAGGCGGTGAATGGTCTTGGCCTCGATCCCCGTCTGCTCGCTCATGCGCTTGGCGGCGCGGCCGGTGGGCGCGGCGAGCAGAAGGCGCGTTCCTTTGGCCGCGAGAATGCGCAGGATGGCGTCGAGCAGTGTGGTTTTACCGACGCCGGGGCCGCCGGTGACCACGGCCGCCTTGGATTTGAGAACCATGCCGATCGCGGCGCGCTGAGACGCCGCGAAAGTCTTGCCGGTGCGTTTCTCGACCCATGGAATGGCCTTGTCGACATCGATCGTCGGCCAGGGCGGCGAGCCGCCTGTCAGGGAGCGCAGCCGATCGGCGACGCCGCGTTCGGCGAGATACAAGCCTCGCAAGAACACGCAGGGCTTTTCTTCGATCGTATTCGCCACCACGTCGCCGCCGGCGAGCTCATCCGTGAGGGCGGACCGAATGGCTCCCTCGTCGACTTCGAGCAGCGCCGTCGCCAGCTTGATCAGCTCCTCAATGG
>VGEB01000173.1 GCA_016869435.1 Alphaproteobacteria bacterium | reverse complement strand
GGGGTCCGGGACAAGGAAGAGAGCAGTCGGCAGGGCAAGCAACAGGACAGGCAGCAGAAGGAGCGGCAGAATAGTCGCCATGGCGCCGTCGAACGGCGCAGCGCATCGGCCCCCAACGCCCAGACGCTGGGGCGCGACCAGAGCGGCGTCTATGTCAACGCTCCGGCGACCAACAGCGCCTATTCGCCGAGCTTCGTCATGCGCGGCTTTCCCGCCGGGGTGACGCTCTTCGACGGCGCCTCGCATGGCTTCACCGCCCAGGACGTCGATCTCTCCACCGTCGATCATGTCGAATTCTACAAGGGACCGAGCGCCATGCTGTTCGGCAAGGCGCTCGGGGGCTATGGCGGCGCCGCCGATTACATCCGCAAGGCGCCGACGCAAGAGACCTTCGCCCGGGCCGTCGCCACCAAGGCGAGCTTCGCGGTCACAAGGTTCGCCGCCGACGTCAACGCCCCGCTCAATGACGAGAAGAGCCTGCTCTTTCGCATGACCGGCTCGGCGCAGAGCTTAGGCAGTTTCGTCGATTTCACGCGCACCCGCAGCTTCGATATCGCGCCGATGCTCGCCTTTGTCGCCGACAATGGCGACCACGTCAGCCTGCGCGCCGAGCACAATGGCGCAAGGCTCGTCTGGCGCGACGGCGTTCCCGCCGATCCGGTTTTTCTGCATGTCCCCAAGGAGTTCTACGCCGGCCTGCCGGCGAATGAACATGAGACGCCCTTCTTCGACGATCTCACCTTCACCTATGAGCACGCCTTCAACGCCGACTGGAAGGTCAAGGCGGTCGTCGACTATTTTCTCTCCGCCAGCCGCTGGGGCTGGTTCACCGGCTGGGGCTATGACGGCTTTCAGTCGGTGGTCTTCGGCAATCCGGTGCGCGCCCGCGCCGCCAACCGCAGCTTCGATGCGCAATTGCGCCTCAACGGGCGTTTCGATACCGGCTTTCTCTCCCATGCCGTCTTTCTCGGCCTCGAACATTGGGACTTCTATTACGGCTATAACAATGACGTCGCCCGCTACGAGGCGGCGCCGCTCAATATTTTCGCGCCCGTCTATTCGCCGGGGGTGAGCTACGCCGGGGCCTATTGGTCGAATGGCGTCGCCCGCGCCATCAGCCGCTCCGCCTATGGCCAGGATCTGATCGACCTCAACGAGAACTGGCGCATTCTGATCGGCGGGCGCTACGATCTTCTCGCCCAGCGCGAACGGGTCTTCGATCCCTTGGGCGCGCTCGCCGGAGAGCCGACATCGAGCCTCAGCAAAGGGACCAAGGGCTATTTTTCGCCGCGCGCCGGCATTCTCTATCGGCCCGACGACGAGACCCAGCTCTTCGCCGCCTATGGCAAATCGCTGATCCCCAACACCGGCGTGCGCATTCAGAGCGGCGAAGCGCCGCCGCCGCAACAGGACACCCAATATGAACTGGGCTTCAGGCGCGAATTTCTCGACCGCAAGATGAGCTTCGAAGTCGGTCTCTTCGACGTCACCCGCGACAATGTCGCGATCCCCAATCCGGCCAATCCGAGCGGCTTCTTTTCCGTCGTCACCGGCCAGCAGCACAGCCATGGGATCGAAGTCAATCTCGGCGGCGAGATTCTGCCGAACCTCAAGATCAACGCCGTCGCCACCTTCCTGCATGCGCTGGTGTCGAAGGACGACAACGTCCCCTCGCAGAAGGGCAGCGATCTTCTCGGCGCGCCGCGGCGCGTCTATAATTTTTCCGCCAATTACACATTCGACACGGGCGACCTCAAAGGGCTCGAACTCGGCTTCAGCTATTATTACGCCAGCCGCCTCGAAGCGACGCTGCCTAACACCTACGGCTTCACCCTCGCGCCCCAGCAGATGCTCGGCGCCTCGCTCGCCTACAGCATCACCGACAATCTCAGATTCGAACTCAACGCCGCCAATCTCACCAACCAATCAAACTGGACCTCAAACGGCGCCCTCTACCACGGCGAACCAAGGACCGTGTCGGCAAGCCTCTCGTATAAATA
>VGEB01000172.1 GCA_016869435.1 Alphaproteobacteria bacterium | reverse complement strand
CGTCCTTGTTGTTGACCAGCGCATTGGCGAAAGCGAGTTCGGCCGCCGAGCCGCGCGGACCCATGATCAGGTCGATATGCGCAACTTCGTTGCCGTCGCCGACCAGCGACTCGCCGACCAGCATCTTATTGATCACTGCCATGTATTCCTCCCAGAATCGTGGCGCCTGAAGCGCCTCACGCGAGCCGCGCACTAAGGCGCGCGGCAATGAGAAAGCCCCGCAAGCTGCCGCTCGCGGCGCGGACTCAACCATTTTTGCGCCGGCTTGCCAAGGCGTGGCCTAGCAAGCCCGCGAGACGTCACACGAGTTCGCGCGCCAGGGCGAAAGCGTGACGGAAGTCGAGACAGAGCGGCTCGTCGGATGTCGCCATCTTCTTGAAGAGGCCCGATTCCGCGCCGTATTTGACGTTGCCGATCGCCAGCGCGCCAATGCCGAGCGCGCCGTGAGGAGAAATCACGACGCCATTGTCGTGCAGGCCGCATCCCTCAACGCCGAGCGGCGGCACAGCGTTGACGTCGGCGGCGATCAAGAGATCCTTGGCGGCGGCCACGTCTTCCTTCGAAATCACCTGGACGCCGGCGCGCGCCGCGCAGAGCGCGATCTCATGCTCGCACAGCAGAGTCCGCACCTGTTGGGGCGAGGAACCGTCCGCGGGAGTTACCTTAATATCGAAACGCTTGCACATTTCGTCGGCGAGTTTCGCGACGCGCTCAAGGCCGCTGTAGCCGACAATGGTGACCTTAGCGCCCTCAAGAGCCGAGATGACCGCGGCGGAATAGCCGACGACGCCGGTCGCGCCGTAGATCACCACTTTGGAGCCCTTGAGCTCCCGCTGCTTCTTTTCCCGCAAAATCTTTTCGACGCAGGCGACCATCGCGCCGGCGGTGGTGAAGGAGCCGTAGGGGTCGGCGAACAGCGACACTTCGAAGGGCTTGAGCAGCGCCTTTTTGGCGGCGTCCATCATGTCGAGCGCGAGCACTGCATCTCGGCCGGCGAAGAAAATGCCGGTGCGAAGCGCCGCCGACGGCGCGCGCGAAAACATCGCGTCCTGCACGAGCGCGGTGACTTCGTCGAGCGTGACATTGGTATAGGGAATCGCGGCGTCATAGCCGGCGTCGAGGGCCATATTTACGTCGAAGGGGCTCATATGCTTCAACGTGCTGAGCATGTGCAGAATTGCTTTGGCCATTGAATCTCCCCAACCTTTCCCTCGATTTTCGCTGTTTTCGCGGCCCGACAGGCGGCGCGCCCGGCCGGAACGGTCTCCAGCCCGTTCGTGATTGCGTTGGCGACGTGAGAAGCAGGGCGCCTCCCACCTGTAGCAGCGATCAGGCTTAGAACTCAGAATGGCGCCCATGTCCAGAAAGGATTGCGGCGCTGCACAGCATTAATCGTCGCAGTTTTAGAGACGCAGGGTCCGGCTGTGGCATTTCGATGGCGACAGGCGCCAATTCATGGCAGATTAAACTGATGGCCGGGCTGGGTTTTCGCTCAGCGGAAAGACCGTCTTGGCTTCAGACGCACTACCAATTTGCTTCGTCTTCGCGTCTGCGAACGAGGGCGAGATGGAGTTAGAACTTATTGATAAAATTTACGAATGTTCATTCGTTCCCGAGCTGTGGCCGGGGGTGCTTGACGCTCTCGCGGGAATAATCGAGGCGCGCGGCGGCTCGCTCTTCGTTGGCAAGGGCGCATCGACCTATTGGTCCGCGTCGGACATCAACCGGGATCGGACCGAGCGTTGCGTGCGCGAAAACTGGCTTACTCGCGGCACTTTCGCGGCCCGCCTGTTTGGCGCGCGCCATCCCGGGTTCATTACTGAATATGACGCCTTCACGCCCGAGGAGCTCGAGGTCGAGCCGATCTACAAAGATTTTCTTCGGCCGGGCGGGATTGGCTGGGGCGCGGCGACGGTGCTCCCCATGGCGACCGGCGAAAGGGTGATCCTGGCCGTAAACCGCCTCTATGACAGGGGCCCTGTCGAGAAGCATTTTGTCGACAGACTGGACGCGCTGCGGCCGCATCTCGCTCGCGCCATTTTGATGTCCGCGCGCTGACCTGCCCCTGAGAAATTCCTCCAGAAGCGATTAGAGTCCGGCCCATTGAGGACGGACACGATGAAGAAGAAGCGGTTCACGGAAGAGCAGATCATCGGGATTTTGCGGGAGCAGGAGGCCGGC
>VGEB01000171.1 GCA_016869435.1 Alphaproteobacteria bacterium | reverse complement strand
CCGCCGATCTCACGGCCGCCAACAATGTGTTGGCGCATGTTCCCGACATCCGCGATTTCGTCGCCGGATTTGCGGAAATCCTCAAGCCGGACGGCGTCGCGACATTCGAATTTCCGCATGTCCTGAATCTCATCCGCGAACTGCAGTTCGACACGATCTATCACGAGCACTTCTCCTATCTCTCGCTCGTGGCGGTGGAGCGCGTTCTGGCCGCGAACGGTCTTGTCGCTTTCGACGTCGAGGAACTGCCGACGCATGGCGGCTCCCTGCGCCTATACGTCTGCCGCGAAGGCGCGAATCGCGCGCCGACGCCGCGCCTGGAGGCGGCGCGAAGCGCCGAACGCGCCGCCCGTCTCGATGCGATCGAAGGTTATGCGGGCTTCGCGCAAAAGGTCGAAGCGGTGAAAGCGTCGTTCCTCAATTTCTTGGCGTGCGCCAAGGCGGAAGGCAAGACGGTCGCCGCCTATGGCGCGGCCGCCAAGGGAAATACGTTCCTCAATGTCTGCGGGGTGAACGCGAATGACATTGTCTGCGTCTATGACCGCAGCGCCGCCAAGCAGGGAAAATTCCTGCCGGGCAGTCATATTCCCATCCGCGCGCCCGAGGTGATCGGCGAAAAGCGTCCCGATTATCTGGTGATTCTTCCCTGGAACCTTCGCGAGGAGATCGTGGCGCAGATGGCGGAAATCCGTGAATGGGGCGGCAAATTCGTCACCGCCGTCCCTGAAACGCGAGTGTTCGACGCTTGAGGTTCGCGCCGACCGAAATAGCAGGCGTCTTCGAGGTCGCGGCCGAGCCGCGCGCCGACCCGCGGGGGTTTTTCGCGCGCGTCTATTGTCCGCAAGAATTTGCCGCCGCCGGCATTTCCTTCACATCGACGCAGATCAATCTGTCGCGCAATGATCGGATGCATACGCTGCGCGGCATGCACTGGCAGGACCCGCCCTACGCCGAGGCGAAGCTGGTGCGCGTAACGCGGGGCGCGATCCATGACGTCGTGATCGATCTGCGCCGCGAGAGCCCGACCTTCCGGCGCTGGATCGCCCGGCGCCTCGACGCGAACCGCGCCGATGCATTGTTCATCCCCGAAGGCTGCGCGCACGGCTTTCTCACCCTCGAAGCCGACACCGATGTGCTCTATCAGATGAGCCGGCCGTATGTGGGCGGTCAGGCGCGCGGGCTGCGCTACGACGATCCGGGATTTGCGCTTGACTGGCCGGCCGTTCCCGCCGTGATCGGCGAGGCCGATCTCGCCTGGCCAAGTCCGTGGGTCGGCTGAAACGACAGGGATTTGCCGCCGGCGTCCCTATTCTGTATGCGTTCGTCGCACGTGAGGACGCTTTGCGCCGGAGGAGAGGGGTTCGCATTGCGAGTTCTGGTGACGGGCGCTTCGGGATTTGTCGGTAGGCAGACGATCGGCGCGCTAGCTCGCGCGGGCGTCGAGGTTCACGCGCATGCTCAACGCCCCGAGAAAATCGAAGGGGACGTCGTCGCCTATGGGGGAGATTTGCGCGCGCCCGGCGCGGCTGGCGCGCTGATCGATCAAGTGCGACCCAATACCGTGCTCCATCTGGCGTGGAACGTCGAACACGGCACATTTTGGACGAGCCGAGACAATCTCGACTGGACCGCCGCGACGCTGCTTCTCGCTCGCGCCGCGCTTGACGCCGGCGTTCAGCGCTTCGTCGGCGTCGGGACATGTTTCGAATATCGCTGGCCGGACGACGGAACGTGCGACGAAACAACCACCGAAATCGCGCCGGCAACCCTTTACGCCGTCGCAAAGGACGCAGCGCGGCGGGTGCTGCAGGAACTCGGCGATATTTCGTTCGTGTGGGCGCGCCTGTTCTATCTTTATGGGCCATTCGAGCATGAGGCGCGGCTTGTCGCTTCGCTCGCGGCGAAACTTGCCCGCGGCGAAACCGCGCCGCTTTCGCGGGGGCTTGCGGTGCGCGATTTTCTCGATACCCGCGACGCAGGCGGCGCGATCGCCGCGCTCGCTCTTAGCGAAACTACGGGCGCCGTGAACATTGCAAGCGGCGAGGGAGTGAGCGTCGCCTCCATCGCCGAGCGTCTTGGCGTGATCGCGGGCCGGTCGGATCTTATTCGCGTCGGCGCGCTCCCCGACCGCGCCGATGAGCCGCCGCGCATTGTCGCGGATGTGCGCCGATTGCGCGACGAAGTGGGGTTTCGTCCGTCGCG
>VGEB01000170.1 GCA_016869435.1 Alphaproteobacteria bacterium | reverse complement strand
CCCGACAACACGACAAGTTCGACGAAACCTTCCACGCCGAATGTCGTGATGGCTTGGTCCTGAACGCTTTGCGGAATGTTTTGCCAGGACAATGTCGCCTCAAGCGTTTTTGAGACGATGTCAAAGGGCGCAGGAGCGAAGGCGCTCACATCCTCGCCCTGCCGAAGAGCGTCGATAAGCGAGGATGGAACTCCGGCCGCTTCGGCATGCCGAATATGGTCGATCCATTCGAAGGCCGCGCCGGTGCGACGCGCGACGAACAGGACGACGAATTGGTAGACCTCGCGCGGTAGATGACCCTGGAACTTCAGGTAATAGCCGAGGTCTTCGATTT
The DNA here is from genome assembly GCA_016869435.1 of Alphaproteobacteria bacterium. Classification (GTDB taxonomy): domain Bacteria; phylum Pseudomonadota; class Alphaproteobacteria; order Rhizobiales; family Beijerinckiaceae; genus Methylocystis. Next base: position 1,873 of record VGEB01000170.1, on the reverse strand, counting down.
TCTCGCAAAGTTGCGGATGGTTCATCAGCGTGGCATAGGGGCCGCCAAAGCCGGCGCCCTGCGCTTTCCGTCGCTCCACCATGCGTCCGTAGATCGCGCGATCGTCCGGCGACAACGTTGAAGGATCAAAGGGCAACACCGCCATCGGCTCTCTCACTCCTGGTAGGAATAGGCCGCGATGGCCTCTGCCCAATCTTTAACCGGCGTCGTAAAAGCCCTGTCGGCCTTGACGTCGATGACGCAGGGGCCCTTGCCCTGCAGCGCTCTCTCGAAAGCGTCGGCGAGATCGCCGGGAGAGCGCACGGTTTCGGCGCGTGCGCCGAGGGCTCTCGCGAATCCGGCCCAGTCGTGATCCGGCAATCGCGTGAGTTCGTCAGGAATTGGACCAAGTCCATGCGCGCGCAGCCAGACATTGCCGAGCGCCGCATTGTTGATCACGACGTAGATTACGGGAAACTGGTAACGCGCCGCAGTGGCGATTTCCATGCCGCCCATGCGCATGCAGCCGTCGCCGGTGATGACCGCGACGCGTCGGCGCGGCTGTGCGCATTGGACGCCGACCGAGGCGCCGATCGCCCAGCCCATAGGGCCGAGATTGGTGGCGGAAACGTAGGTTCTCGGTTCATAGGCCTCCCAATAATGGCCGGCGAAGGCCCGATGCGCGCCGGAATCCACCACCAGTATGCCGTCGCGCGGGAGAGCCTTTCTCAGTTCGCTAACGATGCGCGCCGGGTGAATCGGCGCGGCGTCGCTCGCGCAGTTTTCCGGGTCTTGGAGCCGCGGCTTCGACCGAATCTGTGAAACCCAATTCGCGCGTGCGGCGAGCGTCGGCTCGAGACATTCGCGCAAACGATCGCTGTGATCGAGCAGATAACGCAGATAGGCGCCGCAGCTTCCCACGACGCCGCCGTCTTGGACATGCGTCCCAATGGCGGAGGGAAGCAAATTTACGCAGATCGTGGCGTCGGGCTTCACTTGCAGCGCCCAGTGCATCGTATCCCGTTCATTCAGTCCTGATCCCAGAATGATCAGCAGATCGAGCGAGGGATCCATCAGGGCGGCGCGGGCGTGGTGCGTTCCGGCATAGCCGAACACGCCGAGCGAGAGAGGGTGGTCCTCTGGAAAAACGCCTTTGCCGCGCAGCGTCGTCGCGACAGGAATGCGCCAAAGCTCGGCGAATTGGTTCAGCGCTGCGGCGGCGTTCGAATGCTCGACGCCTGCGCCGGCGAGAATTGCGATCTTTACCGGGAGCTTGCCGTCCGAGCCGCCTGAAAAATGTTGCAGCGACGAATCCGCGGCCTCAATCGACAGCCCATCATATTCGACCAGCGAGCGATCGATCGGCGAATGGCTGACGGCAAGCTCCGCGGCCAGACAGTCTCCCGGCAATGAGAGATGCACCGGCGCAGCCGGCTGTGTCCGAAGCTGCAGCAGCGCGTGCTGAAACAAGTGCGGCATGTTCCTGGGATTGTCGATCGACGAGGAATAGCGCGTCAGCGGCTTCATGACGGTGACGTCGTCCAGCGTCTGAGGACTTGCGTCCTGAAACATTCCCAAGCCTTCGAGGACCGTCGCCACTTCGCCGCTCATCAGAAGAAGCGGCGAGCCGTCGGACTGCGCCGTCGCCACCGCAGTGACGGCGTTGGTCAGGCCGGGACCGCCGATGCAGAGCGCGGCGCCGAAATTTCCGCTCGCGCGCGCATAGCCGTCGGCCATATAGGCGGCGCCGCCCTCCTGGGCGGCGACGATGGGGGTGAGCGCCTTTTGACGCCCCAAAGCTGGCAGAAAGGGGTCGACCAGCCCGCCCGGCACCATGAACAGATGGCCGAGTCCTTCGCTCGCCAGCGCTTCGAGGATGAAATCTACCCCTAGC
>VGEB01000169.1 GCA_016869435.1 Alphaproteobacteria bacterium | reverse complement strand
GTAAGCGCTGTTTTGACCGCACCTTTTCTGGGGCTAGGGACGGGGCGATATTCGGAGCGTTGAGGAGCTCCGACACATGTCGATTTTAGAGCATAAGCACGTGTCGGAGATTGAGGCGGCTCCGGCACGCCGTGTCGAGATTTTTACTGGGGCTGGTCGCCGCCGCACGTGGACGGCGGAAGAAAAGGCGTCGATTGTTGCGGAGAGTTATGAGGAAGGCGTCCACGCCTGCCAAGTCGCTCGCCGACATGGTTTGACGCCACAGCAATTGTTCACGTGGCGGCGCGCGGCGCGGGAAAGTTTGAAGGCTGTTGACGCCGAAGTCCCCTCAGCATTTGTTCCTGCGGTCGTCGAAGCGACAACTGTGAAAGCAACGCCTGCCGAGCCGGCCGACGCCCAAGCGGCCTCTGTTCGGCCGCCGATTATCGAACTTGAGATCGGCGGTTCGAGCGTATGGATATGGCGCGGGGCGGAGGCGGCGCTGGTGACCGCGATCGTCGGCGCGTTGAAGGACGACAAAAGATCGGACTGCGCGTGATTGGTCCGACGGGCGCGGTGCGCGTCATGGTGGCGACGAAGCCGGTCGACTTTAGGAAGGGCGCGGAAGGCTTAGCTGCGCTGGTGCGCGAGACGATGCAGTCTGATCCGTTCTGCGGCGCGATCTATGTGTTCCGCGCCAAGCGCGCGGATCGGGTGAAGCTGATTTTTTGGGATGGAACGGGCGTATGTTTGTTCGCCAAGCGACTGGAGGACGGCGAGTTCCGTTGGCCGAAGATCGAAGATGGCGTCATGCGTTTGTCGGCGGCGCAATTGTCGGCGCTGCTCGAAGGACTCGATTGGCGCCGTGTCCGCGCGGCGAAAGAGACGCCGGCGCCCGCGTTGCCGGGATGAGCTGCGACACAGTGAATCAGGGCGTCGAAGAGCGTCGAAAGACGGCAGAAAATATGGTGTTCTGCGGCTATGGCGCAGGCGATCGACAGGCTTCCCGACGATCCGAACGAACTGAAGGCGATGCTTCTCGCCGAGCGCGCGCGCAACGAGCGCCTGGTTCAGATCATCAAGGAGATGCAGCGCCATCGCTTCGGGCGGCGCGCCGAGACGCTTCCCGAAGACCAGATGCTGCTCGCGCTCGAAGAGGTCGAGCAGACGGAAGCCGGCGCGGCGGCGGCGACGGAAGCCAAATCCGCCGCCGAACGTGAGAAGGCGGCCAGAAAGCGCCGCACGAACCGTGGCGCGCTGCCTGCCCATCTGCCGCGCATCGAGACCATCGTCGACATCGACGAGAAGGCCTGTCCCTGCTGCAAGGGCGCGCTTCACCGGATCGGTGAAGATGTCTCCGAGCGGCTCGACATCGTGCCGGCGCAGTTCCGGGTGCTGGTGACGCGGCGTCCCAAATACGCCTGTCGCGCCTGCGAGGGCGCGGTCGTGCAGGCGCCGGCCCCGGCGCGGCTGATTGAAGGCGGCCTGCCGACCGAGGCGACCGTCGCCCACGTGCTCGTTTCCAAATACGCAGATCACCTTCCGCTCTATCGGCAGGCCCAGATCTACGCCCGGCAGGGCGTCGCGCTCGACCGTTCGACGCTCGCCGACTGGGTTGGCCGCGCCGCCTGGCATTTGCGGCCCGTGCATGAGCGACTTCTGGAACACATAAGATTGTCGACGAAAATCTTCGCCGACGAGACAAAGGCGCCGGTGCTCGACCCCGGACGGGGGCGCACCAAGACCGGCCAGCTCTGGGCTTATGCGCGCGACGACCGGCCTTTCGGCGGCGCAGATCCGCCGATCGCCGTCTATGTCTATGCGCAAAACCGAAAATCCGAGCAGCCGCTCACGCATCTTGCCGGCTTCACGGGCGTCGTGCAGGTCGACGGTTACGCCGGCTATCGCGCGCTGGCGCAGAAGAACAGCGTGTCGCTCGCCTTCTGCTGGTCTCACGTTCGCCGGCGCTTTTACGAACTCGCCGCGGCAGGTCCTGCGCCGATCGCCAGCGAGGCGCTGGCGCGCATCGGCGCCCTCTACGCCATCGAGAGCGATATCCGGGGTCAGAACCCGGATGACCGGCGCGCGGCGCGACAGGAAAAATCCCGCCCAATCCTCGACGCCCTCGAGCCATGGCTGCGTGAAAAGCTCGCGCTGATCAGCCAGAAGACCAAGCTCGCCGAGGCGATCCGCTACGCGCTCTCGCGCTGGGACGGCCTGACGCGCTTCGTCGACGACGGGCGCATCGAGATCGACTCCAA
>VGEB01000168.1 GCA_016869435.1 Alphaproteobacteria bacterium | reverse complement strand
TTGATGGAGGCGCGACCTTGCTTACAGGGCGGCGTGAAGAAAATTATGTTGCGTAGAAGCCATCAGCCGCCTGTGGAAAAGCACCCAGTCAGGAGCGCCACAACATAACCGGCAACGCAACATAATCGGTCCAGCGGCCTCGCGCGCCCTTGCCAAAGAGTGGCCCCTTCAGCCGCACATAGAGACTGCGGCCAGCATTGTTGTTCACGTCGCCGACGACCCAGTAATTGCCGCAGCGACGACCGTTCGAAAGATAATGCTTGCAGACGGCCTCGACATGTTCTGCGAGGCCGGAGGACAGAGTCCGGGCGGGGCTTTCCATGATCGCCTCCCGCTCTTTTAAGAATTTACGCGGGTCGCAGGCGCGACGCGGAGTAGGGGATGAAGGGCGAGAAGCTTCTCGACGATTTTTGAAGCCTCATCGCCGAGCGGCACAAAGAGCCGCAGCTTCCAGGCGATGATTTCAGAAACGAGACCCTGCGCCTTCAACCGATCGACCATCGTGTCAGAGAAGCCAGTGAGTTCGAGCCGGCGCCGGTTCATCACGAGCGCACGCTTGAGGGCCAGACCGTCCGCTAGAACGAGGCCCGCGCCGTCCTGCATGACCGCGGCGATGGCGGCGATTGACGCGAGGGCAGGGGCGCCGGCGCCCGTCGCCTCAAGGAGCGCGGCGGCGCTTGCCGGCGAGACGAGCCGGCCGATGACGCATTCGCCCTGATCTGTCTGCAGCCGATAGACGCGCGCCGCCTCATCCGGGAGCCGGTTCCAGACCGGAAGCAGGAGGCCGGTCACAATGTGAAACGTGCTCTCGGTCAGTTCGGCGATGGACGCGACCTCGCTCTCCCACGCCCGCCGAAATTCTTCGGAACTTGCATCACGCCAATGCGAGCGCTCCAGCGCTTCGACCGTGATCACATCGGCATGGGTCGGCCGCAGCAGGCGAACCCGCGGCTGAACCGAACCGTCGTCCTGCATCAGCGCCGTCGCAGGCAATTTGACCGCGGCGCGGCCTGACTGGTCGTTGATCACCAGCCGCGATTTTTGCGAGGCAGTGGCATAGTCGAACGCTTCGCCCAGCGTCGTGATCCGCGTCTTGTCCTTGCGCTGAATCGTCTGCAGCTGCGTTTCCGCGCCGCTCTTGCCATGGACGGCAATGGCCTGGCGATTGGTGACAACGAGACTTTCGGCAAGAACCGTTTCGACGCCGACGTCGAAGACGCCGGCCTGGATCGCCGCCTCGACCTGCGCCGCCATCAGCCCCTCGAACACCTCGAAGAGGAGATTCTGCAGCGCGATCGGCAAAGCGAGGATACGGTTGAGGAAAGTCGAGATCGGCGGCAATTCTTCCTTGAGGCTGCCGTCCTGGTCGGTGAGGTCGAGCCCGGTCGCTTCCGAAAAGCGCGTCAATGAACAGCCTTCGACCTTGCCGGCGAAGACGAGCTGATAGAGCCGGCGGAGCGCCGCGCGTCCATAGGGCGATTCGAGATTGTCCTCCGGCCGGAACAGGCCCTGGCCGCCGGTCTGGCGCTGGCCCCTTGTGATGGCGCCGAGCGTGTCGAGCCGCCGGGCGATCGTCGAGAGAAAGCGTTTCTCGCCCTTCACATCGGTCGCGACCGGACAGAACAATGGCGGCTGCGCCTGATTGGTGCGGTTGGTGCGCCCAAGCCCCTGAATCGCGTTGTCCGCCTTCCAACCGGGTTCGAGCAGATAGTGGACGCGCAACCGCTGATTCTTCGCGCTGCGCTCGGCGTGATAGGAGCGGCCAGTGCCGCCGGCGTCGGAAAAGACGAGGATGCGTTTCTCGTCATCCATGAAAGCCTGCGTCTCGCTAAGATTGGCCGAGGCCGGCCGGTTCTCGACGCATAAGCGATCCGAACCGTCCGCATTGGTCTTGCGCACGATCCGCCGCGAACGGCCGGTGACCTCGGCGACCATCTCCGTCCCGAAACGCTGAACGATCTGGTCGAGCGCGCCTTGAACGGCGGGAAGGGCGGCGAGATGCTCGGTCAGCCGGTCCCGGCGCTCCATAGCCTCGCGCGACTGGACGGCATTGCCGTGCTCGTCGACGGCCGGGCGCGAGTGAAGATCGCCGTTCTCGTCGGAATAGACTTCGAAGAGCTGGGTCGGAAAGGAATGGGCGAGATAGTCGAGAACATATTCGCGCGGGGTGATGTCGCAGGAGAGATCGCCCCATTCGGACGACGGGATTTCTGAAAGACGGCGCTCCATCAAGGCTTCGCTTGTCGAGACGATCTGAATGACAGCGGCATGACCCGATT
>VGEB01000167.1 GCA_016869435.1 Alphaproteobacteria bacterium | reverse complement strand
CGAAAGCTGGCGCGCTGACGCGGCAGAAGTTAAGCGAAGCAGCATATAAGAGCTGTCCGGCCTTATCCCGTTCGCAAGCCCGACAGATTGTCGATGAAGTCTTCGAAGAGATTCTTGCAGCGCTTGTTTGCGGCGAGTCGGTCAAATTGAGCGCTTTTGGCGTATTCACGCTTCGGGCCAAACGGGAGCGGATCGGCCGCAATCCAAAAACGGGCGACCCGGCGATCATCAGCGCGCGGAGAGTCGTGACTTTCCACGCCTCGCCGAATCTGGTCGTGCGGATGAATGGGCAAATAGTTCAAAGTCTTCGAGGTTGAATCTTCCCTTCTTTGAGCCGCACTTACATCCCGATTCCAATCCCTCGCGTGCGTGTGAAGTCCCATGAGATTCCGGCGTCCCGCACAATGCCGCTGATCTGGCGTCCGAGGCGGTCATCCATTACGGGCCGCCAGGGCACGAGCGTGAACTCGTAGGCATTCTCGATGACGGCGTATTTGCCGGAGACGAGGTTTGTCGTGCCGGTGAACACGCCCGAGACGCGCTCGCCTTCGGCTTTCATTTTGAAGGGCGCGTGTTTTTCCGCCGCCATGGATTTGCCGACGCGTTCGATCTCGCTCCGCTCCAGTCGGGCGACCAGGTCTCCTGGCGCACGGATGACGTTGTCGGGCGTGCGCCACGCGTGGCCCATTTCGACCAGCGTCTGTCGGCGCTGTTTCATCGCCCGGTCGACCTCCGCCCCAAATCCGGCGCGCACGATGGGCGCGCGACTGGTCGACGTCATCTCCCGGTCGAGCCAGGTGGCGCCATTGGCGTCGATCTGAGCCTCAAGGTCGAGACTGGAGAGAACACGCAGCGTCACCCGTCCACGCCGCTGGGCGTCATAGTCTGCGGCGCGCGTCTCGAAGTCGGCCGGGATGCGCCAATGGTCGGCGTCGGTTCGCTCGACAATCCCCGCCCGGCGCAGCGCCTCCAGCCTGCGGACATGGCTCTCGACATAGGCGTCATAGTCGCCGCCTGGAACGCGCACCCGGCTCGCCTGCGCGACGATCCGATGGACGTTCGGGCAATACTCGCCTGAGGCGCCGGCGAGCTGGGCGATGTTGCGGTCCGCCGGTCGCGGCCCGGCTGGCGCAGGGGCGAACTCCACGATCGATCCAATGGACGCTTCCTCGGCGGCGTTCGCCATCGCCTCGGAGCCGAGGGCGACATGATGGACCCGCCCGTCGACACCGTCGACGACAAGGCCGAGGCGCTCGTCGAGTTCGTCGGTCAGCCTCTTGTCGATGACGCGGCCAACGATCTTGGCTTTGGCCTCCTCGCCATGAAGGGAATAGCTTTCCAGCGCGCGCTCTTCGCCCCGCGCTTTCAGCGCCCGGTTGATCGCCTTGATGATGTCGCCCCGCTCGCCGAGTTCCCGCAGCGTCGGCTCCAACTGGTCCGACAGTTTCCAGACGCCCCGCTCGCTCTCCGTGGCGAGGCCGTAGCGCGCCAGCGTCTGCAATCTGCCAATGCGCAGCGTTCGATCGAAGTCGGCGCGGACTTGACCCGTCTCTGGCCGCAGGTCGAGCATTCCCTCGCTGACTTCAGTGAGCATCGCCCGGTCGATCCGGGTGAAACGCTCGGCGATGATTTCCGCCGTGAGTTTCGATCGCAGTTCAAGGTCGGTCTCCGGTCCCAATTCCAGCGTCGCCAGCTCTTGCGCGCGAAGCCGAATCCCGTCCGTGATGTAGTCCTGGGCGATGATCAAATCCTTGCCCGTCTCATCCTTGCCACGGACGACGACATGGCTGTGCGGATGGCCGGTGTTGAAGTGGTCGACCGCGACCCAGTCGAGCTTCGTTCCGAGGTCTTCCTCCATCTGCTTCATGACATCGCGGGTGAAGGCGCGAAGGTCGCTTAGTCGGTCGCCGTCTTCGGGCGCGACGATGAAGCGGAACTGATGGCGGTCCTCCCGCCCGCGCTCCAGAAACGTGCGCCCGTCCGCCACGTCAGTCTCCGCTCCGTAAAGCCTCCCTTTCTCTCCTTCCCGGTCGGTCCCATCCCGCTGCAAATAACGCAGATGCGCGTCGGCGCCCTTGCTCCCGACTCTTGACCGAACGATCCGCGCCTTGACGACGACGCGACGCATCCGTTCGCCAGGACCGCGCCCCTCGGCTGCCAACTTCAATCGATCGGCCGCCGCCTGGCCCCGACCGATGCGGCAACATCTCCCTTTCCGGGGCCGACCCGACGCGCCATCGCGTCGCCGATCGGAGCGGCCGCCGCGCTTCGGCGCTGGCCCGATACCGGCGCCCTTCGCCTTCGTCACGGCCTTCATTACCTGCGCGACGAA
>VGEB01000166.1 GCA_016869435.1 Alphaproteobacteria bacterium | reverse complement strand
CTGTAAATGCCGATTTTAATTTCCCCAGAAGCGCCGAAGTAAAATTCCCCAGTCTGGCGGGCATGGCGATCAACCGATGTCGTGATCGGCGCCTCCGTTTTTTGGTGGCCGTCCGCGGCGCCGGAGCGTCGGCGGGATCGGCGCGGGTTGGATGCTCGCTTTTGTCCGAACATGTTCGGGCAGCAGATCGGCGTGTTCGCGCAGGCGATAGCTCGATCCTTCGATCTGGAAGACGACCGCGTGGTGCAGAAGCCGATCGAGCAGCGCAGTGGCGACGACGGGATCGCCAAAGATTTCGCCCCATTCCGCGAAGCCGCGGTTTGAGGTGAGGATCATGGCGCCTTTTTCATAGCGGGCGTTGACGAGCTGGAAGAACAGATTGCCGCCGCCGGGCGTAACCGGCAGATAGCCGATCTCGTCGACGATCAGCAGCGAGAAGCGGCAGAAGTAGCGGATTTTCTCGCGCAGCGTCCCTTCGCGCTCAGCCCTGGCGAGTGTCGCGATGATGTCGGCGAGGGAGGCGAAGTAGACGCTGCGGCCGGCTTTGACGGCCTCGACGCCGAGCGCCAGGCTGAGATGGGTTTTGCCTGTGCCGGGCGGTCCGATGAGATGAACCGCTTCGGCGCGATTGATGAACTGCAACTCGGCGAGCGCCATGACGCGGCTCTTGTCGAGCGACGGCTGGAAGGCGAAGTCAAAGCCGGCGAGCGTTTTGACGGCGGATAGGCGCGCCATCTGAAGGGCCATCCTGACGCGACGGTTCTCGCGTAGGGTGAGTTCCTCGGTGAGCAGAATGTCGAGCGCGTCGAGGGCCGTCGTCTCGCCACGCTCGATTCCGCGTAGGGTGACGTCGAGGATTTCGAGGGCGCGTGGCATCTTCAGACCGACGAGATTGCGTTTGACGCGGTCGATGATGGCGGAGGGCGTCGCGTTCATCGCGAACCTCCCTGCATCGCCAGCCGGCGTCCCACCGCGTCATAGAAAGCCAGAGGGCGTCTCGCAGCGAGATCTCCGGCGCGCAGCACAAGGGGCGGCGACGTGTCTGCTGGTCGACGGCGCGGCGACGCCGACGGGGCTTTACGATGCGCCGGATCGAGGCGTTTCTCGCCGCGGCCCTCGAGCGGCGCGTGGACGGCGATCAACACCCCGTCTTCGAAGATGCGGATGGCGTCGGCGAAGACATGGACGTCGAGGACGCGCCGGCGGGTGGTGTCCGGCACGCTGTAGAGATTGCCGCCGACGCTGACCATGCCTTCATGCGAGGCGCGCCGCTCGAGCCTCAGCACGGCCTGATAGGGCGTGAGCGGCAATGACTTGAGCGTTGTTCTCTCTTCGGCGAAGGCCTCGTTGACGACGCGCTTGGTCGTGGCGTGGACGCGTGGATTGGCCACAGTGTCGAGCCATTGCCGAAGTTGGGCGTTCATATCTTCGAGATTGCGGAAGGCGCCGCCGAGGAAAAAATCTTCCCGGACATATCGGAACGGCCGCTCGACTTTCCCTTTCGTTTTGGCGCGGTAAGGCTTGCAGGCGCGTGGCTGAACGCCGTAATGGCGCGCCAGATCGAGCAGCGCGCGATTGTAGACAACGAGGCCGTCCGGGTCTTCGCCGATCACGGCGGTCTTCATGCGATCGTAAAGGATCTCCCGCGGCACGCCGCCGAGCGCATCGAAGGCCGCCATGTGGCAGCGCAGGACGCTTTGCATGTCCTGGTGCAGGACAAAGCGCGCCCAGATGAAGCGCGAATGGCCCAGGACGATGGAAAAGAGCCAGACGATCCGTTTGACGCCGGGCTCATCGAAGAACTCGACGTCGAAGCGGGCGAAGTCGACCTGCGCCTGTTCGCCGGGCGGCGTCTCGAAGCGGACCTCGAAGCCTTTCGCGCGCGGGGGCCGAAGTTCGCGCAGAAGGTCAGTGACCGCAGTGTAGCCGCCGGCATATCCGCGTTCCTTGATCTCCCGCCAGAGACGGCGTCCGGTCAGCGTCGGATAATCCGCAAGCCGCTCCCGCAGGTAGGGTTCGAAAGATGCGATCGCGCGTTCGCGCGGCGGACGGGCCTTGTAGCTGGGCGCCGTCAGCCCCGCCGCGATGTGCTTGCGCACGGTTTTCCGATCGATTCCGAGCTGGCGCGCGATCGCGGACACGGAGATCCCCTGACGATGTAGTTCCAGGATCATGACGATTTCCCCAAGTTTGATCACCGCGCCCTCCCTCCCGCCAACGGGAGCAGCATCGGTGAGTCGGCGCGCCGCCCGGCCCTCCAGGGCATGCCCTGGAAGGCCGGGCGTCACGAAAACTGGGGAATTTTCAATCGGCACATTTGGGGAGTTTACGTCCGGCACTCACACA
>VGEB01000165.1 GCA_016869435.1 Alphaproteobacteria bacterium | reverse complement strand
GAATCGCGGTCGATGTGGTATGTTCCTGCATGGCGTTGCTTCCTTTCGTGGAATCAGCACCCCGAGCCTAACGGCTCAAGGCGAGCAACGCCGCTCCTCCTTTTTCAACAATGATCGGGACATCCCCCTGACAGCGCAGGCTTAACGGAATCCTGCTAGGACGATTGCGATGATTCGCAATCTGCTCTCGGTCGGCGGCTTCACCCTGCTCTCGCGCGTAACGGGATTCCTGTCTCTCGCCATGCAGTCGGCGATCATGGGCGCCGGAGCCGTCTCGGACGCGTTTTTTATCGCTCAACGATTGCCTAACAGTTTTCGCGCAATTTTTGGCGAAGGCGCGTTCAATGCGGCCTTCGTGCCGTCCTACTCGATGGCGATCGAGCAGGAGGGCGACGCGGCGGCCGAGGAATTCGCCGGTGAGGTCTACACGCTGCTTCTCGCTTCGCAGTTCATATTGCTGGCGATCGTCTGGACATTTGCGCCGCAATTCGTCGCGCTGATCGCGCCCGGCCTCGACGACCGACCGGAAAAATTCGCGCTGGCCGTCAATCTGACCCGCATCACCTTTCCCTATCTGCTGTTCATCGCCCTTGTGGTCTTGCACCAGGGCGCGTTGAACGCTCATGGGCGTTTCGCGCTTCCGGCCTTTGCGCCCAATCTGATGAATTTCTCGGTGATGGCGGCGCTCGCCGTCGCTTTTCTTTTTCCGAACGCCGGCTATGCCGCGAGTTGGGGCGTCACCATCTCCGGCGCGCTGGAGCTCGGATTGCTGATGTGGCAGGCCAGACGCATCGGCGTTCTGAAACGCCTACGCAAGCCGCACTGGCGGCGCGTGCGCGACTTCTTCATCCGCCTTGGGCCGGCGATCATCGGCTCCGCCAGTCCTCAGATCGCCGTGCTTGCCGATACGATTCTTTCCTCAATGCTTCCGGATGGCGGCGTTTCGTCGATCTCCTATGCGGAGCGGCTCTACCAGTTTCCGGTCGGCGTGATCGGCATCGCCGCCGGCACGGTGCTCCTGCCGGAAATGAGCCGGCGTCTCGCGGCGGGCGACGAAGCGGGCGCTTATCACGCACAGAGCCGGACCATGGCGCTCACCGTCGCGCTCGCGGCGCCGTTCTTCATCGCCTTTGACACCATTCCGGAACTGATCGTCGCCGGTCTTTTCCAGCGCGGAAAATTTTCAGCCGCCGACGCTTACGCCGCCGGCGACGTGCTCGCCGCCTATGGCGCCGGTCTGATGGCGCTTGTGCTGATCGCCTCGGCCCGGGCGAGTTTCCAGGCGCGGGGCGACACAAGGACGCCGATGCTCGTCGCCCTCGGGGCGCTCGCCGCGAATGTCGCCCTGAAAGTCGCGCTGTTCCAGCCTCTCGGCGCTGTCGGCCTCGCGACGGCGACGTCCGTCGGATTGTGGATCAACCTCGCCGCGCTCATTGGAATCGCCCTCGCCCAGAATTGGATGCGGTTCGACGGCGTCTTCGTCAAAACGCTCGGCGCGACATTCGTCGCCTGCGCCTTTTTGGTCGCCGTCGCCATTTTCGGCCGTTCCTCGGCGCTGGCGCTCGGCGCGCATTTTGGCGCTCTCGCTAATCTCGTCGCGCTGGCGGCGCTTGGATTCGCCGGCGCGCTCGTCTACGCCGGCGCGCTCATCGGCGCGCTACGCGCGCTCGGCGTGACGATCGCAAGCCTCAGGCGTTAGACAAACTGCGCGAGGCCGGGGACTGAATCGATGATCTCCCGGAGCTTTTCCGGGCCGATCTCGGCTTCGGCGTATGCGAAAATCTCGTGACCCAGCTTTGGGATCTGGTTCATTGCGATGCCGGCGCCGCTGAGCTTGGCGCCAAGCCCCATCAGCCCGCCCATGCCGCCCATCAATCCGCCGAGGCCGCCCCCGCCGCCGCCGGCGGATTCAGCGGACGCGATCGTCTCGCGCGCGCCGGGAAGCTTGTCGAGCAATTCGGCGACGGCGCCGTCCGGCGACTCCTCTTGCAGGAATCCCAGAACAAGGCCGATAGCGGTCCGTGCAACGTCGGCGTCAACGCCAAGGGCCGCCGAAACGCGCGCTGCCAGTTCATCCATGTCGGCCTCTCTCGCTTCGGAGTTTTAAAAACGCGAGGACTGTCGCCGCGACGGGAAGGAAAATCAAGCGCACGGCCGCCCTCGACGCAACCAAAGCGTCTCGGCCCGGATCCCTCGTGAGGCGCGCTCCTTGACGGCTAGGAGCGGGGCAACAATCGAGACACGCTGCAGCAAATTGCCGAAGGCGCGGTTCTGCTAGACATGATGCGCACTCAGATCGTGCGTCGTGCAGCAGGCGCCGCTCCCAAGCAGCGGCCGCCTGCCGCCAACTTCAGGCGGGCCCCTCGCGGCCCGCCATTTCTCTCGCTGAAACTGGACGATCGGCGCGCCGCCGTTTTGACGCGAAAACGCCCCGCCTTTACATCCGAGGTCGGGGCGTTCGCTTGGGACGGCAAGCCGCCACCTGTTACAAAGCTAAA
>VGEB01000164.1 GCA_016869435.1 Alphaproteobacteria bacterium | reverse complement strand
TGCCCAGCAGGGCGAGGCCGGACTGGGCGCTTTTTTCGGGGTGGAATTGCACGGCGAAAATATTATCCTTCGCCACCGCGCAGGTAAAGGGGATGCCGTAGACGCTGAAGGCCGCCACCAGCGAGGGTTCCCCCGCCTCGACGTAGTAGCTGTGCACGAAATAGAAGCGGGAGCCGTCGGCGATGCCCTCCCAAAGCGGGTGCGGCTCGGCCCGGTTCACTTCGTTCCAGCCCATGTGCGGCACCTTCAGGCGGCAGCCGTCGGGCGCCACCATCAGCTCGTGCGGGAAGCGGCGTACGCGGCCGGGCAGCACGCCCAGGCCGGCGACATCGCCCTCCTCGCTCGACTCGAACAGCATCTGCAGGCCGATGCAGATGCCGAGGAAGGGCTTGTTTTGCGTTGCGGCAATCACCGCCGGGCGCAGGCCGCGCGCATCCAGCTCGCGCATGCAGTCGGGCATGGCGCCCTGGCCGGGCACGACGACGCGGTCCGCCGACGCCACTGCGGCCGGATCGGAAGTGACGAGCACGCGCGCCTGCGGCGCGACATGCTCGATGGCCTTGGCGACCGAGCGCAGGTTGCCCATGCCGTAATCGACGATTGCGACGGTGTTCATAAAAAGTCAGCCGCTGCAGGACGGCGGGAAAGAGCCCTAGAGCGCTCCCTTGGTGGACGGCACACTGCCGGAGGCGCGCGGGTCGGCTTCCGCCGCCATGCGCAGCGCCCGACCGAAGGCCTTGAACACCGTCTCGCACTGGTGGTGGGCGTTCTCGCCACGCAGGTTGTCGATGTGCAGCGTGATCTGGGCGTGATTTACCAGGCCCTGGAAGAATTCCTGGGTGAGGTCGACGTCGAATTCGCCGATCAGCGCGCGGCTGAAGTCGACGTTGAAGGTCAGCCCCGGGCGGCCGGAGAAGTCGACCACCACGCGCGACAGCGCCTCGTCGAGCGGCACGTAGGCGTGGCCGTAGCGGCGGATGCCCTTCTTGTCGCCGACGGCCTTGGCCAGCGCCTGGCCGATCGTGATGCCGACGTCTTCGACCGTGTGATGGGCGTCGATGTGCAGGTCGCCCTTGGCGGCGACCTCGAGGTCGATCATGCCGTGGCGCGCCACCTGGTCGAGCATGTGTTCGAGGAAGGGCACGCCCGTGGCCAGCTTGGCCTGTCCGCTGCCATCGAGGTTGAGGCGGACGGTGATCTCCGTCTCCAGGGTCTTGCGCGAGATTTCGGCTTGCCGCATGGCGGTCGCTACGACGTCAAAAGTGATTCAGGACTGCATGATAACATTGGATTTTCCCTCTCGCAGCAGACGATTCGCCTAGATCATGAGCCGTTATTGGAGCGCCGTCGTCCGCGGCCTGACCCCCTACGTTCCGGGCGAGCAGCCCAAGCTGCCCAACCTGGTCAAGCTGAACACCAACGAGAACCCCTACGGCCCCTCGCCGAAGGTGCTGGAGGCCCTGCGCGCCGAAACCGCCGACACCCTGCGCCTCTACCCCGACCCCAACGCCGACCGCCTCAAGGAGGCCGTCGCCGCTTATTTCGGCATGGCGCCGAAGCAGGTCTTTGTCGGCAACGGCTCCGACGAAGTGCTGGCCCACGTCTTCCTCGGCCTGCTCAAGCACGACAAGCCGGCGCTGTTCCCGGACATCACCTACAGCTTCTACCCGGTGTACTGCGGGCTCTACGACATCGCCTGCGAGACCGTGCCGCTGACGGAAACCTTCGAAATCCGGCCGGCGGACTACGCGCGGCCCAACGGCGGCATCGTCTTCCCAAACCCGAACGCGCCGACCGGCCGCGCCCTGGCGCTGGCCGACATCGAGCAGATCCTCGCCGCCAACCCGGATTCCGTCGTGGTGGTGGATGAGGCCTATATCGATTTCGGCGGGGAGACGGCGATTCCGCTGGTGGCGAAATACCCCAACCTGCTGGTCGTGCAGACCCTGTCCAAGTCGCGCTCGCTGGCCGGCTTGCGCGTCGGCTTTGCCGTCGGCCATGCAGACCTGATCGAGGCGCTTGAGCGGGTCAAGAACAGCTTCAACTCCTATCCCCTCGACCGCCTCGCCATCGCGGGCGCCGTGGCGGCGATGGAAGACCGCGAACACTTCGAGCGGACGCGCCAGGCCGTCATCCGCAGCCGCGAGAAACTGGTGAAGGACCTAAAAGCGCTCGGCTTCAAGGTGCTGCCCTCCGCCGCCAACTTCGTCTTCGCCCGCCACCCGCAGCGCGACGCCGGCGACCTCGCCGCCACCCTGCGGGCAAAGAGCATCATCGTGCGCCACTTCCGCCAGCCGCGCATCGAGCAGTTCCTGCGCATCACGGTCGGCACCGACGCGCAGTGCCGGGCATTAGTCAGCGCACTGCGAGAGTTCCTCGATTGAGTTTCCCCTGCCACCACCAAGTGTACGTTCAAGCAGATACTAAGCGTCCTCGTCGTCTGGTGTGGCCATATGAGGTGTTGCCTTCTTGAGCTGCTCTTGGCTAAGACGAGAAATCATTACGCTC
>VGEB01000163.1 GCA_016869435.1 Alphaproteobacteria bacterium | reverse complement strand
TCGCGCCGTAAGCGTGATCGGACGACCGCCTACCGGGACGCACTTGGAGTGGGTTAGGTGTCCACCATCGAACAGGTGGACACCAAATGTCGGCGGCGAAGGATGGCGTCAATCGGCGCACGTGGAGCCTTGAAGAACGGCAGCGGATTGTCGCGGAGGCGTTGGCGCCTGGCGCGTCCGTGGCGGCGGTTGCGCGGCGGCACGGATTGAACGCCAATCTGATTTTCAAATGGCTACGGCGTTCGCGCGAAGGCTGGCTGGATCGTCGGCGCGCGCCGGCGAAAGAGACCACGGCCGCACAGACCTTCGTTCCCGTTGAGGTGCTGGAGTTGAAGCCAACTCTGGTGAGCCCGGCTCTGGCGCCGTCGTCGTTACCGATCGCCGCCACGCCAGCGCGGGGCGCGCGCAAGAGCCTGCGGCGCGGTGTGATGGAAGTCAGCCTGCCGAATGGCGCGCGCTTGTCGCTCGACGCAGATGTGGACACGGAAGCTCTGCGCCGCGTGTTGTCTGCGCTGGGTGATCTTTGATGCTTCAGTTCGCGCCGGGGATGAAGGTCTATCTGGCGCTGAAGCCCATCGACATGCGGCGCGGTTTCGACGGACTCGCCGCCGACGTAGTGCAGGTTCTGCGCAACGATCCTTTTTCTGGCGCGGCCTTCGTGTTCCGCAGCAAGCGCGGCGACTACGTGAAGATCTTGACCTGGGACGGGTCAGGCCTGTGTCTTTTCGCCAAGCGGCTGGAGAAGGGAAAGTTCGTCTGGCCGCCGATTGTCGAGGGCGCGTTGCAGTTGACGGCGGCGCAGCTGGCCTTGCTGATCGAAGGAATCGACTGGCGGCGGACGGTTGCGCCAGAAGCGCCGGAACGCCCGGCCTTCCTGTAGAATCCATGCATTCTCGAGCTGCTCCGTCACGTGTTTCGTGATAGATAAGATCATGTCGCGCACCGCTGCTGATTTGCCCGAAGATCCCGCCGAACTGCGGCGTTTCGCGGAGGCGCTCGCCGCGGAAGTTCACGCCAAAACGCTGCTGATCGAGAAGCTCAAAATGCAGCTCGCCGTGTTGCGGCGCGCGCGCTTCGGGCGTTCGTCGGAAAAGCTCGATCGGGATATCGAACAGCTCGAACTGCTGATCGGCGACATGGAGGAGAGCGACGCCGAGCGGCAGGCGAGGAGCGAAGCGGTCGAGAGCGGCGCTTCGTCATCGACGCCGAAGAAGAAGCCGTCCGTTCGCGTTCCTCTGCCCGATCATCTCCCGCTTGAGACGATCGTCCACGACGCGCCCTGCGTCTGCCCGACCTGCGGCGGGAACAAATTCGGCCGGATCGGCGCCGACGAGCGCGACGTGCTGGAATACGTCGCCTCGCACTTCAAGCGCGTGGTGCATGTGCGGCCGAAGATGAGCTGCCGCGCCTGCGAGACGATCGTTCAGGCGCCCATGCCGACGCTGCCGATCGAGAAGGGACGGCCGGGGCCGGCGTTGCTCGCTCATGTGATCGTCTCCAAATATTGCGATCATCTTCCGCTGCATCGCCAGTCCGGCATTTATGCTCGCGAGGGCGTGACGATCGACCGCTCGGTCATGGCCGGCTGGGTCGGCCATATGGCGGCGCTGCTGGAGCCGTTGGCCCAGCGCATCGCGCGTCATGTGCGCGCCGGCTGCGCCGTTCACGCGGACGATACGACGGTTCCCGTGCTCGATCCGGGGCGCGGCAGGACGAAGACCGGCCGATTGTGGACCGCGGTGCGCGATGAAAGACCCTATGGGTCGACGGCGCCGCCGGCCGCCTTCTACCTCTACTCGGCGGACCGCACCTCCGAGCACGCCCATGCCTTGCTGAAGGGCTGTCGCGGCCATCTCCATGCCGACGGCTATACGGGCTTCGGCAGCCTTTACGAGGCCGATCCGAAAACCGGCGCGCCGGCGCCACTGAAGGAGGTCGCCTGCTGGGCGCATGCGAGGCGCAAAATTTACGACGTGCATATCGAAACGAAATCACCGGCGGCGGCCGAGGCTCTCGACATGATCGCGCGGCTCTTCACCATCGAGGCTGGCGTCAAAGGCAGACCGCCGGCCGAGCGCGTCGCCGCGCGCCGCGAGCGGGCGAGTCCCATTCTGGATGAACTACGCGCGTTCCTCGACGCGACGCTGACCAAAATCAGCGGCAAGAGCGACTTCGCCAAGGCCATCCGCTATGCGACCTCTCGTTGGACGGCCTTGACCCGCTACGTGGATGACGGGTGTCTCGAGATGACGAACAACGCCGCTGAACGAGCCGTCAGGCCCCTTACATTGGGCAGAAAAAACTATCTGTTCGCTGGCTCCGACGAAGGCGGGCGAAGGGCGGCGATCATGTATACGCTGATCGAAACCGCGCGCTTCAACGACGTCGATCCGGAAGCCTGGCTCGCCGACGTCATCGCTCGTATCGCCGATCACCCGATCAACCAGATCGACGACCTTCTTCCCTGGAAATGGCGGCCTGAAATGTCGCAAGATGTCGCCGCATAGCAACACGCGGTCGTCCGATCACGCTTAC
>VGEB01000162.1 GCA_016869435.1 Alphaproteobacteria bacterium | reverse complement strand
GGCGCTCGCAAAGCGCATGGCGAACGCCGTCCCATCGAACGAGCATCTTGCTCAAACCGCGAAAGCCGCATAGCATTCAGGCCAGCAACGCCGATTTCCGCTTTTCAACATCAAGCGGGACATCCCCAAAATAAGCGTTCTGCTCATAGTTGGTAAAGAAATTCGCAACAGAATGCGAGGGCCGGACGATTCTGTCCGGGGCCCCACACCAGCGTAGCAATGTCGCACCAGCTCGCCCCGATCGTCTCCGCCGAGCAGCGACTGGCCGGAAGGACGATCCTGCAAATCGTGCCCGACCTCCAGTCGGGCGGGGCGGAGCGCGCCACGGTTGACGTCGCCGAAGCCTTAAGCCGGGTCGGCGCGCGTTGCCTCGTCGCCTCGCGCGGCGGACGCATGGTCAGCGAATTGCAGTCCAAGGGCGGCGTCTGGGCGCCGTTTCCGGCGGCGACGAAAAATCCCTTCGCGATGGCGCTGAATTCGGTGCAGCTGGCGCGGATCATCCGCGACGAAGGCGTCGACATCGTGCATGCGCGCTCGCGTGCGCCTGCATGGGTCGCCTATTACGCCGCCAGACAGACCGGCGCGAAGCTCGTCACGACCTATCACAGCGCCTATGGCGGCGCATCGGCGATCAAGCAGCGCTATAACGCCATCATGGCGGCGGGCGACGCAGTGATCGCGATTTCGGAATTTGCCGCGCAGCGCATTCGGCAATTGCATCCGGAAAGCGCGTCGCGCGTCGTCGTCGTTCCCCGCGGCGCCGATCTACGCTTTTTCTCTCCCGCCGCCGTCGACCAGCGCCGAGTCGAGCGCCTGCGCGCCGAATGGGGCATGGCGCCGCATGATCGCGTCGTGCTGCTGCCGTCGCGGCTTTCGGCGCGCAAGGGCCATGGGGTGCTGCTTGAGGCGACCAAGCGTCTGGTCAAGGAAGGCTTCTCCGATCTGCGCGTGGTTTTCGTCGGCGACCCGCACAGCGACGCTTTTCGCCGCGCCCTTGAAACGCAGATCGATCGCGCCGGCCTGCGCGGCGTCGTTTGCAACGCCGGCTATTGCGACGACATGCCCGCCGCCTATCTCGCCGCCGCCGTCATCGTCGCGCCGGCGACGGAGCCGGAAGCGTTCGGCCGCATCGCCGTCGAGGCGCAGGCGATGGGCGCGCCGGCGATCATCTCGGACATCGGCGCCGCGCCCGAAATCATTTTGGCGCCGCCGCAGGTTCCGCGCCATCTCGCCACCGGCTGGCGGACGCCGCCCGGCGATCCGGTCGCCCTGGCGGAGGCCATCGCCGAAGCGCTCAGCATGAAAGCCTCGGCGCGCGACGAACTGGCGATGCGGGCGCGCCGAAATGTTCATGAGCGCTTCTCGGTGGAGGAAATGCAGCGCGCCACATTGGCGGTCTATGAGCGGCTGCTCGCGCTCTAATCGGTCCTTTACTCAGGTTGCGCCGTCGTATTGCGACCCGACGAGAGCCGAAGATTCGACAATAAGCGGCCTGAGCCTCTCGCGCGCTTTCCGATCAGACGGAACCGTCTGATCGATAAGAAATCGCGCCAAGTTAACAGGCTGGAGCAAGTTCTGATCGAAAAAGTCTGTCAACTTTTTCGGAACTTGCTCTAGCATCGTCGCCTCAACGCAATGGAGCGATCGAATGAGGAGTCGCGGCGTCTTCGATCTTCCCTGGCGGCGACGTTTCGCCGCCGCTGCGCTGTTTGCGATCATGGCGGCGCCCGCCGCTCATGCCGGCGGAGAACCCTATGGAACCTGGCTGCGGCCCGAGGCCGGTCAGCAGTTCAGTTTCTACGACTGCGGCGGCCTGCTCTGCGCTAAGCTGATTTCGGTTCGAAACGCCGAGGACCAGCATGCGATCGGCACGGTCATTCTGCGCGGCGCGACGAGGAGCGGCCCCAAGGAATGGCGCGGCAAGCTTTATAACGCCAAAGACGGCAACGTCTATGACGGCGTCATTACGTTGAAGTCCGCAAATGAATTGACTCTGAAAGGGTGCCTCTGGGGCGTGCTCTGCAAGGGCGAGACCTGGCGAAGAGCAACGGCCACAGCGGGCGCAAAGGCATCGGACAAGGCGCAGGACGCGGACGAATAGAGCGCAGCTGTAGCGCCGATGGCGCGCTAATTACTTACGAAAACTTAATGTGGAAGACGTGGCTAAGATTGTAGCGGGCTAAGACTCGTGCACAAGAATCGGACATATTGAAGCACATTCCGTGAACAACGGATGCCGGCTCCGCCCTCAATGGCATGGGAACCTCGGGAGCGGAGCCGGGACACGAAACCCCTGATAGAAGGGCCTCGAATATGTCGAATACACGAAAAGAAACACGAGACGCCAGAAGCGGTCAATTCGTTACGAAGGCCGAGGCGCGGCGACGCCCAGCGACCACTGTTGTCGAGACTATCAAGAATCCTTCTCCGCAACCTCCGAAGAAGAAGAAGTAACTCGCTTCTGCTTTGAAATAGGGCGGTGCTTTTATATAGGCACCGCCCTTTCTTCGGCTGCAAGGACTCTGTGATTGAACGCGGCGGTCGTTGCATCGATTGGTCCCGTCGCGAATCGTGTTGGAATTTGCTGACGCAGTTCCGAGCGGGATGATGCTATCCGATCAAGCGGCGAGGTCAATGAGCTGATCGGAAGGCTTTTCGGCGAGGCTCTCCCAGCCGTCCACC
>VGEB01000161.1 GCA_016869435.1 Alphaproteobacteria bacterium | reverse complement strand
ACGTGGTTATTTGAGCCGGCCGGCTTGCCGCCACGAAAAACAACGCGCTAAAAGGCCGGGTCTCCCCAAGGAAACCCCGCTTTTTGCGCAGCAACGCGTTTTGGCGCGCAATAAGAAATCGGCGCGACTGCGCCCAAGGGAGAAACAATGTCCGCCGACGTTCCGCCGCGCAGGCCGCTCAAACCAGCGACGCAACTCGTTCATGGCGGGACGCAGCGCTCCGCCTTCGGCGAATTGTCGGAGGCGCTCTATCTCACGCAGAGCTTCGCCTATCCGACGATGGAGGCGGCCGAGGCGCGCTTCAAAGGCGACGAGCCGGGCTTCATCTATTCGCGATTTTCGAACCCGACCGTCGCCATGTTCGAGCAGCGCATGTGCCTTCTGGAGGGCGCAGAGGCCGCCCGCGCGACAGCGAGCGGCATGGCGGCGGTGACGGCGAGCATGCTGGCGCAGCTCAAAGCGGGCGACCATGTGGTTTCGGCGCGCGCGCTGTTCGGCTCCTGCCTCTATGTCGTCGAGGACCTGCTGCCGCGGTTGGGAATCCCATCGACGCTCGTCGACGGCGCCGACCTTGACCAGTGGAAGGCGGCTGTCCGGCCCGAGACGAAACTCTTCTTTCTGGAAAGCCCGACCAACCCCGGCCTGGAGGTTTACGACCTCAAGGCGATCGCCGACATTGCGCATGAGGCCGGGGCGAAGCTCGTCGTGGACAATGTGTTCGCGACGCCGCTCCTCCAGAAGCCGTTCGATTTCGGCGCCGATGTCGTCGTCTATTCGACGACCAAACACATCGACGGCCAGGGGCGATGTCTTGGCGGCGTCATCCTCGCCTCGCAGGCGCTGATCGAAGAGAGCGTCCACAATTTTCTGCGCCAGACCGGACCGGCGATGTCGCCGTTCAACGCCTGGGTGATGCTTAAAGGCCTCGAGACCCTGCCGCTGCGCGTCGCCCAGCAGACCGCCAGCGCGGCTACGATCGCCGACTTTCTGGCGGGGGAAAAAGCCGTGAGGCGCGTCCTCTACCCGTTTCGCGCCGACCACCCGCAAGTCGATCTGGCGCGCCGTCAAATGTCGGGCGGCGGCACGCTGGCGAGTTTCGATATGGCGGGCGGCAAGGCCGCCGCCTTCCGGCTCGCCAATGCGCTCGAAATAATCAAGATTTCAAACAATCTCGGCGACGCCAAAAGCCTCATCACCCATCCGGCGACGACGACCCATCAACGGCTGACGCCGGAAGCGCGAGCGGCGCTCGGCATCGGCGACGGGCTGCTGCGTCTTTCGGTCGGCCTGGAAGACGCCGACGATCTCATCGACGATCTCGCGCGCGGGCTTTGGGCGGCCGCGCGCGCCTGAGCTTACGGCCGCGCGCTGTCCCGCCTTTCGCGGCCGACCGGAATTCTTGCCTCCTGCATGGCGCATTCGGCGACGAAATAGGAGGCGGCGAGTATGGCGCAAAGCGTCTCAAGCACGACGCCCGTGATCAATTCGTTCATCAGCATGCCCTCAAAAGCATTCGCTGCGGAATGCGGAAAATCCAATCGGCGGCCCGCGGCGGCGGCGTGAGAAGAGAATCGACGCCGACGCAGGCCGTTTCGCGACACCGCGCCTAGACCGCCGGCGGCGCGCGCTGGCGGTTGGCCGGGTCGTGACGGAGCGTCGGCGCAACGCGGTCCGCCACCGTCCACACGAGCTTGAAGCTCGGGACGGGCGTCGCGCCAATCAGGCCAGGCCGCGCCGCAAGAGGCGCAAGACCGCTGCAAAACGCCTGGCAGAGGATACAGGCGGAGCGATCGTCTTTGGGGCCCAGCCGCCCCGCAAGCGCGTCGGGTTGGGAGGACCCCGACGCGAAACAGACAAAGAGTTGAGCGATGAGTCGCCCGCCGACGCCCGAATCGGCGACGCCGCGCGCGAGCGGAACGACGGCCCAGAGCGACGCCGCCAAGAGCAGCAACGCCGCGCCGCGCCGAGCGCCCGCGAAAGGCGGCGAAGCGAATCCGGACGCCGGAGGGCGCATCGGTTCAGGTCGCGTCGGTCAAAGGCCGCGAAAATCTCGCGCGGCGCTCGAGATCGATGAGGCGGATGACGCGCTGGTCATTTCCGCGCCACAGAGGCGCCGCCGGCACGATGGCGGCGAGCGCCGCCATGCCGGGCGCATGACCCGGCTGCGCGCGTTCCCGCTGATTTAGAGATTCGAGCGTCGCGCCGGCGACGACGCTGTCCCGGCCGCTCGGCTTACGTTTGCAAAACATGGGGCTCACTCCCGATCCGCCGCTTGATGCGGCGTTGTCCTTAAGCTGCGCCCAACGCTGCGCGCGCCCGGCGTAGGGGCGAGATGCGCAAAGCGAGGCGACAGCCTGCGAAGGATTCAGGAGTTGGCGGGAGGCGCTCGCGCCTGTCGTGAATAATCTTGCGGGGGGGTCGGCAGGGCGCGGTCCGCCACCGTCCAATCAAGCGCTGTCCATTGAACGGGCGACTTGCCAATATGAATGGTCCGCGCCGCCAGCGGCGCGACGCCATCGCAATGGTTCTGACAGAAGAGACAGGCGTCCCTCTGGCCCTTTGCTTGGGCGGGAGCCTGCGTTTGGTCGGCTGAGCCGGCCTCGGTGAAACAAAATTCCCTGACGGCGTCGCCGGCGCCCATCCGCGTCGCGACATGCGCCGCCGCAGGCGCAAAGGCCTGGACGGTCAGCGCAAGCGCGAAAAGCAGAGCTGACAACCAGTTACGGCGCATAAAAGCTCGAACCTTCGTTC
>VGEB01000160.1 GCA_016869435.1 Alphaproteobacteria bacterium | reverse complement strand
CCGACCAACTCCAACGCGTGCGAAAAGTGCAGACCCACCCAGCGCCAAAAACGCAAAGCGGACTCGCGCCCGCAATCATGTCGCGGAAAAAATCACAATCGCGCGGCGGTGGGATGAATAAGACGGGTTAACACCGCGCGCACCTCGTCCGCCGTCCGGGGCACCACAATTGAGCTTGACTATTTTGTGAACGAGGTCGGCCGCCACTCCCGCGCCGTCATGAACTGAACCGCCCCGGGTTTGCCGGAGGCTGTTTCGTGTGAGTCACGCCGCCAATGCGGGCTCCTCGATCTGCGCATAATAGCGCGCTTCGGCTTCGGCCGGCGGGATATTTCCGATCGGCTCCAGCAGTCTCCTGTTGTTGAACCAGTCAACCCATTCGAGCGTGGCGAACTCGACCGCCTCGAAGTTGCGCCATGGCCCGCGCCGCCAGATCGCCTCGGCTTTGTAGAGTCCGTTGATCGTCTCGGCGAGCGCGTTGTCGTAGCTGTCGCCGACGCTGCCGACCGAGGGCTCGACGCCGGCGTCTTTCAGGCGCTCGGTGTATTTTATGGAGAGATATTGGCTTCCGCGATCCGAATGATGCACAAGACCGGCGCCATGAACCGGCTGGCGATCGTGCAACGCCTGTTCGAGCGCGTCGAGCACAAAGCCGGCATGCGCCGTGCGTGAGGCGCGCCAGCCGACGATGCGCCGAGCAAAGACGTCGATGACGAAGGCGACATAGACGAAGCCCTGCCAGGTGGCGACATAGGTGAAGTCGGACACCCACAAGGCGTTCGGTCGTTCCGCCGCGAATTGCCGGTTGACCTTGTCGAGCGGACAGGGCGCCGCCTTGTCGCTCACCGTCGTTTTGACCGGCCGGCCGCGCACGACGCCTCGCAACCCCATGCCGCGCATCAGTCTTTCGATCGTGCAGCGCGCCACGCTTTCTCCCTCCCTCAGCAACTGTCGCCAAACCTTGCGCGCGCCATAGACCTGGAAATTGTCGTCGAAGACGCGGCGGATTTTTTCACGCAACACGGCGTCGCGCTTCGCCCGCGCCGAGCCTTTCGCGGGATCGCGCTGCGTCGCCGCACGGGCGTGGATCGTGGATGGGGCGATCGGCAGAACCTTGCAGATCGGTTCGACCCCATAAGTCTCGCGGTTTTCGTCGACAAAAGTGATCATGGTTTCGATCGGCGGTCGAACTCCGCCATCGCAAAATATGCCGACGCCTTGCGCAGGATCTCATTGGCCTGACGCAGTTCGCGGTTCTCCCGCTCCAGCGCCTTCAGCCGCGCGCGCTCGTCGCTGGTCAGCCCGGCGCGGTCGCCCAAATCCCGTTCCGCTTGCCGCAGCCAGCGGCGCAAACTCTCGCCCGTGCAACCGATCTTCGAGGCGATCGACAAAATCGCCTCCCATTCCGAGCCGTAGTCCCCCCGGTGCTCCCGCACCATCCGAACCGCACGATCCCGAACCTCAGGTGAAAAGCTCTTCGACGTCTTCTTCGTTTCCATGGCCCCAATCTCTCAAGAGTTGGAGCCTCCGGCAAACCCGGGGCGGTTCACTCCCCTCTTCCTCAGTGCTTATGTCGGCCGCGTCACGATGCGAGAAGGGTATCGGTTGCGTCGGCTCGCCGCCCCTGCCAAGAAGCGGCGCAAGCATCTGCTGCAACCCGCGCACGAGATAATTCGTTTCCTTGTCGCGCGCTCCAACAGCGCGGCGATCTG
Source organism: Alphaproteobacteria bacterium (assembly GCA_016869435.1). Lineage (GTDB taxonomy): Bacteria > Pseudomonadota > Alphaproteobacteria > Rhizobiales > Beijerinckiaceae > Methylocystis. The sequence continues at coordinate 1,047 of VGEB01000160.1, read as the reverse complement.
CGTGTCTTTCACCTGCGCCTGCTCTTTCAGAAACGTCACATGCTCTTTCAGCATGGCGTTCTCGCTTTCCACCTGTGCGACATAGCGCGACATGTCGGACTTCGGCGGCGTCTGTCGCTCCGGAATTTCCTGCGTGCCGGTGTCGCGCTCGGCCGCGCTCGCGCGCGGCAGGTCGAACTGCGGGCTTGGCTCAATGAAGGGAGCGACCCTGTGCGACATGTCGAGTTCAACCGCGCTATGTCGCACTTGGTCGGTGATACCGTGAAGCTGTGCAAGTTGGGTAATGGCGCGGTCGACCGACTCCGGATCGACGAAGAAGGTCAGCCCCGTGACCGTCTCTTCCTTGATGCAATCCAGCCGGCCGGCGGCGCAGTAGCGTTGCAGGGAGCGAATGTTGCGGGGGAGCCCCGCCTCGGCGAATAGCCGGGCGGTCTCGTCCAGTGTTAAGGAATAGCGTGTCGCGCTCGGGCGCGCTGTGTCGGACTGCTGCTGTCGGCCTTCGTCGGGCATTGCCGTCAGTATACCATCGGCTCGCCGCGCGCCGCGCCGATGTTCACATTCTGGGTTAGTTTGAATTTCTGATATTGACCGTTTCGGATGTGCCGTCATCACCAGTAGATCACGCATTCACCAGTCCATGTTCGCGGCATCGTCAAAGATGTGGCCCAAGTAGTCGATGAAATCTGCCATCTCCTCGTCCGAAGTCATCGCTTGTGCGTATTTGCCGTTGTCGACATGTGAGAGGATCAGCGGCAAGCCGCTTTCGACGTAGATTTTTGCCGGTGACAAGTCGCCAGACCACATATGTGCGATGAAGTCGTGAATCAACTGAATGGCTTCGGGCGGTAGAAAGTCCACGCTGTTCCCAAAGCGAAAATGCTCTTTGTTTTGTTTGTGCGGCAGAAGCAGCGGAACGGCACCGACCACAGAGTGAAAGCTCATCGCTTGTCCGTTCTTCCCGAACGCACCGTGCGCAACGAAATTCCGCACCTGATTTCTGAGCGTGGACAGCCGATCATAGAACTGCTTAGTTGTCGGATCATCGAT
>VGEB01000159.1 GCA_016869435.1 Alphaproteobacteria bacterium | reverse complement strand
CTCAGCTCAGCGAAACGAATTATTCTCGCATCGAAGGCTACGCCGTTCATTCGACCTTGGATTTGTTCAACGATTTTACTTACTTCTTGTCTCACCCCATTTTAGGCGATCAATTCCGTCAGTTCGATCGTCGAACGATCCTTGGGTCAAACGGCGTTCACGGCATCCGGTTCAACATGCTGGAAACGCCGTTCGAACTGCGCTTCGGTTATCAGGGGCGTTGGGACGACATCCGCGTCGGTCTGCAGGATACTTATGTGCGCAGGCCCTACGATACGATTCGCAATGATCGCGTTGGCGAGGCGAGCCTCGGCCTGTTCAGCGACATCAAAACCAAGTGGGCCCCGTGGCTGACGACTGCCGTCGGCACGCGTTGGGATTATTATTGGGCGAGCGTCGGCGGACTTCAAAATTACTGGGCGTCGCCCATCGTCGGTTTTGTCGAAGATGATCCGACTCAGCCGGTCCGGCTTTGGACTGCGCCGTTTAATAATGGCGCCAGCACCGGACAGCTGCTCAGCCCCAAAGCGTCGGTGATCATCAATCCTTTCGATGACAAGACGGATTTCTATCTCAACTTCGGGCGCGGCTTCCACTCGACTGACGCGCGCGGCACGACGCAGACCTTCTCAACGACCGAAGCGTCGGACGATCTCGGCTATGTGTTTGCGCAACGTCGGCCGCTGCTTTCGCCATCGACCGGCGCCGAAGTCGGCATGAAGACCAGAGCGATCGACGGTCTGGAATCGGCGCTGACGCTCTTCTGGATCAAGCTCCAGTCGGAAAATGTTTTTGCCGGCGACGAAGGCAATACGGTGTTTGGCCCTCCGAGCCGACGCATCGGATTCGAATTTACAAACCATTATCGGCCGTTTTCATGGTTGGGATTCGAAGGCAACCTGACCATGACGGACGCGCGTTTCCTCGGTTTCGACAAGGATCAGTCGGACCTCTACCTTGCGCTGCTGCAGCCTGACGCGGTGCCTTGGGGCACGTTTTATGGCAACAAGCCGGGGAACTTCCTGATCAACGCCGCGCCCATCATCGCGACGGCGGTTCTGGAATTGGGCGAGCCGACAGGCTGGTTTGGCGCGCTCAAATATCGCTATGTCGGCCCGCGCGCTTTGACTGAGGACGGCTTTTTTAAGAGCCCCGCGATCGGCACGGTGAATGCGCGCATAGGCTATCGCTGGAAAGAGGGTTGGAAATTCCAACTCGACGTCTTCAACATGCTGAACTCTCGTTCGCAGTTGATCGCCTATGGCTATGGCTCCTTGATTGGAACGGACCCGCTCTACCAGGCCTGTAATGGCGTGATAGCCGTGCCCGTAACCGACGCCAACTGCGGAGTCGGCAGGATGGACGTTCATGCGCATCCGATCGAGCCGCCGGCCTGGCGCCTCACTTTCGGCGGACCGATTGAATTCGATCCATCGGTCAAAGGCCCGGATCTCATGGAGCCGTTCAATCTCATAAGATTTTGGGAGTGAGCGTCGTTGCCGTGCCGGGCGCTGATCTTGACCTCACGCATTTTCAGTGTCGGTCTGGGAGAGCAACACAAAGCCGGGTTCGTTGACGATAAGCCGCGTAACGGCGGCAAGCTGCGTCTGAAACCGTTTCGTCAACCGATGGACAAAGCAGCTCATCGACCGCGGCAGCGAATATTGCGGCAGCCGGGAGCGGCACGAATATGAGCTCTATCTTGAGATCGAGGACATCGATCACTCGCGCACAAAGACCAAGACCCACAAACGAACGAAATATGCGAGCGTTTCCATAAGACTGCGCTCAACGAGTTCGCCGTGTCGCGTTCCGCAAAAAAGTATATCGTTTGATCGACGAGCTGTAGGCTGATCTCGACGTTTGAGTGAGCGACCATAAGCGGGTGAGCGCCTGGCGGAGCTGGCTGGGGTTGCGCAGCCAGGAATTCCGCTGAGGGGAAAATTCTGACTCATGGAGCGCTACGCGATTTGCGCCATCCTAGCAGCGGCGAACTTGCAAGAGGATTGTTTGACGAAAGAGCTTGGGCTTTCGCCCGGCGCGTCAACTAAAGTCCGACGGTTATTGTATCTGGCTGCGGTCCGGGATGGCAAGGATCGCAGCGAGGCGGCGAAGATCGGCGGCATGGATGGCGGACGTTGCGTCGATTGGGTGCATTGCTTCAACGCTGGCGGGCCGGAAGCCTTCTTCGACAATTGGACGAACGGGCCCAAGGTCGCGACTATCGCTAGAGCAACTGGTCGAGTTCGCCAAAATCGTCGAAGCCGACCTGGATCGCGAGAAAGACAGCGTTGTGCGAATTAAGCGGCACACAGCATAGCTTGCCTGGAAAATACGTGATGCATTACCTTTACAGTGGATTTCTTTAGACTACGGTCGTGATGGGAAGGCCTCAAGAGAAAAAGAACAAGCGCTCTATGCTCGTCGGATGCGCAGCGTGGGCGGTTTTCGGGTTCGGGACGATCGGGTGGACGGCGAACGGGTCCCTCGCCGCGGGCAGGCATGTTCCGAAAGATCGCTTTGACGAGCCAAACCACGCTTGGAAGCTGCGCCCGAGCGCCGACTGCTTCACGAGATCGGGTCGCGACGACGTCGCGCTCGGGCCTTTCATAAACTATCCCCGTCCTCCCTGTCGCTTTTCGTCCTCGAGCGAGCGCTATTTCACAGGCGGAAATGTCAACTCGATCCCCTTCAGATCCCCCGCCGAGGCGCTCGAAATTGTGCCCGGGCTGGCGGTAGGACGCTGACGGAGCCGACTCCCGGCGCCTGCGCCACTCGGCCGCAAAGGCTGAGTGTACTGAAAACTATATCCAGACGTGATGATGAT
>VGEB01000158.1 GCA_016869435.1 Alphaproteobacteria bacterium | reverse complement strand
CCATAGGGGTCGCAGTCCACAAAGCAGTAGACAGGCAAATCCTGCGTGTCGGAAAGAAGGCGAATGAACCGCCGAGTCGCGCGGGTCGGCACGCCGCCCATTTCAACGATGATGCATTTCGCGGTTTCCCAGAAACGGTGATTGTTGAGGCGTTGAAACATGCCGCCGGTTTCAATGGCGAGCACGAAACGCGCATCAGTCCTGAAGCCCAAGTGCTCGGCCGAGCGCGGAATACTATAGGCGCCGCTCCCGAGATTGGCGCAGTCGATCTCGATAGATCGCCCAGTCGCGGAGTTTCTATCGATGATCGTGAGCGGGCCGGCGACTGAGCCGCCATGCGACTCGGGGAAAAAGCGTAATTGCTCGCGGGAAAGGCCATGCATCGACGCCATGGCTTCGATGTCGTCCATAATGGCGTCAGACTCGGCTTGTTCGTCGAATCGGCAGTCCCCCCAGTTCTTGCTGATGTAGTAGGCTTCGCGCTTCGTGGCGAAATCATTTCTCTCGACCATGGCGCGGGAAGTCGCCATCAGGCGTAGCGTTTGCGCGAAAGATCGGGCGGTGTTCACCGTCAATGTGCGCAGCTTGTGCGCGCCGCCCAGCTCCAAATAGCCTTTCATTTCATCATAGGTCACATTGTCGAGGCCGCGGGCGGGGAGCTTAATGCTAGGCAAGACTCCAGTGTCGATGTCTTTGCGGACCTCGCGCGCGATCGATTCAATCAAGGTGATCGTTTCTTTATCCTGCTCGCTGGGCGTCTTGACGGAGCTGGCGTTCTTCATGGTTTCGACCTTTTGGTCGTGCGGCTCGTGTGGAGGACGTCATCAAGCATGTTCACGGTAGAATCCCGTTCATCATCGCTCAGCGCCAGAATGTCCTGCAGGGCGGCGCCAATATGCGGTAGATATCTCTCAATGTGGGCCCGTCTGTCATATTCCTGGTGAAGGTGAAGTTCGCGGCGCAGGTAATGCGCGAGCCGACGCGCACATTGTTGCAGCCCTAATTTGATCTCCTTGAGAATTTCCGGATAGGGCTCGATCGCTTCCTTGGACTCGGAAGTGTAGGGAATCCAAACCGAGGCGACGTGGACCAAGATCGCCATTGGCGCAATCGGCAACGCCCCCTTGGTCTGATGGAGGCCATAGGTCCGCCAGTTCGTCTGAATTACGGCCTTGGTGATGGCGCAACTTGACTGCTGGTAGAGGAGCGGCGTCCGATTCGCAAAACGCAAAAGACGAACAGGCTCGTCCTTTGGCGCGATCAGCTGTTCGACCGCGCTGGCATGTTGCGCTTTTTGTTTGCGTCGCATATGGCCGCCGGCGTCGACCTCAATGTCAAGCTCGCCGGGGCGGCCAAACGCCATTCCGACTTCCACTTGGAACGGGTTGCCGCGATAGGCTGCGGCGGGCCGCGTGGCGGTTGTATAGAAATCCGCCGCCAATTCCTTGCGTAAGCCTTCGAGAAGTTGTGATTCGCCGATGGGGACAATGCAATCCGTCCGCGGCGCCAAGACGCGCGTTTTTTGGATCGCGCGATGCAGTGCGGCGGCCTGCGCGTGGGCGATGTGGGTTGGGTAAGAGCGATCGGTCAGCGGCTTGCCGGCGCGCTTGATAATCTCGATCGCCGTCTTTTTACCCACGCATGAAAACTCATCGACGAGAAACCGCAACAAGGACCGACTCGTTGTGTTGCTCAACATTTGGATGAGACGACCAAGCTCGACGCCGTGCGGATGCGGTTTGATTTCTTTTGGTCGAGAGGGAAGGTTATCGGCGCAGCGAAGAAATTGGGTTTCTTTCCCATGCGGGTCAACGTATGTGATCGACACATGCGGATTGGCGATGGCCGTCTGCTTCAAATAGACTTCAACCGAATGCGGCCCCGCTTGATGGTGGCCCTCCATCTCCATCTCGACGCGCGTTCCGTGCGGGCAGTCCCACTCGACGCGTCTCTTCCTGTGGATGTCCGGCCGGTTATTGGCGGTATCGATCGAGACATAAAGCTCCGAAGCGAGTTCGTCGCCTTCAGTGCGGCTGATGATGTGCAGCGGCTTACCCACGGTCAGCTGGCCGTACATTCCCGCGGCCGAGATTCCCATCCCCTGCTGGCCGCGCGACTGGCTCAGTTTGTGGAATTTCGATCCGTAAAGCAGTTTGCCGAAAATGCGCGCGATTTGGCTCTCGACAATGCCAGGGCCGTTGTCCTCGACGACGACTCGCGCTTTCCCTAAACGATCGCGCACGTGCACAACAATATCAGGCAACACCCCCGCTTCCTCGCAAGCGTCGAGGGCGTTGTCCACAGCCTCTTTGACGGCGGTGACCAACGCCTTGGCGGGCGTATCGAATCCAAGCAGGTGACGGTTCTTGAGAAAGAACTCCGAAACGGAAATTTCGCGCTGCCGACTCGCCAATTCAATGGCGGTGGGGACCCTGGTTTGCTTGTCAGACGAGATTTGCGCCATCCGTCGCCGCGCCAATTGCCGCGCCCTTATCAGGCGCGGTTGGAGTCTTGCCAAGGGCGGGCTCCCTGACCGCGCCGGTCTTTATGTAACATATATGCACTTGGAGCTTTGCATTGGCGTCGCCAGCGCTTGACCTGTTCCCGAAGCCTCCCGTAAGTCCTTAAAGGGAAGAAGCCCGTAAAGGGACGAACGAGAGCTCTTCCGGCGGCTCGGGTGAGGCGGAGGCGATGGCCGAACAGGCGGCGAGGGCCGAAGCAGCTAAGCGTTACTTGGCTCACGGCTGGTCGATTTTGCCGCTGCGGCCGCGCGATAAGCGACCGCTCATCCCTTGGGCGCATTTGCAGATCCGACGACCTTCGAGGGATGACGTCGCCGAATGGTTCCGGCGATGGCCGGACGCCAATATCGGAGTCGTCAGCGGCGAGATTTCAAATCTGATTGTCCTCGATGTCGATCCGAAGCACGGAGGCGACGCGGCGCTCGAACGATTGGAGC
>VGEB01000157.1 GCA_016869435.1 Alphaproteobacteria bacterium | reverse complement strand
CCGCAGCCCGTCGCGACATCCCGCCCTCGATCAACGCAATCGCACGCTCACGCAGATCAAAGGAATAGCCGCGAGACATGCTGCGCCTCCCAAATCAGAGCCATTACGCAGACTCCCGCATTCAAAGCCCGATGGGAATCCCAAAATCACTCCGATTCACATCAACTGGGGAGCGCTCTAAAAATCAATCGCGGTCCAGGCTATCGCGTCTATTTTGGAAGGGATGGCAAGGCGCTGGTGATTTTGCTGGGAGGCGGCACGAAGCGCCGTCAGAGCGACGACATTGCCGATGCTTTGGCGCATTGGCGAAACTACAAAGCGCGTAAGAAGGCAAAAAATAGGTGAGGAGTGACGTGATGGCGCTGACCCGGAGTTTCAAGGAGACTGTGCAAGCGCGGGCGACGAATGACGCGGCGTTTCGGCAGGCTCTGTTTCAGCAGGCCGTGCAACTTCTCCTCGCGGGAGAGATCGGCGCCGGCCGATCGATCTTGCGCGACTATATCAACGCGACGATCGGATTCGAGGCCCTGGCGGAAATCACGCAGACGCCGCCGAAAAGTCTGATGCGCATGTTCGGGCCCAACGGAAATCCGACAGTGGCGAATCTGTTTGCGGTCATCAATGCGCTGCAAAACCGAACCGGCGTGCACCTTGAAGTGAGAGCAGTCACCGAGGCGGCGTAAACGCTTAAGATTGCGGGCTTGGACCGTGGCCAAGATGCGCCGAGCCGCCCTCAGAGCCCCGCGGCCTTGGTTAGATTGACCCGGAAACGATCGCGTTTCCTCTGGTATCGACGCGTCATTTCGGGGCTGGCGTGGCCGAGGTGCTTTTGCACATGCCCCTCCTCGATCTGCGCCGAAGAGGCGAGCCCGGCGCGCAGCGAATGGCCGCCGAAGGCAAGGCGTCGTTCGCCCTCAGTTAAGTCGCCGCGAATGCCGGCGGCGAGGGCGGTCTTTTGCACCAGACGGGCGACATGCTTGTCGGTCAGCCGGTCGGGCGACACGCCGCCGTTCTTGCGCGCAATCGGCCGAAACAGCGGCCCGTGACTGATCCGGCCGAGCCGCATCCAGGTCTCGAGCAGCGCGACCGGACAGGTCTCGGGGCGGGAGCCGCGGCCGATTTCGACCTCGCGCCAGCCGGTCTTGCCCAAAATCTGCAACACCGCGCCGCCGTCGAGAATCTCAACCCAGCCGGACCCGTCTTCGCTCTGATCGGGCCCGCAATCGAGGCCGACGATTTCCGAGCGGCGCAACCCGCCGGCGAAACCGATCGCCAAAATGGCGTGGTCGCGGATGCCGCGCAGATCCATATCGAGCGTCGCCATCATGGCGATGAGCTCGTCGGCGAAGATCGGCTCTTTCTGCGCGGGCGGACGGCCATGGGCGCGGCGAATGCCGGCGAGCACCGTCGAAATGTGCCGATCTGACGTGTCGAGCGGCTCGCCGCGCTGGCGGTAATGCCAACAAATGCCGGCGAGCCGCCGCTCTAAAGTAGCGACTGAAACCGGCTCCCGGCCCCGAACTCCATCCATGCAGGCGGCGAGATAGAGGCCGACGGTTTGCGGGTGCGGGGGCAGGGGATCGAAGCCTTGCCGGCGCAGCCAGGCGGCAAACTGCCGCCAATCGGCGTCATAGGCGCGCTGAGTGTTGTCCGCGCGGGCGTTGCGGGCGTAATCGCGCGCCTTTTCGGAGAGCGCGGCGAGATGGGGCGCCGAGGCTCGCTCAGTGAGCGACGCGCCGCCTTCTTCCAATTCGTCGTCCGTTTTGGCCATCGGTCCTCGTTTGGCGTCCGGTTGGTGGTCGATCGTCGTTTTGGGCGCGAAAATCCGACGCCTCGGCGGGCTGGCGGAGGGGGTTTTGGCGCGCTTTCGCCCTGTCGCTCCGGCTTTTTTAGCGGATTGGAGGTCCTTGATATTCCTGGGATCTGGTTCCGGCATAATGAGCGGACTCCGGCCTCATTGGCGGAATATTTCGGTTTGATTGGCGGACGGCGGCGGCGTTTCGCATCGATGTCGCTCCGAAGGGCCTCAACTGTTTCCAACGAACGCAAGCGCATGAAAATGCGGCGAATCAGACGAATCATGATAGGTTGGTTTCGGTCTTTTTCGCGGAATTTTCAGGCTTGATCGTCGGACGACGCGGGGGGACGCCTCGTGACAAGGATCGACAAGCTCCAGGTCGATGACGAGCGCTGGCGCGAGGCGAAGGAACGCGCCGCGGCGATACGTCCGCTGATTGCGCAAGACGCCATCCAGCCGCAGGCAATCCGCGACGCCTGTCGCAAGCTCGGCGTCAAACGGACCCGGCTGTATGAATCGTCGTGAATCCGACGAAGGCGAGCGCATCATCGGCCGGCTCGTCTCACCGGCGAGCGCCGCGGCGCTGCTCGAATCTGCGGGCGCCGACGCCCCTGCCCTGTCGCCGAATGAGGCGCTCGCTGCCGTCATGCAGGATGGCGCCAGTCTCGTTCTCGCCGAGCGGCTCGTTCTGAAACGTTCGCTCGTGATGAACCGCCAGCGGCTCGAGCTTACAGGCTTCTCGGACAGCCGTGTCGAACGGCTTAAGGCGCTGGGGCTCGTTTCGGAAATCATCGCCTGGAAGCTGCGGCTGTTTGTTCCGCTCGGGGAAGAGGGCGCGAGAATTCTCGCGAGAATTCTCGATCTCTATCCCCTGCTCCGCGTCGCGCCTTCGGCGCGCGTCGCTTGAACGGCGGAGGCGACAATGGAGAGCCCCGCAGCGGCGCTGTCGCAGGGCCTCGCCGAACAGGTCGAGGCCGTGTGCAGGCATTATCTTTCGAACGGACGCCGGTCCGGCAATTACTGGATCGTCGGCGACGTGAACAATAACGCCGGCCGCAGCCTCTTCGTTCGGCTCAAAGGCCCACTCTGCGGCAAAGGCGCGCGCGGGCGCTGGATGGATTATGTTGCGTTGCTAGTTATGTTGCGGCGTTCCCGATAGCGCCTTTTTCCATTGGCTGTACCGGATTCGCCGCAACATAATTTTCTCCTTCACAAGGATTTCAGAAAGGCCATCAGGTCCTTGT
>VGEB01000156.1 GCA_016869435.1 Alphaproteobacteria bacterium | reverse complement strand
CAACAACCCATCCGCATCAAAATCGCGCCAACCTTCGCTCCGCCGGCGCATGTTGCGCCGCCGTCCGCCGAACATGCGCCAGCCGCGCCGAACGCTTCTTCCACCAGATGTAAACCCCGGTCACGGACAGCATCACGATCACGAGGCCAAAGCCGCTCACAAAAATCTTGTAGGGAAGACCGAAGAGATTGGCCTTATGCAATTCATAAATCCATGTCGTGATGGTATTGCCGGCGTGCGCGCCGGTTGGGAAGCTCGCTTGGCGCAATTCGCCGGTCGCTATGTCGAACCAGACCGATGTCTGGCCGTATTTGTCGCCGATGTCTCGCGACGAGCGCACCCGATATTCCCAGGCGCCCTTATCGCGGACGGCATAGAGCGACACTTCCCGGTCGACGCCGAAGCCATTCTTGCGCGCCTGCTCGGCCATCAGCGCGCGGCCGGTTTCCTGGGCTTTCTCCCACGACATCGGCGTTGCGTCTGACGTCTGCGCCTCGACCCAGTAGTATGGCTTCTGATAGTCAAAGAGCAGCGACATCGTGCGCGAATAAAAGCCGTTCAAATTCATGTAGACGCTCGACCAGCCATAGACGAGGAGCATCGCCCAGAGCCACAGGCCGGCGGCGCGATGCATGTCGAAATTGACGCGGTAGAAGGAGCCGGAAAACTTCACCAGCCATGCCGGCTTCCAGCGCGAGAGAAAACCTCTCCGCGCCCTTTCGCTCGGCGCCGGCAGCGTCAGATAGAAGCCGACGAAACAGTCGAGCGTCCAGGCCAGCGCGGTGAGACCGAGAATCCAAGCCCCGATCTCGCCGGCGACCAGCGTCATGTGCAACTGATAGACGAAGGGCATGATCCCGGCGCGGCTCGTCGGCACAGCGCCCCAGAACATCTGGCCGAGTTCCTCGCCCGAATAGCGGTCAAGATAGAGGGTGCTGAAATCGAGCGCTTGCGCGCCGGGCTTCGGCTCCATGGCGATCTCGGCGACGGGCGCGTCATAGCCGAAATAGACGTTGGTCGTCTGTGCGCCAGGAACGATCGCTTCGGCGCGTCGCGCCAGCGCCGCGGCGTCGAGCGCCGCGCCGTCCCGCGCCGCCGGATAGAGTTCCGGCGTCAGCAGATGATTCAACTCGCCATAGAAGGCGAGCAGGCTTCCCGTCAGCCCGACCACGATCAGGAAGCTCGCCATCGCCAGCCCGGTCCAGCGGTGAAGCCATACGAAGAACGCGCGGGACATGGCGTACTACCCGGTTACGCGAGAGCTTCTCCGTCCGCGCGGACAGAGAAGCTCGTTCGCTACATCACCACTCGAATCGCAGCGAACCCACCACGGTGAACGGCTTCGCCGGGAAGGCGCTGACGGGCAGCGTGAAGTTGTTGAAGAAGTTGTCTGGCCCGGTGAAGTAGCGGGCATTGTTGATGTTCTTTAGATTGACCTGTGCGGTCAGCTTGTGGCCGTCAAGCAGCGTCGTATAGCTGCCAAAGGCGTCGAAACGCGCCCAGCCGGGAAGTATGAAAGTGTTCTGGATGTCGCCCCAGGCATGCGATTGGCCCGTGACGCCGCCGCCGACGCGAAAACCAAGTCCGTTCTCGCCAAAGTCGTAGGTGAGAAACACTTTGCCCAAGTGGCGCGGCACGTTATCGCGATGGTTGCCGAGCAGGCCGCTCGGCGGGCCGTAAACCGTCGGATCCAATAGTCCAAAAGGGTTGAGCCGATTGACGACATCATCGGAAATCACTTTGGCGTCGATATGCGAATAGTTCGCGACAATGGCGAGGCGGTCAGTTATCGCGCCAATAACGTCAAGCTCGACGCCGCGGCTGCGTTGCTGACCGGATAGGGCGGAAACGCCAAATCCAGCGGAGAGGGTTGGAACGGGCACGTTCGAGCGGGTAATCTGATAAAAGGCGAGCGTCGCCGTCAGACCCGGCAGCGGCTCCGCCTTTGCCCCGACTTCCCACTGCTGACCAAATTGTGGCGCCAGAGGCTGCCTGTTTTCGCCGAGCCCGTTGTTCAGCCCGAAGGACCTGGAGTAGCTGCCGTAGACGTTCAACTGAGGAAGAATGTCGAAAACGACGCCGGCTCTTGGGGTCCATGCCCTGTCGATCGCCGTCGGCGCATCCAGACGGTTTCTTATCGCCTCTTCCTTGGTCGCGCTGTAATCGAAAGCAGGATCGCCGGAGCAACAGGTGAAGACGTTCCCATTCGTCTGATCGGCGACGTCATATCTGACGCCCGCCAACACATGCAGACGATCGAACCAGGTCACATAGTCCTGAACATAAAAGCCTTTTTGTCGCGTGACCGACGACGAATGAAATTTGTAACCCGCACCGATGATTCCGGCCTGATAGAAGGAAGACGGCACGAGCCCATAGACAGGCGCGAAAGGATTGAGCGGCACGAGGTTGAACGGAACGTTCGGCGGCGAGAAGCCGTCGTACGAGGTCCCAGCGTAGTAGTTGAAATTCCCACTGTAATAGTCGAGACCCGTCAGGAAGATGTGATCTCCGCCGAGCGCTTGGAACTTGCCCTCGATATCGATGTTGGTCGAAAACGAATAGGCATTGATCGACTGAGCCGCGGCCTGTCGTTGAAATTGGAACGTCGTCGGATCGATACAGAAAAACGGTTGGCAAGCGGCCGTCAGCACGGGGTTTGCGGGCGATCTCAACTGCGAATAGAGAAACCGATTCGTCACCTTCCAGTTTTCGTTCAGATTCTGACGGAAGCGATAGCCGACGTAGAGTTGATTGCTTCGGGTCTTCGGCTCATTGGGTTCATTGAGCGAAACATTGAGCGGAATGTCTGGCAGATTGGGGCCGATCGGGGGCAAACCGACTTCCGCAGCGGTGCTTTGTGTTTGAAATTGTGCGTCGGCGGTGAAGTCCGTCCACTCTGTCGGCCGGTAGCTCACGACCGGCGCGATGAAGAATTTCTGTGAACCGTTCCGAAAGTTGCGGAACGAGCCCCAGTTCTGGTAGGCGCCGGTGACGCGATACGCAAGCCCTTCCGCTTGCTGGACCGGCGCGGACACATCCCATTGCGTTCGGTACCAGTCGTAGTTGCCGACCTGCTGCTCGATGACGTAGCGCGGCTGGC
>VGEB01000155.1 GCA_016869435.1 Alphaproteobacteria bacterium | reverse complement strand
TTGCGCCAGACGCGGACCTCGTCGGCCGTGTTGAGTTCGCCGACGGTGTGCGCGCAGGCGGCGAGGCCGTGCGTGCGCAGCACCTGCATCACCTTGGCACGGTCATCGCGGCGGATCTGCACGAGCGCGCCCAGCTCCTCGGCGAAGAGGGCACCCATGACCCGGTCGCGGAGGCGGCCTCTCGCCAGCTCGGGCTTGCGCTCCAGCCCGTCGGCATCGTTCATGAGCGGATCGAAGCACAGCGTGTCGAGGTTGAGCGAGATGCCGCAGTGGCCGGCGAAGGCCATCTCGCAGGCGGCGGCGAAAAGGCCGCCGTCCGAGCGGTCGTGGTAGGCGAGCAGCAGGCCGGCCCGATTCAGTTCCTGGATGGCGGCGAAGAAGCCCTTGAGCAGCGCGGCGTCGGCGTCCGGCGCATGCTCGCCCATCGAATGGTAGGCTTGGGCGAAGGCGGAGCCGCCGAGGCGGTGTCGGCCCTGGCCGAGGTCGACCAGCACGAGGTCGGTGTCGCCGGCGTCGGTGCGCAGTTGCGGCGTCAGCGTCCTGCGCACGTCGGCGCAGGCGGCGAAGGCGGAGATGATGAGTGACAGCGGCGCGGTGACCTGCTTCTTGCCACCACCCTCCTCCCACGCCGTCTTCATGGACAGCGAATCCTTGCCGACGGGAATGCTGATGCCGAGCTGCGGACAGAACTCGAGGCCGACCGCCTTGACGGTGTCGAACAGCGCGGCATCCTCGCCGGGGTGTCCGGCGGCGGCCATCCAGTTGGCGGAGAGCTTGATCTTGCCGATGTCGCCGATCAGGGCTGCGGCGAGGTTGGTCACCGCCTCGCCCACCGCCAGGCGGCCCGAGGCCGGCGCGTCGATCAGCGCCAGCGGCGTCTTCTCGCCCATGGCGAAAGCCTCGCCGAGATAGCCCCGGTAGGACAGCGTGGTGACGGCGCAGTCGGCCACCGGCACCTGCCACGGCCCGACCATCTGGTCGCGCGCGGTCATGCCGCCCACGGTGCGGTCGCCGATGGTGACGAGGAAATGCTTCGAGGCCACGGACGGCATGCGCAGCACGCGCCAGGCGGCGTCCTTGAGGTCGATGTCGGCGACGTCGAAGGGCGGCAGGTGGCGCGCCCTGCGCGCGACGTCGCGCGTCATCCTCGGCGGCTTGCCGAGCAGGACCTCCATGTCCATGTCGACGGCGTTGTTGCCGAAGTGGGCATCGCTCACCACCAGCCGACCGTCCGCAGTGGCTTCGCCGAGCACGGCGAAGGGGCAGCGCTCGCGTTCGCAGATTTCTCGGAACTCGTCGAGGCGCTCCGGCGCGATGGCCAGCACGTAGCGCTCCTGCGCCTCGTTGCACCAGATCTCGCGCGGCAACATGCCGGGCTCCTCGATCTGCACGCGGCGCAGCGCGAAATGCGCGCCGCAGCCGGCGCCGTGCGCCAGTTCGGGCAGGGCGTTGGAAAGGCCGCCGGCGCCGACGTCGTGGATGGAAAGGATCGGGTTCTTGTCCTGCAACTGCCAGCACCGGTCGATCACCTCCTGCGCGCGGCGCTGGATCTCCGGGTTGCCGCGCTGCACCGAGGCGAAATCGAGGTCGGCGGTGTTGGTGCCGGTGGTCATCGACGAGGCGGCGCCGCCGCCGAGGCCGATCAGCATGCCAGGGCCGCCCAACTGGATGAGCAGCGCGCCGGCCTGGAACTCGATCTTGTGCGCATCGCGCGCGGCGATGTTGCCGACGCCGCCGGCGATCATGATCGGCTTGTGGTAGCCGCGCACCTCGCCCGCCACTTCCTGCTCGAACGTCCTGAAATAACCGGCGAGGTTCGGCCGGCCGAACTCGTTATTGAAGGCGGCCGCGCCGATCGGCCCCTCGATCATGATGTCGAGCGCCGAAGCGATGCGCTCGGGCTTGCCGTAGCGGCCCTCCCACGGCTGCGCATAGCCGGGGATGTTCAGGTTGGAGACGGTGAAGCCGCACAGGCCGGCCTTCGGCTTGGAGCCGCGCCCCGTCGCGCCCTCGTCGCGGATCTCGCCGCCGGAGCCGGTGGCCGCGCCCGGAAAGGGCGAGATGGCGGTCGGATGGTTGTGCGTCTCGACCTTGGCGAGGTAGTGCGTCAGTTCTTCCGAGTAGGCGTAGGCGCCGCCGGCGCCGGGATGGAAGCGCTGCGCGACCGCGCCCTCGATCACGGCGGCGTTGTCGGAGTACGCCACCACCGTGCCGCCGGGACTGACTTTGTGCGACTCGCGGATCATGCCGAAGAGGGAGTGCGCCTGCTTCTGTCCGTCGACGATCCAGTCGGCGTTGAAGATCTTGTGCCGGCAGTGCTCGGAGTTCGCCTGGGCGAACATCATCAGCTCGACGTCGGTCGGGTTGCGTCCGGCCTTCGTGAAAGCATCGACCAGGTAGTCGATCTCGTCCTCCGACAGCGCCAGGCCCATTTCGCCGTTGGCGGCACCCAGCGCGGCGCGGCCGCGGCCGACGACGTCCACCGTGGCCAGCGGCTGCGGCGCGTAGTGACGGAATAGTGCCTCTGCATCATCCAGCGATTCGAGCACCGACTCGGTCATGCGGTCGTGCAGCAGGGGCCGTGCGGCGGCGAGGTCGCCCTTGGCGTCGAGGTGGAAGGCCGTGCCGCGCTCGATGCGCGTCACCGCCGCGAAGCCGCACTGGCGCGCGATCTCGGTCGCCTTCGAGGACCAGGGCGAGATGGTGCCGAGGCGCGGCGTCACCAGCTTCAGCGTACCGGCCGGTTCATTCCCCTTCGGGTGCGCGCCGAGCAGTTCCTTCAGCCGCGCCAGGTCGGCCGGCGCCAGGGGTGCATTCAGCTCGACGAAATACCAGTGCTCGGCGGCCAGCCCCTTCAGCCTGGGCAGGACGGCCTGGACGTTCCGGGTGAGGCGGGCGAGGCGGTTGGCGGAGAAGGCGGCGGCGCCGCGCAGCTTGAGGACTTCGGGCATGGCAGGAGGGGATTCCGTAAAGCGCAATTATACCCGCCCGCGCATCAAATCTTCCCCCGACGCACTCGGGTAAAATCGCCGTTCGAAAGCGAGAACCCCACCATGGCCATGCATTGCATCGACGTCAGCGAAGCCAACTTCATGCAGGAAGTCGTCGAGGCTTCCCGCCGCATTCCCGTCCTCGTCGACTT
>VGEB01000154.1 GCA_016869435.1 Alphaproteobacteria bacterium | reverse complement strand
GAGCGCGGCGCGAAGCCCGGCGTCGTCGAAGGCCAGCGCCGCGAGACGCGGCGAGCCGCCGGAAAAGCTTGCCAGCGCCAGAACGCCGGCCGGATCGGCGCCGACGAGGGCGACGATCCGGGTCGCGCCATCGGCAAGGCCGGCCCGCGCCTCGCGCACGGCGAGCTTGACCGCGAGGCGCTGCACACCGACGGCGCCGTCGCGGGCGGGAAGAAAGACCCCGTCCGGTCCGGGGCCGAACAGCGCATCGAGATCGGTCTCAATGAGAACGCTGTCGAGCGGCGCGACTTCGACGAAGAGCTTCGGCGCACCGCTCTTCGCTCGCGCCACGTCGATCAGCGCACAGGCGCGCGCGCGGGCGCCGCGCCGCGCGTCGTCCTCGGCGCACGGGCCAAGCCGCATCAGGAGGGCGTCGGCGCCGCAAGCGAGCGCGGCGGCGAACGCCTCATCGCCGGAGTCGGAATCGAGGATTAGACAGGCGCGCATGGGACGGGGCTAATATCCGAAAGCCATCGCCCCGCTTGTAGCACGCGCGCGCCCCGATTGCGGCAAGGGTCGCGTTGACGGCGCTCGGGACGGCGCGCATAAGCGGAATCAATGATCGATCGTTTTGAATCCTATCTTTTGAAACTGCGCGAAACGCCGCTCGCCGAGCACACCGAGCATACCGGTCGCGCGGCTCTTGAAACGCTGCTGGGCCAATTCGCCAAGGATGCGCACACAGGCCTGCGGGTCCAGCATGAACCCAAGCGAGAGAGAGACAAGGGCGCGCCGGATTTCAAGATTTCACGCCATGGCATGATCCTCGGCTATGTCGAGGTCAAGGAAATCGGGACGAATCTCGACAGGATACTCAAGTCCGACCAGATCAAGCGCTATCGCGAACTCTCCGACAACATCATCCTCACCGATTATCTGCAGTGGATTTGGATCGATGGCGCGCATGTAAAGGCGCGCGAAGCGCTCGCCTTCCCGACCGACCTCGACGCCCGCAAAATTCGCATCGCCCCGGAGCGCGCGGAAGCCGTCGGCAAGCTCATATCGGCGTTCTTCTCCGAAGCGCCCGAGGGCATTGGCCGCGCGCAGCAATTGGCGCTGGCGCTTGCGACCCGCAGCAAGCTGCTGCGCGAATTCTTAAGCGAGGAATTGATCCGCCAGGAACGCGAGCATCAGGAGGAGCGGCTCTTCGGACTCTTCCAGATTTTTCGCGATCAGGTGTTTCACGAACTGACGACGGCCGATTTCGCCGACGCCTTCGCGCAAATGCTGGCGTACGGCCTGTTTCTCGCGCGGCTCAATTCCGACGAGAAGCAGGTGACGCTGCGAAACGCCGAGGAATTCATCCCTGGCTCCTTCCGCCTCATTCGCGAACTGGTCGATTTCCTCTCCGAGCTGGAGAAGGACGACTATCGCGACGTGCGATGGGTGGTGGAGGAAGTGCTCTCCATCGTCAACGGCCTCGATCTTCCCGCCATTCACGAGGATTTGTCCTTCCGCGCCCGCAGAGCGATCAATCGCAAGGTTCGCGCGGCCGATGAAGAAGAGCATCGGCTCTTCGAGCGCGATCCCTTCATCTATTTCTACGAAGACTATCTGAAGGCCTATGACGCCAAGATGCGCAAGAGCCGCGGCGTCTATTACACGCCGCCGCCGATCGTGAATTTCATCGTCCGCGCGGTCGACGACATATTGAAAGACAGTTTCGGCATTCGCGAGGGCCTCGCGGATTCGAAACGCGTCACCGTGCTCGATTTCGCCTGCGGCACCGGTACGTTTCTGCTCGAAGTGTTTCAACGCATCTTCGACAATATCGGCGGCGCCGACAAGGGCCGCGCCGACCCGATCGTGCGCGAACATATTTTGAAGAACATCTACGGTTTCGAATATCTCATCGCGCCCTACACCATCGCGCATCTGAAACTGTCGCAATTCCTGCGCGACCGAGGCCATCCGCTCAAGGACGATGAGCGGCTGCAAGTGTTTCTCACCAACACGCTGGAGCCGATCGAGCCGCAGAAGAATTTCCTGCTGCCGGCGATTTCGGCGGAAGTCGAAGCCGCGCAGGCGGTGAAGGAAAAACCGATACTGGTGATCCTGGGGAACCCGCCGTACTCCTATGAGTCGAAAAACAACGGCGCTTTTATCACGACGGCAATAAATGGGTATCGATTCATCGAACAATTGGACGACGGCGGCAATCCAAGACAAGTGCCCCTCGGGGAAAAAAATCCTCGCGCGCTGAGCGACGACTACGTTAAATTTATTCGCTTCGCTCAGTTGAAATTGGATGCTGTTGACGAAGGGATCGTTGGGATAATCACCAATCATTCATGGCTCGACAACGCGACATGCCGTGGCATGCGACAATCTCTTATGCGCACATTCGATCAGATTTTAGTAATTGACCTCCATGGGTTTGCGAAGAAGAAAGAACGTGCACCGGACGGTTCCAAGGACGAGAACGTCTTTGATATCGAACAGGGAGTTGCGATAAGTTTGTTTATCAAGAAACGCGGAGTCACGCGCTGCATCCACAGAGGAGATCTTTGGGGAAAGCGCATCGAAAAATATAGGACGCTGGCGAACTCTGAAATCCAATCAATTGATCGTGTAGAGTTGCGCGTGGCTGAGCCTAACTGGCCGTTCATCGTTCAGAACGCTCATCTTAAGGAAATTTATGACACAGGTTGGAGTGTGGAAGATGTTTTTGTAGTCAACTGTGTCGGCATTGTTACCGCGAGAGATGAGTTCACACTGAGCATGACGACTGATGAAATATGGAGCCGCATTAACGAAGTAGCGAAAAGTGAGCCCGAGGTAATCCGGGCGCGTTACAATTTGGGCAAGGATACAAGAGATTGGACCGCAGCAGGCGCGATAGCCGATCTGCGTACCAATCGCCTACAAAGGGACAATCTGCGGTCAGTCCATTATCGCCCGTTTGACTTAAGCCCACATTCGCCAGATGGCCAGCGATTGTGAGCCTATCTTCACCCGACTGACGGTTTTCGGCAAGCCCATAGCCCCAGCCGGCCAAGTGAGCGGGGCTGGGGGTCGGCGAATGCCGCGCCGAGCGGTGGAAAATGTCGAGCTTGCCGTCATCGAGACGCACCTTTCCCGTCAGTTCCATCGAACGCGCGACACCCGAGCGGGCTAAGCCGTTGATGCGAGCGGCGGCCGAGGGGATGTCCCGCTTGATGTTGAAAAGCGGAAATCGGCGTTGCTGGCCTGAATGCTATGCGGCTTTCGCGGTTTGAGCAAGATGCTCGTTCGATGGGACGGCGTTCGCCATGCGCTTTGCGAGC
>VGEB01000153.1 GCA_016869435.1 Alphaproteobacteria bacterium | reverse complement strand
TTGAAGCGATGGTTCGGCTATGCCCGCGTGCGCTACTGCGGCATGTGCCGAAACGAAAGCCACCTCCAGCTTCTGGGCCTCGCCTACAACATGCAACGGGCGCTCAAGCTCGCCTGAGCGCAAGGAATTGGGGTCTGATGCGCCCTTCACGCCAACACAGCGCGACGAGAGAGCCCAATGGGAGAACCACCCATCAATCGAAGCCGCTGCCCGAAACGCCAATTTCGCAACGATCCCCGTCAAGGGGGAGGTATGGCCGCCCTTCCTGTCTAATGTGCTCACGGTCGCTTCTCCCCGCTCGTCGCGGGGAGAGGGGACAATCGTTGCGCGCCAACTGACAAAATGAAACGGCGCCCGTGGGCGCCGCTTCGCGTCGTGCCAGGAGACTGAACTCTCAGTAGTTGTAAGCGCGCTCGCCGTGATCGGTGATGTCGAGGCCTTCGCGCTCTTGATCGGGCGTGGGCCGCAAACCGATGATGACATCGACGAGCTTGTAGAGAATCGCCGAACCGACGCCCGACCACAGCAGCGTGGCGACGACAGCGATTCCCTGCGCCTTCATCTGCGCGACCATGTCATAGGTTCCGGCGTAAGTTTCGAGATTGGTGTAGTCGGTGATGCCGACGCCGCCGAGATCTGGATTGACCAGAATACCCGTTGCGAGCGCGCCGGTGATGCCGCCGATGCAGTGCACGCCGAACACGTCGAGCGCGTCGTCGTAGCCGACCATCTTCTTCACGAAGTCGACGAAGAAGAGGCAGATCGGCGAAACCGCAAGGCCGAGCACGATCGCGCCCACCGGTCCGGCGTAGCCTGACGCCGGCGTCACCGCGACGAGGCCCGCGACCGCTCCGGTGATGAGGCCCAGCATGGAAGGTTTGCCCTTCACCAGCCACTCGACGATCATCCAGGACAGCGCCGCCGCCGCGGTCGCCACCATGGTGTTGACGAAGGCAAGCGCCGTCGTGCCGTTCGCCTCGAGATTTGAGCCGGCGTTAAAGCCGAACCAGCCGACCCACAGCAGCGAGGCGCCGACCATCGACAGGGTGAGCGAATGCGGCGGCAAGGCTTCCTTGCCATAACCGATGCGCTTGCCGACGATGATGGCGCCGACGAGACCGGCGATGCCGGCGTTGATATGCACCACCGTGCCGCCCGCAAAGTCCAGCGCGCCCTTGCCGGCGAGCCAGCCCACGGCGGCGTTGATCTCGTCGATCTTCGCCTGCGCCGCGGCTTTGGCCCCCTCGTCGGCAGCCGCGGCGAGTTGAGTCGCGGCGTCGACCAGCGCGTTCGGATCGGCGACGCCCCACACCCAATGCGCGATTGGGAAGTAGATGACCGTCACCCAGAAGGCGACGAAGAGCAGCACGGCGGAAAATTTCATGCGCTCGGCGAAGGCGCCGATGATCAGCGCCGGCGTGATCATCGCGAAGGTCATCTGGAAGACGAAATAGGCGTATTCCGGAACGACGTGCCCCGGCGTGAAGGTTGCCGCGTTGGAGGCGGCCGTCACGCCTTTCAGGAACAGCTTGTTGAAGCCGCCGATGTAATTGCTCAGCGAGCCGCCGTCGCCGAAGGCGAGCGAATAGCCGTAGATCGTCCAGATCACGCCGACGAGCGCGACGATCGCGAAGGTTTGCGACAGGATCGACAGCATGTTCTTGGCGCGCACCAGGCCGCCATAGAAGAGCGCGAGGCCCGGGATCGACATCATCAGCACTAAGGCCGACGAGGTCAGCAACCAGGCGGTGTCGCCAGGATTAGGGGTCGGGTCGTTCGCGGCCAAGGCCGGAAACGCCAACAATGCCGAAATCGCCGCTCCCGCGATGGCCGAAGCGACAGAAGCGCTTCGAAGCGAAGGAAGTTTCATGGGTGAGAGCTCCTGATGTTGCGGGGAGGCGATCAAAGCGCGTCGGCGTCGGTTTCGCCGGTGCGGATTCGGATGGCGCGTTCGAGCGGCGTGACGAAAATCTTTCCATCGCCGATCTGTCCGGTTCGCGCTGTGTTGGAGATTGCCTGGATCACCTGATCGAGGACCGCCGCGTCAACGGCGACTTCGATTTTGAGCTTAGGCAAGAAGCTGATCGCATACTCGGCGCCACGATAAATTTCCGTATGTCCCTTCTGACGTCCGTAGCCCTTGACTTCTGTCACGGTAAGGCCGTGCACGCCGATGTTGGTCAGCGCGTCGCGGACCTCATCGAGCTTGAACGGCTTGATGATCGCTGTCACGATTTTCATCTGCCAATCCTGTTGTTATCGACCACGTTGGCGAGCGCCGCTCGCATTGACGACGGCGTCTTGGTCGCGGTTCGCGGGGGAGGTCGCCGCCGCGTCGGCGACGGGGGGCTTTCAAATGGCGTGCCAGCCGTGCTGACGCCTCGCGCCGCCGATCAGCGATCATTTCTCGCCGCTTTGACGCGTCTCGATAGTCGCCAAGGTTCGGCTATGCCCTTTGCCGGCCTCCGCTATGGCAGCCTCGCCAGCGCCCGCGCCACTCTGATGCGTGCGCTTCCCGGCGACTCATTTGGCGCCTATAATTTGCGCAAAATTGCCACAGGCGCCTACGCGAAGGGCAGGCGTTACAATCCCGAGGCGCCGCGTGGACGCACGAGCCCTTCCTGGGCCACAGAGGCGACGAGCCTGCCTTTGTGACTGAAGATCTGACCGCGCGTCAGCGCCCGAGCGCCGCCGGCCCAGGGGCTTTGCTGGGCGTAGAGCAGCCATTGGTCGACGCGCGGCGATTCATGAATCCACAGGGCGTGATCCAGACTCGCGACTTGAAACTTCGGATCGAAGATCGTCAGGCCGTGAACGAGCAGCGCCGTATTGAGCAGAGTCATGTCGGAAAGATAGGCGAGCAGCGCGGTGTGGACGGCGGAGTCGTCGGGCAGCGCGCCGCGCACACGAAACCAGATCATCTGGCCGGCGGCCCGACGTTCGGGAAAAAACATGTCGCTAGGCGCGACGACCCGCATGTCGAGCGCATTTCGCCTTTTGAGCCAGCTCTCGACCTGCTCTGGAAGGAAGGCGCGAAAGCGCTCGACCAGCACGTGCATGTCGTCGAGGCTTTCGGGGTCCGGCGCGTCCGGCATGGGGGCGGCGTGCGTCAGGCCCTGTTCGCGGCGCTGAAACGACGCCTCCATCGAAAAGATTGTAACTCCGCGCTGAGTCGCGTTGCACCGCCGCGTCGTGAAGCTCTTGCCGTCGCGCACGCGTTCGACCGCGAAGTCGATCGGCGTCCCCGGATCGCCGGCGAGGACAAAATAGCCGTGCAGCGAATGAACCGGACGGTCTGCGGGCGCGGTGCGAGTCGTGGCGACGAGGGCCTGCGCCACGGCCTGTCCGCCATAGACCTGGCGGCCCGAAGA
>VGEB01000152.1 GCA_016869435.1 Alphaproteobacteria bacterium | reverse complement strand
ATACGCTATTTTGATGCCGCACGGCCTTGCTTCCTTCTCGTGTCCGAACCCGTCGCCAAACGATTCGGACCAAGAGGAATCAATGCCGTGCGCCCTGTCCACACAAAACTCAACCGGACAGCCGTGGCACAAGGCCGGGCATGACGGCTGAAAGTGAGCAGAAACTAACCCGAGTTCGAAGCCCTGCATCCCGCAGGCGCCGATTGACTTTATGAGTTGAAAGCGGACCCCGTGCGACCAGCTTTGCGCCATGGAGCGCGAAGTCATCGAGCGGGGAAACGTCGCAGCCAGCAGCATCATGAAGTTGAACGCGCGGCGCAGGCCGGAACCGCCGCCAAGATATTTCCGCCGGAAACGCTGCGTTGTGTCGCATCGTCGAACCTGCAGGCGACAGGCTCAATAACGACGAAAGCCGCTGGTTCCATATTGGCGGCTTATGCGGCTGACGTGGGGTGAGGCAGTATGAGGAGCATGAAATGGAAGGCACGGAACATGTCATTGGGATCGGTAAGATCATAGGAAATCTACATTCATTGGAACTCTTGTTGCGTGTTTTTTTGTGCGAGGCGAACGGAGAGAAATTAGAATTCCCAGCCTCATCGGCTGGGACGGTTCAAGAAACCCACCTGACAAACTTCATGAGCTTGGGTGATTTGATCGATGCTTATAATTCCACGCTGACTCCGCCGGAGAAGATGTTTTCTGTTGATCGTTCCGTCGTCAATATCAGGGATGCAATAGCTCATGGTCGGCTTACTTCACTCTCTGAAACGTTTCCGCTGACGCTGCACAAATTTGGAAAACCAAAGGCAGGCACGGTGACGATTGAGCTTGTGGAGGTTATTTCAAAGATGTGGCTCGACGAAAGGCTACAACTGATCCGCGATCAAATGGACAAGATTCCCCGGTGCACGAAGGCTCGGGGCTATAAATTCTTCCCCTAAACCTGTCCGCCCAAGAAGCACAAGAATTTTGCAGCATCCACCGAACCCTTGTTTTTCAGTAGCTTCCGGCGTGCAAAAGTTTGATGCGAAACTTGAGCGCTTCCCGACCCTTCCCGCCCGACAACACCCGACGATAGGCGGGAAAATTCGGCGACGCGCCGGGCGGGAGCGCTTACGCTTCAACCTCCGCGGCGAGCTCCAGCCATTGCTCCTCAGCGGCGGCGAGCGCCTGCGCCAATTCCTCGCGCTGCGACGCGAGCCGCGCCGCCTCGTGCGGATTGCGGGCGAAGGCGTCGGGGGCGGCGAGCGTTTCGTCGACGCGGGCGAGAAGCTGCGCGAATTTCTCGACGCGCTCCTCCGCCGCCGCGAGCTTGCGGCGCGTCTGGCCCGCGTCGCGACGCGTTGGCGCCTGCTGCTTTGCCGCTTCTTGCTTTGCCGCCTCTTGCGCCGGCACAACGGGGACGCGCCTTGGCTCATCGTCGCGCGATTTTGAGAGCACCAGCCGCGCATAATCGTCCATGTCGCCGTCGAAGGCGCGAACCGTTCCCTCGTCGACCAGCCACAGCCGATCGGCGCAGGCCTCCAGCAGATAGCGGTCGTGCGAGACCAGAATGACGGCGCCTTCATAATCGTTGATTGCCTCGATCAGCGCAGCGCGGCTGTCGATGTCGAGATGGTTCGTCGGCTCGTCGAGGATCAAAAGATGCGGCGCGTCGAAAGCGGCGACGCCGAGCAGCAGCCGCGCCTTTTCGCCGCCCGAAAGACTGGCGATCGGCGTATCGGCGCGCGCGCCGGAAAATCCGGTCTGCGCGGCGCGGGCGCGGATGCGCGCCTCGGCGGCGCCCGGCATCAGTCGCGCGAAGACGGCGTAAGGCGTCTCGCTCTCGTTCAGCTCGTCGATCTGATGCTGCGCGAAAAATCCAACGCCGAGCTTTGGCGCGCGCACCATCTCGCCGGCGCAGGGCGCAAGTCGTCCGGCGAGCAGTTTAGCGAAGGTCGATTTGCCATTGCCATTGGCGCCGAGCAGTCCGATGCGATCGTCATTCGAGATCGACAGCGACAGCCGCGACAGCACGATGCGATCGCCATAACCGACCGCCGCTCTCTCCAGCGCGATGATCGGCGGCGACAGCGGTTTTTCTGGCGACGGCAGATGAATCGGCAGGACGGCGTCGTCGACGATGGCCGCGACGGGCTCCATTTTGGCAAGAAGCTTCAGACGCGACTGCGCCTGGCGCGCCTTCGTCGCCTTGGCGCGGAAGCGGTCGACGAAAGCTTGCAGATGTTTGCGCTGCTCTTCCTGCTTCCTGGCGCCCTTCGCGGCGAGAAGTTGCGCCTCCCGCCGCTGTTTTTCGAAGGAAGAATAGTCGCCCTTGTAGAGCGTCAGCCTGCCGCGCTCGAGATGCAGAATATGCGTGGCGACGGCGTCGAGCAGATCGCGGTCATGGCTGATGACGATCGCGCTCGCCGGATAGCGCGACAGATAGTCGACGAGCCACAGCGTGCCTTCGAGATCGAGATAGTTGGTGGGCTCGTCGAGCAGCAGCAGGTCGGGCTGCGCGAACAGCACCGCCGCCAGCGCCACGCGCATCCTCCAGCCGCCGGAAAATTCCGACAGGGGCCGGCGCTGGGCCGCCGCGTCGAAGCCGAGGCCATGCAGGATGGCGGCGGCGCGGGCCGGCGCCGAATGGGCGTCGATGTCGGCGAGCCGCGTTTGAATGTCGGCGATGTCATGCGGATCATGCGCGGCCTCGGCCCGCGCCATGAGTTCGGCGCGCTCAAGGTCCGCCGCGAGCACGAAATCGATGAGCGCCGTCGGGCCGCCCGGCGCCTCCTGCTCGACGCGCCCGAGCCTTGTGCGCGAGGGGAGCGAAATGGCGCCGCTTTCGGGCGCGATCTCGCCGCCGATCAGCCGGAACAGCGTCGTCTTGCCGGCGCCGTTGCGGCCGACGAAGCCCGCGCGCGACCGGCCGGGCAGAAAAACCCCGGCATGGTCGAAGAGCAGCCGGCCGCCGAGCCGGTAGACGAGATCGTTGATGGTCAGCATCGCCGCGATGCTTTAGGGCTTCGCCGGAGGGGGCGCAAACTGAGGCGCTCTGACGCCGCCGCCGCGCCGCGCGGCCGCGCCCGTCGGCCTAGCGCAGACCGCAAAGACGCGGCGATATGGCGCCCGGCTGCCGGCCTTGTCTTGCGCCCGTCGCGCCTCTATACAGCCCTCGCGCCGCCATGACGCGGCCGCGCGGCAAGCGCCCATCGTCTAGAGGCCTAGGACGTCGCCCTTTCACGGCGAAAACAGGGGTTCGAATCCCCTTGGGCGCGCCATTTGCGTATAAAACCGCGAACACCCTTGCCGATTTGTTCTCCGGCCATAACGGCCTGTTCCAGACTGGCCTTTGAGCCGTGGATGCGGATGACCTTGTCGTCCACTTCGATGGCGTCGACG
>VGEB01000151.1 GCA_016869435.1 Alphaproteobacteria bacterium | reverse complement strand
GGAACGCTCGCTTTGCGTTGGAAGGCGCGCCGATCCCAACAGACTTGGCGCCTTCAGGAGTTTCAGCAGCAGCTCAAGTCGCTTTTGGCGGTAGAAGGCGCTCACGCCGGAATCGGCGGGGGCAAGGCCGGCAATCCATTCGGGCGTCTTTCCCTGATAGCCTAGCAGGCGCGACGTTAGTCGCGTCGCGCCGGCAATGTCCTTCACGCCATATTTGCGCGCGTCGAGAAACAAACGCTGGACGTGTATGCCTTCCAAATTGGGACGATAACTGTCGCGGGGCGACGGCTGGGGCGTAAAATTCTCGATGCGCCTGTCGAACCACGAAACCAGCGCAGCATCGTCGGACAGGGATCGCCGCAGTTCCCGTTCAATCCCCGGCCATTCGTCAATATCGTCGATCGGCGGAGACAGCAGAAACCTCTCGATCATCGCCTGGCGATCCAGGGTTACCGGGTCGTTGGGAAAAAGATCCGCCTTGGCGCGAAGAAAGGAATCCGCGACGCAAACGAATCCCGAAGGCAGATCGGGCACGCTTGGGTGCAGGCGCAGGCCGGCGGCGTCGTTATCGTCACGCAACGTTTGCGCGTTTTCATGCTTGCTGCGCAGGAAGCTGAACGCGATATGGTTGCTCGAAGCGGAGAAGCCGCTGATCGACAGCGGCGCCGAGAGCGACAGGTACTCTCCCGCCAGATAAGCGACGGCGAAGCTGGAATATGTGTCGCAATAGAAGCTACCAAATACGTGGCCCGCACGCGCGCGTGTCGTCTCCAGAACCTCTCGCGCAACGCATCCGTGATAAATGTTCGGCAGGATCGTCGCCGGAGCGCTACCCGCTAAAACGTCGGTCAACGCCTTGCGCCCATCGATCCGCTCATTCGTACGTGCGAGAGGCGCTTGAAGATGATCCGCAAGATCGGCGCGCGCGATATTCGGCCATGAATAGATCGCGGCGTCCCATCGGATCGCCTTAACGTTCTGGCGCGCGAACAGCCCCCGCAGCGTCGAAAAAGCGAACGGCATGAGGGAATCGTCGTCGCCGATATAGGTGACGTATTTGCCGCGCGTGAGGCTGTAGGCAAGGTTCCAGTTATCGCGCATGGAAAGAGCGACGGGGGAACGGTGATAGACGATCTTCGGCGAGTCGATTGCCTCGACGACCTCGCGAGTTTGTGTCGAACTGCAATTGTCGCAGACGACGATTTCGTAGTCGTCAAAATCTTGCGCAAGGCACGCGACAAGCGTCGAGCGCAATGTCGCCGCGCGCTCGCGCGTGGGAATAACGACGCTGAAATGCGGTTCGGTCATGCGCCTGTTGCTCCGCCCATCCGCCTGCCCTGGCTATGAAACGCGTTTCAACCAAGCGCTCGGCCAATGCGTGACATTGCCGTGCACCGTCGACTCGCTAAACTTCCATGCCGGCTCCTCGATCACGAAGTTGGAATTGCTGCGCGCGAAATCCTCGGCCGCGTTCGCGGGATTGTCGGATGCCCAATGCGCATGGCCGCGTGGCGTCTCCACCAGGTCGCGCATCACGCCGTCGGTCGCGATGATATAAGACCCTGGAGTGACGAGCGGACTATAGGCGGCAAGCTCCGCGGCGACATGCGCGTAGCTGTGATCGGAATCGAGCACCACCAACACCTTGTCGCCCGGTCGAACCATATCCTTGACCTTGTCGACAATTTCCGGAGCGGTGGAGGAACCCTCCAGCAGCGTGATCATCCCGCTCAATGGGTGCTGTTCGATGCGGGCGCGGTTCTTCGGTCGGATTTCGATATCGACGCCGATCACGCGGCCCTTGTCGATCAACTTGCATAGACTCGCGGAAAAAATCAGCGATCCGCCATGCGCTACGCCCGTCTCGATAATCACATCGGGCTTAAGATCGAACACCACTTCCTGAAAGCGGATCATGTCGTCGGGCAACTGGATGATCGGGGCGCCGAACCAGGTGAATGTATAGTTGTATTTCTGATTCCAACCGACCTTTACCCAAAGGTCGCGCGCGATCGCAAAACCTTCATCAGAGTAAAGCGGAATCCTCCGCTCGTCGTCGACGATGATTTCCTGCTTGTTCGTGTCGATCTCTATTTTCATCGTCTGTTCCTGTCAGAATTCGCCGAGGCATAAAATTTCGGCGCGCTTGCCCATCCGTTCGATGTCCCGCGCGATTTCGGCTTTGTAATTCGGATTCATTACGATCACCACATCGCCGCCGCGCAGCGCCTCCGGCGCCGCGATGGGCAGGCCGGTCACGGGCATGAACCGGCCGGCCTTATTCGGATTGATGTCGATCGCGCCCTTCAGCCATCTGGCGTCCGGGTCGACGAGCGCCGCAAATGTTACGCCTTTCGATGACGCGCCCCATAGCCATACGTCTGATACGCCCGCGCGCGCCTCGACCAGCGAACGCCAGGCGTCAATGATTTCCTTGCGGCGTTCGGCGAACTGTGCGGCTTCGGCGCCGAGTGCGCCAGGCGCCTCCCGCGAGCCTTGTCCTGCGGCCATCCGCGCGCCCGGCCGCGCCTCGGCCCAAAGATACTGTTCGCCGAATACTTTCGAGATGCGGATCGGTTCGAAGCCGGCCGCTTCCAGAGCCGTCGCGATCGAATCCGGCGAAAATAGAGAACAATGTTCGTAAAACAGATCCTGCAACTGGAAATTCCGGAAGATCCATTCAATGTCGGGGGTTTCGAGAAAGAGTCGCGCCTCCCGATCTTCGCTCATCGACGCGCGCATCGTCTCCAGGAACGCCAGCGGATCGGGCACATGTTCGATCGTATGGCGAGAGACGACCGCTTCGGCTGGCGCGCCGATCAGAGGCAGCGCTTGCGGACCAAAATAGCAATTGTGCAGGCGCACGCCCGAGATGTCGTGCTCGCCCCGCCAGGCGGGGTCAAACCCCGTCAGAGACGCGAAACGCGGCCGCGCCTCGCACGCCAACCGCGCGATAAAGGCGCCTTGTCCACATCCGACCTCGACAAGATGCACCGGGCGTTGCGGCAAGCCCTCGAGGATCGCGCGCAGCATCGCGTCAGTATGTTCTCGAAAATGTGGCGACTGCATTTGGTCGTTGTCATAGGCTTCGTCGTAAATGTTTCGCGTGCTGTCGAACGCGCCGTTCCACACGAAGCCGCAAGTCTCGCACACGCGCATGTCGAGCGCGCCTTCGGGCGCCGCTCGCGCGCTCGTCGCGTCAGGCCATACACGGTTCTGCAGGAGCGGCACGCGCGGGCGACGCTCGAAGCCGAGCGATTTCGTTCCGCGACAGACGGGACACATCGTCATGGCCGCTCCGCCAGTCGCGCGCGCCACCAGGCGTAGGTTTCGGCGAGACCCTCGTCGAGCGTTCGCGACGGACGAAACCCCACTTCGTCGCGCAATCGGCGCACATCCGCGACAATGCGCGGCGGCTCATCGGCGCGGTCGGGGAGCGCGCCGACGCGAATAAGATCCGACCGGCCCGCGATCACGCCAA
>VGEB01000150.1 GCA_016869435.1 Alphaproteobacteria bacterium | reverse complement strand
ACGATGTCGTCAAAGAGGCCAATGTGCGAAGAAGACGTTCATCGCGATCCCCGCCGTCTGCAAATCAGTCAAATTTACCCTTCGACTTTCAATAACATGGAGAGATGAGCATTATGACGCAGGCTCGGTCGACTCCCGGATGCTCACCCCCGCTATGCGGGCCAAGTTGCAGCGGATCGTCGCCAAAGCGCCTGAGGTGATGGTCAAGATCACCGGCAAGACCAAGACCGTCGCTCATCTAAAGTCCCATCTCGAATATATTACCCGCAACGGCGAACTCGCCGCCGAAGCGGAAACCGGCACGGTGATGGAAGGACGGCAGGGCTTGCGTGACATCGAGGCGCGGTGGGTAGACGATGTGGAACTAGATGGCAGTCGGCGCCGGGACGGGCCGTTGTCTCACAACATCATTCTATCGATGCCGCCCGGAACCGACCCCTTCGCCGTCAAGGACGCCGTCCGCGCCTTTGCGATCGCGACCTTCGGCGGCCTGCACGATTACGTCTTCGTGCAGCATCTCGACGATGAACACCCACACGTCCACCTCACCGTGCGTTCGCTCGGCTATGACGGAAAACGGCTCAATCCGCGTAAAGGCGATCTCGCGACATGGCGCGAACAGTTCGCCGGCGAATTGCGATTGCGCGGCATCGAGGCGGAAGCGACGCCGCGCCGCACACGTGGCAAGGTCAGAAAAGCCGAGCGGGGCGTCATACGCGTGATCAGGGGGCGCAGCGAGCAGCCGCGCGTAGAGCGGCTTGCCCGCGAGGAGCTCGTGAAGGAAATGCGGGGAGGAAAACGTTCGGCGCGCCCTTGGGAGGCAATGACGCGGGAAAGGCAGGCGGCTGTCAGAGAGGGCTATCGCCAACAGGCCGAGGACCTGCGGCATTTTCAGAACGCCACAGACCGCGAACTCGCAAAGCAAGTAGCGCAGTTCGTGGCGGATATGCCCGAAGTCGAAACCAAACGCGATTGGCTTTTGAACGAGCTCGCCAAGGCCATCGGCAAGACCCGGCCGCCGCGAGTTGGGAAAAACAAGGATAGGTGAGGGCCCGGTCGGAGTGGCGATCGGTGCGCACAGGGGAATGCCGATCCGCCATGCAATCGACGGTCACGCTCGCCTCGAGGAAGTCGCTTAGGAGTCGGAAGAGGGAGTCGCCTCCTGCGATATTTAATGACGCCTAACAAAGCTATTGGCGCGGCTTCCGGACGGCTGGCGACGAGGGCCAGCATGCGCTGGAAAGCATGATCATTTCAAATTCTGCCGTAACCCTTGTAACACAACGCCCCGCCGATCAGCAGGAAGATGGTCGCGATCACTGGGAGAACCATGGTCGCGGCGGAACCGATCTTGGCCGCGATCGCCGCGATCTGCAGGGGGAACACCATGCGCAAGAGGCCGACGATCAACGAGAACCAACCGACAATGGTGATGAGTACCGGCCAGCCGCTCGTCCATCGATTGTGGAAATACACGATGGCCAGACCGGGCAGGAATGCGGCGTAGCCGGCAAGCACGACCAGCATCGGGTTCTTGGACAACTCCTCGATGAGCGTCGGCATGGAGTCGAGGTTGACGAACACCATCGCTGCCGTTGCCAAAAGCGTCGGCTCGAGCAACGCTGCGATCGTTCTTGATGTCGTCAAGGGAACATTCCTTAGGGATGCGTTCGCCGCGGTTCTTTTGCAAGCACATCTCGCGCAAGCGACATCCCGCATTTTTGCCTGATGGAATATCGCAGGGCAGGAAACGCGCCGATCAGTTGCGAGTCTTCCCTTTATGGACGCGACCTTTGCTCGCTGGACGGTCCTTCTTCGATTTCGGCGCCGCTGGATACTTGGGACTTCGCGCGTCCGCGACACGGTTCGGCCACCGCCGTTCCCGTGCGTCGGCAGGAAACTTCACCTCGTCGGACTTGACCGTCGCGGGCGCTCCAAGATTTTCTCCCACGCCAGACATGTAATGACGCGAGCCGGAATTTTCATTGCCAGCCGTTCGGAAGATGCGCAGCGCCGGCTCGCGCGTCGCCACTCAGCAGGCGCTCGCTTGAAATCCGAGACGCGGCTTTTCGGCCGCGCCTCGGGCATGCGTGTGGAACTTTCGCGTCGCGCGAGCTGTTGACCGGCGCCGATCGACGAACGCGTCGCGGCTTGCGGTTCCTCCTCTGTGTAATCGTCCAGGCTGTCTCGGCTTCTCGGCGAGGGTCAGGCCGCATGATGAGTCGGCGCAATCGTCAGCTTGAGGCCGAGCGCCTTGATCACTTTCAGCACGGTGGCCAATTCTGGATTGCCGTCGGCGCTGAGCGCCTTGTAAAGGCTTTCCCGCGACAGGCCGGCGTCTTGGGCGATTCGTGACATGCCCTTCGCCCGAGCGATTACGCCGAGCGCATGCGCGACGATCGCGGAATCATTGCTTTCCAGCGCGTCCTCCAGATAGGCCTCGATCGCTTCGGGGCTGTCGAGATATTCCGCGCTGTCGAACGCCGATGTTTTCGTGGCCATCGTCACTCATCCTCCAACTCTGCCGCCAGTGACTTCGCTTGCACTATGTCTCGCTCTTGGCTGCCCTTGTCTCCGCCGCACAGCAAAACCACGACCGTCTTTGCGCGTCGCACGAAGTAGACCCTGTAGCCTGGGCCGAAATGTATCCGCAGCTCGCTCACGCCCTCTCCAACGGGCGCGACGTCGCCAGGGTTGCCGAGCGCCAAGCGATCGATTCTCCCGACGATCTTCGCTTTGCCGCGCTGATCTCTCAGCCCTGTAAGCCAATTTTCAAACGCGTCCGTTTTCCGAACTTCGAGCACCATTTTGTATCCTATAGGCTACGCGACAAAATGTCGAGAGCCAACGACGAACGGTTTCTATGTGATCGCGGGGCACTGTCGGGGCGGCGAATCTTTTTAGTCACTGCCGACCGCTGCAGGCGCTGACCGCTGCCACCTATGGTCAGTCGGTTGCCGCCATTCGCGGAGCCATTGGCTCCTCAATTGACCGACGACAGGCAATGAAGCGTCCGCAGGCGTTGCGCGTCCGAATCGAGACCGTGATTGACAAAGGCGTCCATGGGATTTCCCCAAGCCGCAACGAGGGTTCAGCGGGGGAGGGGATGCGCTTTGGCGAAGAGGAGGGCCGCTACGAAAGCTTCACGCGGTATATCAGGGTTCTCGACGGCGATCTCGTCGAGGCTGTCGCCGTGCAACAACCGCGCTTCGACGGCATACGCCGTGATGCGCGTGCCCTTGATTACCGGCGCGCCGCCCTTGATTTCTGGGATGCTTTCGATCCAGGCGTCGCGCACGTCGGCGTCATCCCATGCTCGATTTTCTGAGCGGACTGGATGAGCGCGCGCGCCAGGGCTTTTATGTCCCTTCGCATAGGCCAGAGCATCGTCGAGGCCCGCGATCAGCTTGCCGAAATCCTTCCCGTCCATACCGCTACCTCCCGAATTGGGCGCAAATTGCCGTGGTGAGCGCCGTTGATCCTTTCGGCGAAGCCTAGT
>VGEB01000149.1 GCA_016869435.1 Alphaproteobacteria bacterium | reverse complement strand
TGTTCCAATAGTCATTGTCCACCGCTGTCTCTGACGGCAAATTCATCAACAGCGTCGGCTGCCTGTAATTGTAAACGGTGTTGACGCCCCAGGCCCTGTTCCAATTGGAGCTGAAGCCGACGACCGCCGTCAAATCCTTGGAGAGGGCGACTTCCTCTCGCGCCCGAAGACTGATGTTCGAATGATAGGAATCGATCTTGCCGGCGGCGCCGCCGACCATCCCGTAGTTCCAGACATTCGCAATTTGCGTGAAGCTCCGAAACGTCGATTTGACATTTTCATAGACGAAGCCGAGGTAGTGCCGTGCGGGATAGCCGAACAGGGGCGCAGAACTGGTGATGTCGGTCGTCACATTGAGGCCGACGGCGGGGCCGCGCAACACGGGAATGCCGAAGACGCCCAGTCGCGGCGGGATCGTCGTCCCGTTGATATTGTCGAGATAATTATAGGTGACCTGCGTTCGCAGCGTCGTGTCATTGTCGAAATCGTGCTCCCACCTCAGGCCGGTGATATGGCGCAAAGTGTGCTGATGAGAGCCCATTTGCGCGAAACTTTGCGGTAACGCTGCGCCGCCGCCCGTCACGCCATTCCTAGGCGCGATGGTGAAGAAGCAGTATGGACTGGCGATGACCGCAGCGCTGCACCCGTTTTGGAAGGGATTCAGATAATAGGTGGTCAGCGGCGTCGTCAGATTTTGCTCGGCAAACGAATTGTTGAACAGATATTTCAAAGTGAATCGATCGGTCGGCACAGGCGTCCATTTTGCGACCAGATTCCCGGTCTGATTGCTATAGGCGTTGTGGAGGAGGAATCCGTCGCCGCGCACGTCGGATGCGAACAACGCCACGTCGAAATCGCCGACCTTCTTGCCGACCCTCACATAATTGTTGATATAGCCGAAGCTGCCGGCTTCCGAGCCGGTGTCGGCCCCGTCAATCTGGGCGCCGGAAAAAGTGCGGAAATTGATCGCGCCGCCATAGGCATAATTGCCGAACATCGCGGAAGACGGACCGCGATAGACGTCGATCGCGCTATAGGCGTGCGGATCGAGAATTTCGGTGCGGCCATTGCCGTCGGCGGTGACGAGCGGAAAGCCGTCTTCATACATCTGGATGTTGCGAACGCCGAAGTTCAGTCGATTGCCGGAGCCGCGGATCGAAATCGTAAAGTCGCGCGGAATGGAGCCCTGGTTGAAGGACACGCCGGGGCTGTATTGCAGCATTTCCTGCACGGTGAACATCGGCGTGGTTTTGAGGAATTTCTGATTGACCGTGGTCGTCGTCTGGCCGGGCGGATCGCGGTAGATCGGCAGCTTCAAACGCTCCGGGCTGAAGCCCGGCGCATATGCCGTGTCGCTCGGCGCCGAATCATCGCTCACGGCTGGGGTTGGGGCGGTCCGCGTCGCCGTCGTGGGCCCGCGCGGCGCGGTTCGAACGCCGGCGCCGGTGCGCAGCCGGCCGCCGACGTCGATGGTCGGCAGCGACTGCTGTGCAAGCGCGACGGATGCGGAGGACAAAAGGGCGAGAGCGCCGAGCGCCGCTCCATGCATCAATGTCGATCGGGAGGTCATCGTCTTATCTTTCCTATTCGAGGTTGAAACTCATTGAGCAGGCGCACGCGTTGATCCGCTCACGGACGAACCTGGTTTCCAGGGGTCGGCGAAGCGGGGGGAGGTCAGCAGGGAGTCGTCGGTCAGAGTCTTCAGAAAAGCGATCAGATCGCTCTTTTCCTGGGGCGTCAGCTCGATCGGAACGATCAGCGCGCTCTTGTTCGGATTGTAGCGGCCGTCGCCCTTCAGGGGGCCGCTGGCGACATTGCGGCCGCCGGCCGCGTAAATGTCGATCACCTCTTCCAGCGTCGCGACGCTGCCGTCATGCATATAGGGGGCGGTGACGGCGATGTTGCGCAGGCTCGGCGCGCGAAACGCGCCCATCTCGGCCGGGTTGTGGCTGTTCTCGAACACGCCGCGATTGGGCTCCGGATAGGCGCCCTTGCCGTCGAGATCATAGAGCCCGGTGTTGTGAAACGGCGTCTCGATCTCGCGCGATTTCGCGTGATAGAACTGATCGTCGAAATTCACGCTGCCATGGCAGTGATGGCATTCCGCCTTCTCGCCGAAGAACAGGTCCTTGCCGCGCGTCTCCTCGGGCGAGAGCGTCGCCTTGCCGAGAAGATAGAGATCATATTTCGAGGAGGCCGAGACGATTCCGCGCTCGAAGGCGGAGATCGCCTTGATGATATTGCCGAAGCTGATCGGGTCCGGCTCGCCGGGAAACGCCGCCGCGAAGTCGCGGCGATAATCCGCGTCGCCCGCAAAGCGCGCGACGATTTCCTTGCGGTTGTTGTCATTGACGCCCATCTCGATCGGCTCTTCGCCAAACAGCGGCCCTTCCATCTGCTTTTCGAGCGTCACCATCGCCGGATTGGCCCAGGTCAGCGTCGCGCGCCAGGCGGCGTTGGCGACGCTGGGGGAATTGCGCGGCGTATGCTGGCCGGTGGCGCCGATGGCGACCGGCCGTCCGTCGGTGAAGGCGAGGCGCTGCTCATGGCAGGAGGCGCAGCTCTCCTTGCCGTTGCCCGACAGGCGCGCGTCGTAAAAGAGCTTGCGCCCGAGCTGGAAGCGCGCCTCCGACATCGCATTGTCGGCGGGAACGCGCGGCGGCGGCAGGAACTCCGGCAGGGTCCAGCTCCAGGAATCCGCGCCCTGGTTCGGTTCGCCTTGCGCGCCGCCGGCGATGAGAATCGCGGCGAAGAGCGGCAGGAGCGTTCCGCGTTTCATTTGCCGGCCTCCGCGCGGAAGATTTTGGTCGGCGCGCCGGCGGACTGGCCGGCGTCATTGGCGTCGGGCGCGGTTTCCTTGAGCCGCAGTCCGAGATTGTCGAACATCGGCGCGCATTCGGGATCGGCCGGACCGCTCATGCAGCCGGTCGAGAACCCCTTGTCCTTGCCAAGATCGATGCCGGCGAAGAGCGCCTTCAGATCGAGCACGACGCGTTGGCGCGCGGAATCGAAAGCAGTGAGCTTCACCGGAATGCGATTGGGATTGGCGCAGGAGGTGATTTCGCCTTTGACGGCGTCGCCGTGGCAGCCGGTCGAGCCCAGATGCAGCATCCAGGTCGCGACCGTGATCGTGCCGTCCTCATTGACCCGCAGCGGCGCCGTCTTCTGGGCGTCGGCCATGGGCGGCGCGCCGCCGTCGGATTTGTCGCCAGCCTTGTCGCCGGATTTATCGCCAGCCTTGTCGCCTTGCGCGCCGGCGCCATTCGCCGCATCCGCCGGGCTCTTCGGCTTGAGCGGCGGACGGGTGACGCCGCCCTCGGGATCGACTTCGATCTTGATGAATTTGCGGCCCGCCTGCCAGTTCCAGCTCATCGACTGCAGATCGAGCGGCGCGGGCGCGGTGGCGAAATTCGAGTGGTTGAGGACGACCTCCTTGCCGTCCTTGTCCCGAACGACGCTGGGGACGCCGACGACGAAGCTGATCCCCTTGTAGCGGCCGCGCGGGGCCGACCCTTTGATCGTGTCGTTCAAATCGGCGGTGCCGGCGCATTTGCCGGTCTTGTTCTCGAAGTCGAGCAAGGCGAGATTGGCGTATTGCCAATCATTCTGCTCCAGCTCGATCGGCGTTTCATGGCCCGCGGCGTCGATCAGCGCCGGCGCCGAGATATAGAAGCGCGCATCGCGGAGTTGGGCCGGCTGACCGCCGGTTCCAAGCCCGGCGATGTCGCGGCCGCAGTCGACCGGCTGATCGCCCGCCGCCAATGCAAAGCGTATCGCAACCGGCTGTCTGTCGTTCGCATCGGCTTTGCTGGCGGCCTGCGC
>VGEB01000148.1 GCA_016869435.1 Alphaproteobacteria bacterium | reverse complement strand
ACTCTTTACCCTCAGTTCGAATGACTCGGGCCACTAGCCGATTCACCCGCCGGGTTCGTCATCGCCGCCTCGCTCAAACGAGCCTAACCTTCTGAAAATGATGCCATAAATGCAGAAATTGTACAGCAAAATCAGAGTTCATGGCCTAGACCCAACAGTCGTGTCACCAGCCGCCAATTAGGCCGGCAGGGCCGAAGCCGACCCCAATCAGCGCCAGAGCCCCTCGAAGCGACTGCCTGCGATCCGAGTGTAATGGACCGTGTGCTTCGGATCTCGATGCCCCAGGTAATCTTGGATCAGCCGGAGGTCATAGCCTCGGTTGGCGAGGTAGAAGCCGCATGAATGGCGTAGCATGTGCGGGTGCACGGGCGCCAGCGCGGCCCGTTCCGCGGCCATGGCGACGAGGTAGTTCACGGACTGGCGCGTGAGAGGCTGCCCGCGCTCCGAGACGAAGAGCCAGGGCAGCGCATCCGTTCGGATGCCAAAATAGCGCTTGATGGCTCGAAGCTCGTCGCCGGCGATGGGATGCTCGACCGCCAAACCGTTTTTGAGCCGTCGTATCCAGAGCCGCGCATGGTCGAGGTCGACCTCGTCACGGCGCAGACCGATCGCCTCGCTGACGCGCAGACCATGACGAAACATTGCGAGAATAAGGAGGTGATCGCGGACGCCATGTCGGCCGTTCTTGGCTGCGTCGAGCAAGGCGGCAATTTCTGTCTCGTTCAGAAAATCCTTGCGCCGCTCATGGGCGTCCGTAGCGATCGCTGTCTCACTTTTTACATTTCGCCTGCCGAAGGTGGGCGCCGTCGCCATCGGAAATCCCCGGAATTCTTCCAGTGACACCGTAGCACTTTTTACAGAATGCGGCTTTTGTAAAAAGTCGGCGGGCGCCGCGCTCGCACCGTGACAACGGAATTCTCCGAAGTGAACATTCGCGTTTCGCCGCCACTCCCTGAGCGATGGGTCCTGACGCCTTCGGATCTGGCGCTCGTCATGTCCAAGCGCCAGGCCAGCCGGCTGAGCTTCGCCGTGCTGTTGGCGTTCTTCCGTGATCGAGGGCGGTTCCCGCGAACCGTTTCCGAGGTCGATCGCCGGCTCGTCGAGGAGATCGCCGAGCATCTCGCCATAGCGGTCCCCATCGACTTCGCCCTGAGCCTGTCGGGGCGAACCGCGGAACGGCGCCGCGCCGAAATCCGAAGCTTGGTTGGCTTCCGCGAGGCGACCGTCGCCGACGCCGAGCTGCTCCGTGACTGGTTGCGCGACCAAGTGGCGGCTGTCGGCGCGGCCCCAGACCAACTCGTGGCGCTCCTGGAGACTCGGTGTCGCGAACTTTCGATCGAGCCGCCGGCGGCCGTTCGCGTCGATCGGATCATCCGCGCTGCCATCCATGCTCATGATGAAAGTTTTTGCGCCGGGATCCTCGGCCGCCTTGCGCCAACGACGCGAGAGCGGCTTGAGGCGCTCCTGCGTCCTGCTGCAAACGACTCCGGCGATCCTTCCACTGATCAGTCCCCAGGAACGGCGCCAGCACTGCTCCTGCGCTTGCGCAGCGATCCGGGCAAGCCGAGCCTCGCCAGCGTTCAGGACGAGTTGGCCAAGTTGGAGCTCATTCGCGGGATCGAGCTGCCAGCCGATTTGTTCGATGGTGTGCTTCCTCATGAACTCGAGCGCTATCGGCGGCGCGTCGCGGCTGAGGCGCCCTACGAACTCCGCCGACATCCGGAGGCCTCCAGGGTCACGTGGCTCTCCGCCTTCGTGCATCTGCGCGGACGAACGCTGACGGATGAGCTGGTCGACCTTCTGATCGAAACCATTCATCGCATTGGCGCGCGCGCCGAGCGCCGGGTGGATCGAGAGCTGCTCGACGAGCTCAAACGCGTGACGGGCAAACAAAACCTGTTGTTCGACCTTGCCGGCGCCGCCCTCGAACAGCCGGACGGCATCGTGCGCGACGTCGTTTTTCCGGTCGTTGGCGAGCAGACTCTGCGCGACTTGGTCAAGGAGGCGAAGGCGACGGGCCCGAGCTATCGGACCACGCTGCGAACGGTGATCCGGAATTCCTATAAAGGCCATTACCGCCGCATGATCCCTGAAATTCTTCGGCGCTTGGAATTTTGCTCGAACAACGAGCGCCATCGCCCGATCATCCAGGCGCTCGAGCTTCTGAAGCGTTACGCCGATTCGAAACTTCAGACTTTCCCCGCCGAGGAAACGGTTCCAATCGACGATATTGTGCGGGGTCTGTGGCGAGACGCGGTCTTCGAAAAGGACGCCAAGGGACGCCAGCGCGTCAACCGGATCACCTACGAGATATGCGTGTTGGAGGCCTTGCGCGACAAGCTGCGCTGCAAGGAGGTCTGGGTGGTCGGCGCCAACCGGTACCGCAACCCGGATGACGATCTGCCGGCCGACTTCGACGCGCAGCGCATTCCTTATTATCAGGCGCTGAAGCTGCCTCTCGAAGCGGATCGCTTCATCGCCGATCTCCAAGCGGAAATGCGCGAGGCGCTTCGCATCCTCGATGCCGGTATGCCGCGCAATCCTGGCGTCAAGATCAGCCGAAAGCGCAATAAGGAGGCCTGGATCACGGTGACGCCGTTCGATCCTCAGCCTGATCCTCCCAATCTCACGGCAATCAAGGCCGAGACCCTCGCGACCTGGCCGATGACCAGTCTCCTCGACATGCTCAAGGAGGCCGACCTGCGGCTCAACTTCACCGACGTTTTGAAAAGCGCGACGGCTTACGAGACCCTCGATCGCTCCGTTCTGCGTCCACGGCTTCTGCTTTGCTTGAATGGGCTGGGAACGAACGCCGGCTTTCAACGCATGGCCGGGCTTCAATCCGGCGCGACCGCCAAGGATCTCGCCTATATCCGGCGCCGCTACATCACCGTCGACTCCCTGCGTCAGGCTGTCGCCATCGTCACGAACGGCACGCTGCGCGCTCGCAATCCAGCAATCTGGGGCGACGGAACAACGGCGTGCGCATCGGATTCCAAACACTTCGGAGCCTGGGATCAGAACCTGACGACGCAATGGCACATGCGCTATGGCGGACGCGGCGTCATGATCTATTGGCATGTCGAGAGGAACTCGCTGTGCATTCATTCGCAGCTCAAATCCCCGTCGTCCTCCGAAGTCGCATCCATGATCGAGGGGGTGGTCCATCATTGCACCGAGATGGAGGTCGATCGCCAATACGTGGACTCCCACGGGCAGAGCACCGTCGCTTTCGCGTTTTGCAGGCTACTGGGTTTCCAGCTCATGCCGCGGCTGAAGGCGATCCATGTTCAGAAGCTGTCCAGGCCCGACGTCGGACAGCCGGACGCATACAAAAACCTGCAGCTGATCCTGACGAAGCCGATCGACTGGGAATTGATCCGTCAGCAATACGACCAGATGATAAAATATGTGACGGCCGTCCGTCTCGGCACGGCCGAAACGGAATCAATCCTGCGCCGCTTCGCGCGGAGCAACATTCAGCATCCGACCTACAAGGCGTTCGCCGAGCTTGGCAGGGCGGTCAAAACCATCTTCCTGTGCCGATACCTTCACAGCGAGGACCTCCGTCGCGAGATCAACGAGGGCCTGAACGTCATCGAGCAATGGAACAGCGCCAACGACTTCATCTTTTTCGCCCGCCAAGGCGAAATGGTCACCAATCGTCGTGAGGATCAGGAGATCAGCATGCTCGCGCTGCATCTGCTCCAAAACTGCATGGTGTATATCAACACCCTCATGCTGCAGCAGGTGCTGGCCCGGCCGCAATGGACCGAAAAGCTTACGCCCAGGGATCTGCGCGCGCTGACCCCGCTGATCTGGGAGCATGTGAACCCTTATGGCCGGTTCGACCTCGACATGAACGTCCGGCTGCCAATCGATTGAGCGAAATGGCGGCTGGTGACACGACTGTTGGGTCTAGGCCCAATGGTGAGGGTAGGAGGAGCGCAAACTCGACAGTCGACGACTGCAGCTCACCCGGATTCTTAGCGCAGGAGCGCCACGGCTTCCTCCAACGACATGACTGTGGCGCCATGTGTCGCCGGATAGC
>VGEB01000147.1 GCA_016869435.1 Alphaproteobacteria bacterium | reverse complement strand
AACGGAAATTCACCGCCTTATCCATTGCCCCAAATCGAACGCCGCCGCAAGCGATTCTCGGATTCCCATCTCTGTCTTGAGTCCGTCTGTCGATCCTTTCGATTGACGACGCATCCGCTGATGTGGACAATGAAAAATGATGACGATTTCGCTGAAACCGCATGGGAAAGCGCGGGCGCTCTTTTCGAGCGTCGTCGCGGGTCTTTTTCTAATGCAAGTCTTGGGCTTAGTCGTTGCATCGAGCGGTTGCGCCGCTTTTTTGAGCGACGACGCAGGCGTCTCAATCGCTATGGCCGGGGAATATTGCGGCGGCAAGACCCACGACGGCGATAGGCAGCCCGTACAACCGAGCCATCATCATTGCGCTCTTTGCTCCATCGGGTACTACGACGACGCGGTGGATGCGGTCGCCAATCTGGCGGAGGTCATTATCGTTCTCACGCCGCAATCCGACGCCGCGGCGGCACCGTTCATTCATGACGAATTGGCTCCGCCCCTGCTTGGTTGGACCAGTTCCTGGTCGTCTCGCGCGCCTCCTTTTTCCTGATTGACCCCTCGCGGCCTTCCGAGCCGCTCGCATCCGCTCCGGGTCTCAACGGCCGTTCGCGCCGTTCTCAGGACGAACATAATGCATATCCGAGTGTTAGCGCTCATCGCGGCGTTGGCGGCGGGCCATTTCGGCTGGTCAGTGGCAGTGGCCGATCGAGATCGGGCGCCTCATCTGTCGATGTCGCGAGCTGAAAACGTGGCGATCTGTGCCGTCGCGGGGTTGCGCGAGGCGGCGCGGAGTCGTGGACTCGCCGGCGGTCGAGAATTGGATTCCCGCTATTCCACGATCGATCCTGCGCCGGCGGGCGCCGTCGCCAGATCGGAAGTTTTGCCGCGCGACGACGCTCGCCCGCCGCATGGTCTCGCAAATGGCTTGGCTCCATACGAAGCGAACAGGTTCGCGTTGTCGTAAATATCTCGCAGAGAAAGGATCACACCATGAAGCGCATTGGCGTCATTCTCGCCGCCGGCCTCACGGTTAGCGCGGCATTGGCAAAGGACAATGAGCAGCCCGCTCCGGCTTCCCAAGACAAAGCGCACGCGATGGACAAGCCGGCCGCGAGCGAAAAGTCGAACATGACTGAAACGAAGCCAGCTGCGGCGATGTCAAAGAATGCATATCTTCGCTTGCTGGCCGCGTCGCTTCGCAAACATGCGCCAAAGTCGACCCAGCATCGCGCTGGCTCGGTGAAGGTCGAATTCACGGTCGGCGCCAGTGGCCGCGTGGTCTCGCACAAGATCAAATATGCGTCTGATCCCGGTCTTGCGGCGACTGTCGGCCAGATCCTTGCAGCTGTGCAAACGCCCCCGCCGCCCGGAGGGTCGTTCTTCGCCGTCCAGGAATTTACCTTTCACTGACGAGCGAGGCTACGCCAACGCCAGAAACAAGAAGCGACGATGACCGAGTCAGCCGTTGAACGACAAAACAAAGCGCTTCTGGATCAAAATTACGCCTCTGCCCGGAGTTGGTCGGTCTGTCCTGCATGGCTCCCTGATTCGCGCCGATAGCGTGGCGCAGATCCGAGATGAAGCGGTCGAGTTTGTTTTGGAAAATTTGAAGCAGCTCGAAATGGACTGGATGATCGAAGTTCTCAGACCTTCCGGCGCGCTGCCCGTTTGTGCCGCATTGTCCGTCGCAGCGTTTCTCAGAAGAGTCGATCCTGCGGAGCTGCCCACTCGTTCGGAGAGAGGATGGCGACATGCGAATGAGGAAGCGAAGGTTGTGGCGCTTCTCATTAGAGCCTGCGCCAAGACGTTCGCTGCGGGAAGGGGTAGGGGCGATGAAGCTCAATGCCGATCATAAGGATTTCGTCAGGGAACGGCGGCTTCGCCAAATGCCTGCTCGACTCGGACCTCGATCGAGCCACGGCGAGGCGTTCTCGCCGCGACTAGCCTTATAGCTTTGGCGGACTGGGTTGACGCTGTGGCCGCCTGGGGTGGCGACTTTGGGGCATGACGCCAAAAAGATCGCAGCGCATGGTCATGGTTCGCAGCGAGACAATCGAGGGAGGAAATTTTCGAGTTCTTCGTGAAATTTGCGAGCGATTTTGATCATGGTCAGCGCGCTCGGCCTGTGGTGAAGGGTGTTCGACAGAAGCAGCGTTCGGCTTACCGGAGAAGTTTCCAAACGAACTTCCGACACAGGCGACAGGCGTGGCAAACAGGAGGGATGAGATGAAGCACAATACGAGTTCTGGCGCCGCTCTCGCGATCGCGACGGTTTCACTGGCGCTCGCCGGCGCGGTGACGCCAGCGGCAGCGCAAACGGGCAAAGTCCATTGCCTCGGCGTCAATAGTTGCAAGGGCAAGACCGACTGTCACACGCCGAAGAACGAATGCAAGGGCATGAACGCTGGCAAGGGCAAAGGATGGGTTTTCACAGAATCCGCCAAGGCTTGCAAAGAAGCTGGCGGCAAGGTTCTCGACTAAACGGCCCAAGCTATCGATGCCATGCTTCATTGGCGATCGCGCAGGGGTTTTCACGGCTCGAACGCCGTTGATCTCGGCTGCACTTACTGCAGTCGAGGCGGAAACGTCCGATATGGCGCGTCATTCAATCTTGGAGGGAGGCGGACCATGATGTGCAATTGCGTTTTCACGCCGCGCCTGGCGGTGCGTCGTGTTAGTCTCTCGTTGCTCGTCGCGGCTTCGGTCGCTTTCGCCCTTCCGGCCAGCGCCAAGGGTGGCGGCTGGCCGAAGTGCCGCGGAGCCGATCCCGATGCGCGCATCGCCGGTTGCTCTCAAGTCATCGAGCGGATCGCCAAGGAGTCGCGCCACAATAAGATCGCGGCTTACGTCAACCGGGCCGGCGCCTATCAGCTCAAAGGCGACTACGACCGCGCATTCGAGGATTTCGACAAGGCGCTGGAAGTCGACCCGAAATCCTCCTTGATCCTTTCGGCGCGCGGCGCGGCCTACCGCGCCAAGGGCGATCTCGAACGCGCCCTCGCCGATTATGACGCGGCGATCGCCGCAAACTCAAGGGACGCCCACGCCTTCGCCGGACGAGCGGGCGTGCGCTACGCCAAGGGCGATCTGGACGCCGCCATCGCCGATTACACGCAGGCGATCGCGCTCAATAAGCGGTACGGCGCGGCCTATGATGGACGCGCGGCGGCGTGGCGCGCCAAGGGAAACTCGGAGAAGGCGCTGGAGGATCTTTCGGCGGCGATCCACATCGACCGGGGCCAAGCGATCCACTGCCTTCACCGTGGAGCGGTCTATCAGGGCAAGGGCGACTGGGATCACGCGATCGCCGATTTTTCGGAAGCCATCAAGCGCGAACCTAAACTGGCCCTCGCCCGCAACAATCGTGGCCTCGCCTATCACGGCAAGGGCGACTTCGACCGCGCCATCGCCGATTTCGACGAGGCGATCAAGCTTGATGCAAAATATGCAGCGGCCTATCTCAATCGCGCCAACGCCTACCGTGGCAAGAAGGATTTCGAGCGCGCCAAGGCGGACATCGAGACAACGTTGCAGTTCAAG
Organism: Alphaproteobacteria bacterium; assembly: GCA_016869435.1. Lineage (GTDB taxonomy): Bacteria > Pseudomonadota > Alphaproteobacteria > Rhizobiales > Beijerinckiaceae > Methylocystis. The sequence continues at coordinate 636 of VGEB01000147.1, read as the reverse complement.
CCCGATCTCGCGCCGGCGAAAAAGGCGCTTGACGACGTGAACAGGGCGCTGGCCAAGAAGGCGGCGGCGAAGGTAGGCGTTGGCTCTGAAGAACCTCCCAAAGAGGGGGCTCATTGAGGTCGTCCAGTGTAATTTGTATCTAACCTGACTCGGCGTTCCTTTTGTAAAGGGATTGCTTCTCTAAGAAGCGATATGCTTGACGCACGGTGACTTATCGAGTGACGCGCCGAGCGCCGACCTGGGTGAAGTTTTTGTCAGCCGAAACGATGAGGTGGTCGACGGCCAGCACGCCGACCATAAACGTGACGAGCTATCCAACGGCGGGGTGCGATCGCAGGTCAAATCACCGAAGTATTCCCTCGGAACGAGGCGCCACGATATCTCATCAGTGACCGTGACGTAGCCTACGGCGCGATTGTCAGGCGCCGATTGTGGGCCATTGGCATCAGGGACAAGCCGATTGCGCGGGCTTCGCTAGGTTGGAACGCTTCGCGCTCTCGGCGAACTTCATCATCATCACGTCTGGATATAGTTTTCAGTACACTCAGCCTTTGCGGCCGAGTGGCGCAGGCGCCGGGAGTCGGCTCCGTCAGCGTCCTACCGCCAGCCCGGGCACAATTTCGAGCGCCTCGGCGG
>VGEB01000146.1 GCA_016869435.1 Alphaproteobacteria bacterium | reverse complement strand
AGTCCGGAGCCTAACAGCATAAATGTCCATAGGCGTCAACATGCAGATAAAGCATAGCGCCAGTCTTCAAAGGCGTATCCATGAGCTTGACCTCTATAGCTGATTTTCTAAACTTCTGAATCTCATCAAAATTGGTGATGTGCTGCGGCAGAGCTGCCGTTTATGCTTAAAAAACAATTTTTTCTACCCATCTTGAGCGCAGCTTCGGCTGCAATCTACAAAAACAACTATGACGCGCTCTACGCGCGACGCTAAACAGGAAATTACGGGTTTCTCCGCGTGACGCGCTCCCGGAATGGAATTATGTCTTTCGCGCCGGCGTCGTGTTTGGCGCGGGCGCGCCAAAGGTACGCGGCGCGAGTTCGAATTTCGCGAATTCGAAGGCCGGCGCCACCGTGCAGCCGACCAGCGTCCAGGGGCCGAGGCTTTTGGCCGATTGCCAGACGCCCGCCGGGACGACGCACTGCGGACGCTCTCCCGCTGCGAGCGCAGGTCCGAGCCGGTGCGGAACGAGCGCTGCGCCATCCTCTGAAAGCACGAGTTCGAGCGCCGCGCCGGCGTAGTAGTGCCACGCCTCCGCGGCGTCGACGACGCGGTGCCAGGCGGACGTTTCGCCCGCCGGGAGCAGGTAATAGATCGCGGTCGAGGCGCCGCGCGATCCGTCGATCGTGCGGGAATCGCAAAACGTCTGGCGGTAAAAGCCGCCCTCGGGATGCGGCGCGAGATCGAGAAGGCGCACGACCTCCTCAGCCGAAAGCGCGTCCATCATGCGGCGAAATTGTTCTTGCGCTCGCGCATCGCCGCGAAAACGGATGAAGCGTCCGAGTCCCGCATGCCCATCGCCGCCGCGACGCCCGGATCCTCGACCCGCAGGAACGGATTCGTGGCGTTCTCGAGCGCAATCGTTGTCGGCAGGGTGTATTTTCCGTCCTTGCGCAGATCGGCGACGGTTTGCGCCCGCGATTGGAGCACCGGATTGTCGGGGTCGACGGTGAGCGCGAATTTCGCGTTGGCCTGGGTGTATTCATGGCCGCAATAGACCACCGTTTCGCCGGGGAGATCGGCGAGCGTCTCGAGGGTGAGACGCATCATCTCCATGGTGCCCTCGAAAACGCGGCCGCAGCCGAGCGAGAACAGCGTGTCGCCGACGAAGACGATTTCATCGTCTTCGAAATAATAGGCGATATGCCCGAGAGTATGGCCCGGCGTTTCGATGACCCGCGCGCGCGCTTCGCCGACCTCGACGAGGACGCCTTCCGAAACTGCGCGATCGAGCGGCGGCAGGCGATGCGCGTCCTTGGCGGCGCCGATCACCTTCATGCGCGGAAAGCGCGCTTTGAGCGTCTGCGTTCCCTGCACGTGATCGGCGTGATGGTGGGTGAGCAGCAAATGCGTCAGGGGCCAGCCGCGGCGTTCGGCTTCGTTGGCGATCGCTTCGCCGTCGGGCGCGTCGACGCTTGCGGTCGCGCCGAGCTCCGGCTCATGGACGAGGAGACCGAAATTGTCGTTAAGGCAAATGAACTGCGCGACTTCCAATGCCATCGGGCGGCGTCTCCTGGATCACGCTGCGTTTAGGCGGAATCGCCTGAACGCAGATGACGTGATCGATTCCAAAAGCTTGGAGCGCGCTCGGCGCGAAAAACCGGCGTCCACTTTTTCGCGAGCCGCGCTCTTGGGCGGTCGCCTATCATAACCGGTCCTGGCCGGAAAACGCGACTGCGGCGCCCGTACGGCGCGCGCGATGATCGGCGCGCCTTGCGCCGCCGATCGATTGCGTCGATGATCCGCGCCATGCTCGACGTCGTCGATTTGCGCGCCTTTTACGACACGGCGCTGGGAGAGGTGGCGCGCCGCCTGGTGTCGCGGATCGTGCGCGCGCGTTGGCAGGACCATGCGGGCCTGTGCGTGCTCGGCCTTGGCTACGCCACGCCCTATCTCGACGGTTTTCGTGAAAAGGCCCAGCGCGTGCTCGCCTTCATGCCGGCCACGCAAGGCGTCGTTCACTGGCCGCTCGACGGTCGCTCCGCCACCGCCCTGGTGGAGCCCTCGATGACGCCGCTGCACGACGCGAGCATAGATCGCATTCTGATCGTGCATGCGCTCGAGACCGACGAGCATCCGCATGATCTGCTCGAAGAAGTCTGGCGCATCCTGGCGGCCGGCGGCCGCGTGCTGATCGTCGCGCCGAGCCGCACCGGTCTTTGGGCGCGGGTCGACACGACGCCTTTCGGACAGGGCCATCCCTATTCGCGCGGCCAGTTGCAGCAATTGCTGCAGGAGGCGCAGTTCCTGCCGCTCTATTGGGACGAAGCGCTTTACGTGCCGCCGTTCCAGCGCGCGTCGCTGCTGCGCTCGGCGCCGGCCTTTGAGCGCATCGCCGGCCGCTTCTCGCTGCCGGGCGGCGGCGTGCATATCGTCGAGGCGACCAAGCAGCTCTATCGCCCGGTGACGCGCCGGGCCGTGCGTCGTCTTCCGATCGAACTCGAACCGGCGATGGAGCCCGCCGGTGCCGAAGCGGGGCTGGAAGGCGCATAAGCCCATATTCCTGTTCCATCGCGACCGGACGGCGCCGATCAACGGCGACGGAACTCGACGGCGACGCCGAACGACTGCGCCAGGAAAAGGGCGCCGTGAATCAGTCCGGTTTCGTCGATGCCGTGGCCGAGCCGCGCCGAGAGATGCCATTGCGTCGGCACGCCGGAGTCGGCAAGCGCATTGGCGGACATGAGCAGCGCCTCGACGGGGATGACGTCGTCTTCCTCGCCATGCGCGAGGAGGACCGTCGGCGGCTTCTCATAGGCCGCCGGCTCTTCGCCCGGCTGCGCCGGTCCGAGCACATAGACGCCTGAATAGCCGAGAATGGCGCGCGGCGCGCGCTTGCGGCGCAGCCCGCTGTGCAGCGCCATCATCGTGCCCTGGCTGAATCCGACGAGCGCCAGCGCGCTGTCGTCGAATCCGCGCTTGGCGAGTTCGGCGTCAAGAAATGCGTCGAGCGTCGGACGCGCCCTCACGCAGCCGCGCCAGCGCTCTTCCGGGTCGCGCATGGTAAGCGGAAACCACTGTCGGCCGGTCGGCGACGCGGCGCATCGCTCCGGCGCATGCGGCGCGACGAAATCGGCGTCGGGGAGGAAGGCGCGCCATTGGCGGCCGATCTCGATGAGATCGGCGCCGTCGGCGCCATAGCCATGAAGAAAAACGACAAGCTGCTTCGGTTTGCCGGAACGCGCCTGCACTCTCGGACCATCAATCGCCGCCATAAATCTGCGCCCTTCCGTCGTGACCCCTATGGGGCGGAAGGTTTATGCGCGAAGGGCGGCGCCGGCGCAACGGCGCGCGAAATTAGTAGGTCTTAACGAGGAACGTTGCGATCTTGAACGCGTAAATGCAAGCGGCGCCGAGCGTGCTATGCTTGACCATGGTCATGGCGAGATAAATGTGATCAGGCCTCATCAAACCCTCATAGTCGCGCACAATCGCTGCGCGCCGGCGATCGCATCAGGAGCGATATATTCAAAGAGACGGTTGCTTGCGGAGCGTCGCGCCGCCTGCGTCTCCGACAGGCTCCCGCAAGAGGCGCGCCAAGCGCCGTCGGTTCGATTGCGTCGGTTCGCCGCAGGCAAAACCGAATGCATTTGGTCGAACCATTCGCCGGCAACTAACGTTCGACAGCGTAAGCGGTCAAGCAGATCGGGCTGAGAATTACGGCTTCGCGACAATATGTCACCAGAACCCGCAACGATCGCCCGCCGTCAGCCGGGTCGGCGATTTTGTGAAATAGGCATGAGACGCCAACGCCTAAGGCGCCAGCGCCGCAAGCGACAGGAGGCAGGCCATGGCCAGGTTTCTCATCATCGCGGGGCTCGTGCTGATCGCCGTCGGCGTTTTGTGGATGATCGGCGAGCGGTTCGGCCTTGGGCGTCTGCCGGGCGACATTGTCGTCGAACGCGGCAATTTTCGCTTCTATTTTCCGCTGGCGACGTCGCTCGTCTTGAGCGCCGTCATCAGCTTGCTTTTATGGCTCTTCAACCGATAACGATTTTGACAAATTGACGCGGCCGCCTCCTAACAGGCTGTTGAAAAAGGTCATCGGCGCGCCGTGAGGACGGCCTCGTCGCCGTTATCGTAAGAAAATTCGATTTTGATGGAGCCGTCATTGAGCAGTTCGGCGTCTCCCTCTCCGGCAATTTCATCGC
>VGEB01000145.1 GCA_016869435.1 Alphaproteobacteria bacterium | reverse complement strand
GGCGATCGGCCGGCCGCACGATATCGAACAATCGACCCGGCGCACCCTGCTCGATCCCTGGTCGCATAGCCCCTGGCGCGCCGATCGCGAGTCAAGGTGATGGTCAGCAAGCCGGAACGCCCGCGCCATTCGTCGCGATCATTTCGCGAAGCCGATCGACATATTTCGATTGTCCGCGACGCATTTCTCTGAACGCGAACGGCCTGCCGCTCGTCGGCGACAGATCCAGGATCGCATCCCTTGCGACAGTCTGACCCGTCGCGAGCAGCGCCTCGACATGGATGAGGAAGGCGCTCTGGCCGCCCTGCAGATTGAATTGCGCCGGAAAACGTCGATCGTTGCGATTGAGCGCATTGGGATAAGGGACGGCGCGCAGCGCCTGCACGTCGGCAAGCCGAAGGCCGGCGAGCGCGGCGAACAGCGCAGGCGGACTCGCGCGCGCGTCAACGCCCGCGTTATGTGAATAGGTCGTCGCCACGGGCAAGAGATCGCGAAACAACGGGGGAGAGACGCCCTCGACCTGATCGAGTTCAAGGACGGTCTCGAAGGGCGCCCGCTTTGGCCCGAAAGGCTTGTCCGACGGCGGCGAAGTCTCCGGCTGGCCGAGGACGGCGGGCGGCATACGAAAGGCGAGAATGGACTGAACGACAGACTTCGCGGCGCGGGCTTCGACGCCTAGGCCGACCAGCGTCATCTCCAGCAATTCTGGAGGAGCGGTATTTAGATCGACCTTGCCGGACTCGTCCTCGACGGCGACCGCGATCGCCGCGCCTTCGAAGACGCAGTAACGCGGCGCGCCGGCGTAGATCGAGGCGTTCTGTGGCAAGGCGGCGTTCGCGTTTCTTTGGGCGATGAGCGTCAGCGTCGTCAGATTGACGACGCCGTCGGCGATATAATTCGCTTGCATGGCGCTCGCGATATTATGCGCCGTCTGCAAGCGAAGACGCCCCGTCTTCATGAAGGAAACGACGAGGAGCGAAATGATCCCAACGCCCCAAATGACGGCAAGAAGAGCGAAACCCGCGCGTTTTCTTTTTCCCTGCGCGCCCGAAAGGCTTGGCGCCTTGGTCATTTCGCCTGAGCGGAACCGCGCGAGATCGCGCCCGATCCGCCTTCGCGGCCTTCGGGACCGAGCGAACCGATGTCATAGGGGCCGTTTTGGCCCGGCGCGCGATAAAGATAAGGGTGGCCCCACGGGTCCTTTGGCACGCTCGCCGTCTTGAGATATGGCCCGCTCCAGGACGCGACGCCCGCCGGCCTCTGCGCCAGCGCGTTCAAGCCTTCCTCGGTCGAGGGGTAGCGGCCGGCGTCGAGATAGAAAAGATCAAGCGCGCTCGAGAGATTCTCCATTTGAATCTGGGCCGTCTTCACCTTCGACTCGGACAGGTAATTCAGCACGCGCGGTCCCACGAGCCCGACGATGGAACTGATGATCGCGAGCACGACGAGCATTTCGACAAGCGTGAAGCCCGCGCGTCGGCGGTGCGCGCGAAAGACGCGCCGGCGTCGCGCGACAGGGGCCGCTATCGGAAGATCATGGCCGATGCTCTTTGCGTCGCCGCCCATTCTATGTCCTGTCTCGTGTGGAAGTTCTTGCGCCATGCGCTCGATCGAAGGTCATTTTATGCGAGACCGATTCGAGCCGCAACAAAGGGGTCTTAGAGTTCGACATAGACGTCGCAACCATAGATGGACGTCGGAAGGCCGGCCGGATCTTCGATCATGTTCCAACATTTGCCGACCCCGGCGATCGCTCGATAAATAAAGACGCCTTCAGACTCGACGACGCGTCTTTCGGGCGCCCTTTGACGGCCGAGATAGTTGAAATAGGAAACCGCAATTTCGTCGCGGCAGCGATAGAGCGTGCCGCGGTCCAACAGGAAGACGCTGGCGCGATCCTTCGCCTGGCTGATGCAATAGGAATAATGCGTGAGCGCCTCCGGGCTGACGCTGATTTGCGCCTCCACGGGCGCGGCGCCGACCAGCAGGACGCCGCTCAGCAGGACTCGCAAAACGATTTCTCTCGCGCTTGTAATGCGAGGCTCCGATGTGCCGAGGAGCGAAGGCCTTTTTGCAGGCGCCATGGGCGTTTTTTAGGACGAAAAACAAGACAAGGCAATGAACGCCGGCGCGCCTCCAGCGCCGGCTTTCCTCAACGGCGGTCAGCCGGCGTTTTAGGGCGCAACCGGCGGCAGCGTATTGGCGACGGGTTGCGCGACGGCGTTGCTGACGCCGAGACAGGACGGATGGCCCCATCCGCTGGGGCTGACGCCCGTGCCGCCGTTCGGATTGGGGATAATGTCGAACACGATGTTGTCGGGGCGGTCGGGCGCGCCGCCGACGCCGAAGACCGACCTTAGATGATCGAGGTTGAGATATTTGCGAACGCGCCAGGCGACAAGGTGACCGGCGCAGGGAGTGTCGCCGCCGACCCCGACGCCGCCGACCTTAACGCCGCCCCCCGTATAGAGGCCGAGGCCGCCGCCGAAAACACCGATGCCGCCGATGACTTGTCCGATCATGGGATCGGCGCCCGTGCCATAGGCCGCGGTATTGATCGGACCGCTATAGACGAGATTGCCGGTGTTGCTCGAGCCGCCGCTGAAGCTGCCGAAGCCGCTCTGATAGGCGCCAAAGCCGATCCGGTCGCCATAGGCGCCCGCCGCAGCGACGGGGTCGCTGTGCGGGAGTCCATAGAGGCTGCCGCCGGGATTAACCGCAGCGAAAAGATTGGCGGACGACAAGGCGAGCTTGCCGTCGGCCAGCGCCGTGCCCGAGCCGGAACTCGGCGTCGGACCGAGGCTCAGCGTTGCGGCGGTAAAAGCCAATTGCGCCGACATGGCGCGGCCCGCGAGCCATTGACCCTGAATCGGATCGCCGCTCGAATTGGCGACGACGCAAACGACGCCGTCCGCCGCCACGATCGTCGCCCACATATTCAGGCCGAGCGCGAGTCCGCCGCCATTGCCCGTCTCATTGATCGCCACTCTAAGCGCGTTTTGCAGCTGCGCGACGGAAATGCTCGGACAAGGAGCGTTGGCGGCGAGCGCCTCCGTGGAGAGGAGGCACGCTGCGGCGCCTGCAAGCAATAATTTGAGGCTCATGGGCTCCTCGCGAAAATCTCCGACGCCTCGATACGTGGTCTAGGCTATTGTCCCTAACGCGCTGGCCCCCCTGTCGGTTCCTCCGCGGCCCAAAGGTCGGCCGGCCCTGCTTGATCAAATTCACGCACGCCGCTTAAGTTGTCGCCTCGATCGAACTCGGAGGTCGCCGTGTTTTCGCGTTCCTTATGCGCCGCATGTCTTCTCATATTCTGCGCCGCCCTGCCTTCGCCCGGCGCGGCGGCGGCGCACAGGCGGCATGTATGGCGCGCCCCGGGTCCGCCACGCCTTGGACCATGGATCGAGAAGGGATGGTGCTGCGAGGACTGGTCCCGCGCGCCGGCGATCCGCGACTGGGCCTTTTCGGCGCCTTGGAACTATGATCCCCAAACCGGCACGCCTTCCAGCACCGCGGAATACCCCTGGGGCTACACAACTCCATTCGTCAAAGTGGGGTCGAGATGCGTCGCAAGCGAAATCAACGGCAGCCCTGGAGGCGCGTGGGTCCGCTATCAGCGGGTCATGCCGTCCTATTACTGTCGGTGAGCCGCGACGAGGTCCCGGTTCCCAAATTCGCTTTGCGCGAGATTGTCCGCCGCCGAATGGGTTGAGACAGTCCGGGCTACATTTTGTTGGAGGATGCGGCTCGGCTGATCCGCCGGTTAGGCCGCCTTCGGCTTGTTTACGGTCTCGATGCGGTCGAGAGCAGTTTATGCGGTTATCATCGGCTCAATGCGCCGCTTGCGCGCCATCTGGCGACGCTATCGCGCAAAATGATGCGATGGCGCTCCCTAGGGATGCGGGCGGAGTAAATGATTTCAGGAGCTTAACCCCAAGTTTGGGTGCCTGCGCCCCATTTGAAAATCAAGGCGTTTTTGGAACGTCGCCCAAACCCTCGGGCGTCAATGCGGTTTCGCCGCAACGACTGCCGAGCCGCGCCGCGCTCGCGCGCCGATGGCCGCGCCTTCGCGTCAATCGTTTCACAGGGCGCTGGCGCGATTATGTTGCGTTGCTAGTTATGTTGCGGCGTTCCCGATAGCGCCTTTTTCCATTGGCTGTACCGGATTCGCCGCAACATAATTTTCTCCTTCACAAGGATTTCAGAAAGGCCATCAGGTC
>VGEB01000144.1 GCA_016869435.1 Alphaproteobacteria bacterium | reverse complement strand
CATCGGCCCGGGCCAGTGGATTGAGATCAAGGGCGACATGAAGGACTTCACCGATCCGGTGACGTTGCTTGACGGCTCGACGGTCGACCTCGAGACCTATGGCATCAGCCGCGTTTATGCGTGGCATCTGCCGTGGCTTGCGGTTGGCGCGGCGTGGATCCTGTTCTGGTTCGTGCGTAAGGGCATCATCGCCTCTTATCTGCGCGTGGCCACGGGCAAGGTCGACGAGCAGGTGACGGACGACGACAAGCGGATTGGCGCGATCGTTCTGGCGCTGACCATTCTGGCGACGATCGTCGGCTACGCCGTGACGAACTCGACCTTCCCGCGCACGATCCCGCTTCAGGCGGGCTTGCAGAAGCCTCTGACGCCGATCGTGACGGACGGCACGGCGGGCGTCGGCAAGGAGCGCGTGACGGCCGATCTCAACGGCGGCGTCTACAAGGTTCCTGGCCGTGAGCTGACGATCAACGTCAAGGTCACGAACACGACCTCCGAGCCGCTGCGCCTTGGCGAATACACCACGGCCGGCCTGCGCTTCCTGAACCCTGACGTGTTCACGACGAAGCCCGACTTCCCGGACTATCTGTTGGCCGACCGCGGTCTGTCGACGGACCCGACGCCGATCGCGCCGGGCGAGAGCAAGGAAATCGCGGTGAAGGTCCAGGACGCGCGTTGGGACATCGAGCGTCTGTCTGACCTGGCTTACGACACCGACAGCCAGATCGGCGGCCTGCTGATGTTCTTCTCGCCGACAGGACGCCGCTTCGCGGCCGAAATCGGCGGTCCGGTGATTCCGAAGTTCGTCGCGGGCGACATGCCCTAAGCGGTACTGAGGTTCTCGTACAAAGCCCCCGGCCCAAAAAGCCGGGGGTTTTTTGTAGCATTGCGGGTGTCCGTAAAAGTTGCGGAGTCAATTTGACGCTGACGTCGCCAAAGCGAGACATATCCGAGGGTGTGGCGACACGCAGCGGTGCGTCCTTTCGACGCAAATTCGCGAGCCGTTTTCGCTCGCGTCAATTTGTGGCATTTGTCAAAGATGGGACCGGCGTTGAACGGCGCGGAAGTAAAGTGGCAATGACAAAGATGGAGCCGCAAGCAAAAAATCCGCTATAGGATACACAAGATTCAGGGTTTACAACGATCGCCGAGAAGAGCGGCAGCCTTGAAATCAGATCGATCGAGGGATGGAAATGAAGATTCGGCGTAGCCTTGTAGCCGCGTTTCTGGGCGCGCTTTTTTCGTTAGCGTGGGCGGCCCCGCTATCGGCGTCGGAAGGCGGCGCCGGGCCCGAAGCGATGACGATGGGCAATATGTGCATGGTCATGTTCGGCTACGACATGATTCACATCACCGCCTATCAGCCCGGCAAGTCGCGCAGCGAATATTGCGCGGAGATCCCTAGTACGGGCCCGACGATTCTCGTGTTCGACATCGAAAATCCGGCGTTCCGCGATCTACCGCTCGAACTGCGGATCATTCGGGATCCATTGACGCCAATAACCAAGGACACCGACCTTGAGGCGCTGACGGAAGTCCATCGTCCCGCGACGAAATACACCAAAGGCACCTTCAATCTCGAGCACGACTTCAAGAACAACGGCCATTACATCGGCCTCGTCACTTTGACGCGTGCGGATGGTTCGCAGGAGACGTCGGAGTTCAAATTTATGGTCGGCGAAACCTTGTGGGCCTGGGTTCCGCAGATCGCTGGAGCGGTGCTGATCGCCGGTATCGTTTTCGCTTATTGGAAGCATACGCATCCGTCGTCGAAGAAGAAGGATACTGCCGACGTCGCCGCGTCTTGAACGCAGCGGAGCGCATAAACATCTCAAAACAGGAGAGGGGGCTTGCGCCTCCGGGGAGACGCCATGACCTACGCTGACAATACTTTGCCGGTGCGCGCGCGCCGTCAGGCGGGGTTGAACTTTGCCGTCGGCGGAGTTTTCGCCATTGTCTTCGCCGTAGCGGGCGCGACTTCGGCGTTTGCGCATTCCTTTCTCGTCGACGCGACGCCTTCATCGAAGGAGCATGTGGCGACGCCGCCAAAGACAATCAAATTGCGCTTCGGCGGCGGAGTCGAGCCGCCTTATTCGAAGATCACCATCGAGACGGCCGACGGAAAAGTGCTGGGCGAAGGCAATACCGGCGTGCCCGGCAAGCCGCGGGAATTAACGGCGAACGCGCCGGAACTCGCGCCCGGAAAATATATCGTTCGCTACCGTGTGCTCTCCAGCGACGGACACATCGTTGAGGGGAACTACGAGTTCACCGTCGACGCCAAATGAGCGCGACGGGTTGAGTGGCTCGTGCCGGGCTGCAGGATATGCCGCTCGTTCTCGCTTCCTAGCGCGAGTTGAGGAGATAGACGCCAGAGGACATCGAGCGAACGAACAATGTATCTGTCTCTAGCGGCGATCCGCTTCCTTCTAAGCCTGCCTTCGGCCCTTGCGGTCGGACTTCTGCTCCTTCCGCGTCTCATCGGCGAGGACGGCGCGCGCTTCAAGCCGGCTGTGGCGACGCTGGCGCTGATACGCGCCCTGTTGGGTTTTGTGCTGCTCTATGCCACGGCGCGCTCGATCTTTCCGGCCGACCGTCCGGTCGCATTCGACACGGTATGGGAATTCGCGGTCAACACCACCGTCGGAAACGCCTGGATTGCGACGCAGCTGATCGCGTTCCTGTTCGTCGGGCTCGCAGTCGCGCGGCTCTTCATCGTTTCAGAAGCGCTCGACCGGGTGACGCTTTGGGTCGGCGTTGTGGTCATAGCCGTCGTTTCAGTGACCGGCCACGCCGTGGACGACGGCTTGCCGCGCTGGACCCAGGCGAGTTTCCTTCTCCACACGGCCGCCGGCCTCACTTGGCTCGGCGGACTGCTCGGACTCGTCTGGTGGATGTTCACCGCGCGCGGCAAGCCTCCGGAGGTTGCGGCGCAGCTTGCCGAACGCTGGTCCTTGATCGCGAAAGTCGCCATGGCGATCGTCGCCATAACCGGATTTGCAATCGCCTGGGAGAACGTCGGCAGCATTCCCAATATGCTGGCGACGACCTACGGCAGGATGTTGACGCTCAAGTTGATATTTCTGTGCGGCGTGTTGCTCGCGGCGCTGGCGCTCGCGCGTTACATCACCCGACGTCCTGCAGGCGAATTCAATATGGCCTGGTACGGAAAGGTCGGCGCCGGCGAGTCGGTCTTCGCGCTGGCCTTGCTTTCGATCGCCGGCTACATCGCGGTCATCACGCCAGCCGCGCATGAGACCAGTCTCTACTGGCCGCTGCCGTTTCGGCTGTCCTATATCGCGACGTGGGGACAGAACCCGACGATGGCCAGCCCGATCTGGTGGTGGGGCATTGCCGCCGTCGTTCTCGCCATCATCGCCGCGCTGATCTGGTGGACGCCGAGGACGCGCGACTATCGCCTCTATGCGACGCCGGCGGTCTCCGCCGCAGCCCTGATTTCGCTCGCCGTATCCTTTGCGACAGAGGCCTACACCGACACTTACGACGATCCGACGCAGGACTATACCGCGGAGTCGGTCACACGCGGGCTCGCGCATTTCAAGGAAAACTGTGTCGCCTGCCATGGCGATCAGGGCGAAGGCAATGGTCCGCTCGCCAAGGATCTCAGGAACGCGAAGGGCCTCCCCGTTCAGCCCGCCGATCTGACGGCGCCGCACGTCGGCACGCATACGATCGGCGACATCTTCCATTGGCTGACCCATGGCGGACAAAGCGGCGTCATGCCGGGCTTCAGAGAGCAGCTCGACGTCGACGACCGGTGGGACGTGATCAACTTCCTGCTGGTGATGTCCTATTCAAATCGCGCGCGTTTCATGAGCCCCCAAGCCATGATTCAATGGCTGATCGCGCCGGATTTCGCGCTGATCGATCCACAGGAGGAAATCACCTCGCTCTACAAATTGCGCGGCGTTCCGACTCTGATCTCCTTCGCGCGCTGCGGCTCTCCAAATGCCGACGCCAACGCGCGCGCCGAAAGCGTGAAGATCGCGCATGACGCCGCGAAAGCCGCGGGCGTCAATCAGGTCACGGTCTATGACGCAGCCTGTCCGCAGGAGGCAAAGAGCCGAGAGCCCGTTCATCCCAAGGCGGTCGAGATCGCGTATTCGGTGATCAATCGCTACCCCAACGTGCCGCCGTCGGAGGAGATCGAGGAGGCGCATTTTCTTGTCGATCGTTCCGGCTACATCCGAGCGCGTTTCCCTAACTTCGCGCCCGACGACGGCAACCCTCAGAAGCTGGCCGCGCTCGCCGCCGAATTCGCGCGTGAGCCCTTGATCGAGATCAGCCTGCACTCGCATTGACGCGCCATATTGTCGCAATCGCAGAAGCGGCGCGAGGGTATCGAAGGAGTC
>VGEB01000143.1 GCA_016869435.1 Alphaproteobacteria bacterium | reverse complement strand
AAGTCGACGAGGACGGGAATGCGGCGGGAAGCCTCGACGACTTCCTGCATGAAGTTGGCTTCGCTGACGTCGATGCAATGCATGGCCATGGTGGGGTTCTCGCTTTCGAACGGCGATTTTACCCGAGAGCGTCGTGGGGGGATTCGATGCGCGGGCAGGTATAATTGCGCTTTACGGAATCTCCTCCTGCCATGCCCGAAGTCCTCAAGCTGCGCGGCGCCGCCGCCTTCTCCGCCAACCGCCTTGCCTGCCTCACCCGGAACGTCCGGGCCGTCCTGCCCAAGCTGAAGGGGCTGACCGCCGAGCACTGGTATTTCGTCGAGCTGAATGCGCCCCTGGCGGCGGATGACCTGATTCGGCTGAAGGATCTGCTCGGCGCGCACCCGAAGGGGAATGAACCGGCCGGCACGCTGAAGCTGGTGACGCCGCGCCTCGGCACCATCTCGCCCTGGTCGTCGAAGGCCACCGAGATCGCCCGCCAGTGCGGCTTCGCGGCGGTGACGCGCATCGAGCGCGGCACCGCCTTCCACCTCGACGCCAAGGGTGACCTGGCCGCCGCACGGCCCCTGCTGCACGACCGCATGACCGAGTCGGTGCTCGAATCGCTGGAGGATGCAGAGGCACTATTCCGTCACTATGCACCACAGCCGCTGGAGACCGTCGATGTTGTCGGCAAGGGCCGTGCCGCGCTGGTCGCCGCCAACGGTGAGATGGGCCTGGCGCTCTCCGAGGACGAGATCGACTATCTTGTCGACGCGTTCACGAAGGCCGGACGCAACCCGACCGACGTCGAGCTGATGATGTTCGCCCAGGCGAACTCCGAGCACTGCCGGCACAAGATCTTCAACGCCGACTGGGTGATCGACGGCGTGAAGCAGACGCATTCCCTCTTCGGCATGATCCGCGAATCGCACAAAGTCAGTCCGCAGGGGACGGTGGTGGCGTACTCCGACAACGCCGCCGTGCTCGAGGGTGCGGTCGCGGCGCGCTTCCATCCCGCCCCCGGCGGCGCCTACGCCTACTCGGAAGAACTGACGCACTACCTCGCCAAGGTCGAGACGCACAACCATCCGACCGCCATCTCGCCCTTCCCCGGCGCGGCCACCGGCTCCGGCGGCGAGATCCGCGACGAGGGCGCGACGGGGCGCGGCTCCAAGCCGAAGGCCGGCCTGTGCGGCTTCACCGTCTCCAACCTGAACATCCCCGGCTATGCGCAGCCGTGGGAGGGCCGCTACGGAAAGCCCGAGCGCATCGCTTCGGCGCTCGACATCATGATCGAGGGGCCGATCGGCGCGGCGGCCTTCAACAACGAATTCGGCCGGCCCAATCTCGCCGGTTATTTCAGGACCTTCGAGCAGGAAGTGGCGGGCGAGGTGCGCGGCTACCACAAGCCGATCATGATCGCCGGCGGCGTCGGCAACATCGCCGCGCGCGATGCGCACAAGATCGAGTTCGCCGCGGGCGCGCTGCTGATCCAGCTCGGCGGCCCCGGCATGCTGATCGGGCTGGGCGGCGGCGCGGCGTCCTCCATGACCACCGGCACCAACACCGCCGACCTCGATTTCGCCTCGGTGCAGCGCGGCAACCCGGAGATCCAGCGCCGCGCCCAGGAAGTCATCGACCGCTGCTGGCAGCTGCAGGACAGGAACCCCATCCTCTCCATCCACGACGTCGGCGCCGGCGGCCTCTCGAATGCCCTGCCCGAACTGGCGCACGGCGCCGGCTGCGGCGCGCATTTCGCGCTGCGCCGCGTGCAGATCGAGGAGCCCGGCATGTCGCCGCGCGAGATCTGGTGCAACGAGGCGCAGGAGCGCTACGTGCTGGCCATCGCGCCGGAGCGCCTCGAGGAATTCCGCACGATCTGTGAACGCGAGCGCTGTCCCTTCGCCGTGCTCGGCGAAGCCACTGCGGACGGCCGGCTGGTGGTGAGCGACGCCCACTTCGGCAACAACGCCGTCGACATGGACATGGAAGTCCTGCTCGGCAAGCCGCCGAAGATGACGCGCGACGTCCCGCGCAGGGCGCGCCACCTGCCGCCCTTAGACGTCGCGGAAATCGACCTCAGGGACGCCGCCTGGCGCGTGCTGCGCATGCCCGGCGTCGCTTCCAAGAACTTCCTCATCACCATCGGCGATCGCACGGTGGGCGGCATGACGGCGCGAGACCAGATGGTCGGGCCGTGGCAGGTGCCGGTGGCCGACTGCGCCGTCACCACGTTGGACTATCGGGGCACGCTCGGCGAGGCTTTCGCCATGGGCGAGAAGACGCCGCTGGCGCTGATCGACGCCCCGGCTTCCGGCCGCATGGCGGTGGGCGAGGCGGTGACCAATCTCGCCGCGGCGCAGATCGGCGACATCGGCAAAATCAAGCTTTCGGCCAACTGGATGGCCGCTGCGGGCCACCCCGGCGAGGATGCCGCGCTGTTCGACACCGTCAAGGCGGTTGGCCTCGAGTTCTGCCCGCAGCTCGGCATCAGCATTCCCGTCGGCAAGGATTCGCTGTCCATGAAGACGGCGTGGGAGGAGGGTGGTGGCAAGAAGCAGGTCACCGCGCCGCTGTCGCTGATCATCTCCGCCTTCGCCGCCTGCGCCGACGTGCGCAGGACGCTGACGCCGCAACTGCGCACCGACGCCGGCGACACCGACCTCGTGCTGGTCGACCTCGGCCAGGGCAGGCACCGCCTCGGCGGCTCGGCCTTCGCCCAGGCCTACAATTCGATGGGCGAGCATGCGCCGGATGCCGACGCCGCGCTGCTCAAGGGCTTCTTCGCCGCCATCCAGGAACTGAATCGGGCCGGCCTGCTGCTCGCCTACCACGACCGTTCCGACGGCGGCCTTTTCGCCGCCGCCTGCGAGATGGCCTTCGCCGGCCACTGCGGCGTCTCGCTCAACCTCGACACGCTGTGCTACGACCCGCTCATGAACGACGCCGACGGGCTGGAGCGCAAGCCCGAGCTGGCGAGCGGCCGCTTCCGCGACCGTGTCATGGGTGCCCTCTTCGCCGAGGAGCTGGGCGCGCTCGTGCAGATCCGCCGCGACGACCGTGCCAAGGTCATGCAGGTGCTGCGCACGCACGGCCTCGCCGCCTGCGCGCACACCGTCGGCGAACTCAACACGGCCGACGAGGTCCGCGTCTGGCGCAACGCCAAGCCGCTGCTCAAGGAGAAGCGCGCCGACCTGCAGCGCGCCTGGATGGAGACCAGCTACCGGATCGCCCGGCTGCGCGACGACGCGCAATGTGCGCAGGAGGAATTCGACGCGCTGCTCGACGCCGCCGACCCCGGCCTGTCGGCGACACTGACTTTCGATCCGGCCGAGCCCCCCCCTTTGAAAAAGGGGGGCGGGGGGGGGATTTCTCAGCCGATGATCGCGAAAGGCGCGCGGCCGAAGATTGCGATTTTGCGCGAGCAGGGCGTCAACGGCCAGGTGGAGATGGCCGCCGCCTTCGACCGCGCCGGCTTCGCCGCGGTCGATGTGCACATGAGCGACCTGCAGTCGCGCCGTGTCGCGCTGACTGACTTTTCCGGGCTGGTCGCCTGCGGCGGATTCTCCTACGGCGACGTGCTCGGCGCGGGACAGGGCTGGGCGAAATCCATCCTCTTCAACGACGCCCTGCGCGCCGAGTTCGAGGCCTTCTTCAATCGCAGCGGCACTTTCGCCCTGGGCGTGTGCAACGGCTGCCAGATGATGAGCAATCTCGCCGAGATCATCCCCGGCGCCGATCACTGGCCGCGCTTCGCGCGCAACCGCAGCGAGCAGTTCGAGGCGCGCTTCGTCATGGTGGACGTGCCGCAGAGCCCCTCGCTCTTCCTCGACGGCATGGCCGGCAGCCGCCTGCCCATCGTCGTCTCCCATGGCGAGGGCCGCGCCGACTTCAGCGCGCACGGCCGACAGGACCAGGCCCTCGTCGCGCTGCGCTACGTCGACAACCACGGCCGCGTCGCCGCGACTTATCCCTTCAACCCGAACGGCTCGCCCGACGGCATCGCCGGCCTCACCACCGCCGACGGTCGCTTCACCATCATGATGCCGCACCCCGAGCGCATCTTCCGCACCGTGCAGATGTCCTGGCATCCGGAAGCCTGGGGCGAGGACGGCCCCTGGCTGCGCATGTTCCGCAATGCGCGCAAGTGGCTGGGGTAGCCAGCCTGGACTCCCGCTTCCGCGGGAGTGACGAACCTAGAATTTCCCGTCGTCGAGTTTGAATGGCAGCTCGCGCGTGACCTCGGCGAAGCCGAGGATGCGCCTGCCCTTGTGGTCCTTGAGGAAATCCTCGGCATCCGCCCGCGAGGCGAGCGGCACCAGTTCGTGGCCCATCGGCCCCAGCACGTCCGAGCCGATGACGTAGAAGGCCTTCTGCGCGTCGAGGCGCGCCAGCGAATAGAAGTCCG
>VGEB01000142.1 GCA_016869435.1 Alphaproteobacteria bacterium | reverse complement strand
TTATCTGGTGTAAGCGGTCTTATGCGCTCGCGATCTGAGATTGGCGCATTGGAGAGCGTTGCAAGTTCTGCCCGTAAGACATCGTCATCAAGGAGAAGCGCGGGTGAGCTTAATGATGCCCCTGATGCGGTATTCAGCCCATCAGAAGGCGGCTTCTTCTCAGAAGCAGGCGACGTTGCGTCTGAAGCTAATCTATTAACGCGATCAAGAGGATCAATCTGCGCATCAATGGACGATGAGATCAATACATCAGAAGGCGTCTTGCTGACATCACGCGACGACGCGTCTAACGCGCCTTTATCCCCTATTATACGCGCATAAATCTCGCTTGTCGTGATCAACCGCCTGGCGTTGCTATCCCTAAGCATGAAAGCAAGCCGCTCAACTGGATATTCCGGATCAAGCGGTAAGTAAGCTGCGCCACTCTTGAGAACGGCTAGCAGGGATACGACCATCTCGATCGACCGATCGAGCGCAATCGCAACAATGTCCTCAGGACCTATATTTTCTGCAATCAGATAGCGGGCAAGCTGATTGGCTCTCGCGTCTAACTCACGATAACTAACTTCTTCATCCCCAAAGATCAGCGCAATCGCGTCAGGCGTCTTCGCAACCTGAGCCGAAAATAACTCAGGAAGTGTTGTTGTGGGGATCTCTCTCTGCGTATCGTTAAATGTAGAGACGACTTGCGTGCGTTCTTCGTGATCAACAAGCGTAATCTCGCCAATACGCGTATCTGCCCGCGACTGAGAGATCGTCTCAACAATAAAGCTCAAACGCTGCGCAACCGTTTCAACCGTCTCACGATCAAGCTGCGATCGATCATACATAAAACGAAGCTTTGTCGAGGATCCAGGAATAACCGCAAGCGACAACGCATAATGCGTCGCATCGCGACCCTTAAAATCGACAATCTCAATATCTGAAGCGATCCGTCCGGCTTCTGTCGCTACTGGATAGTTCTCATAAACAAACAACGCCTCAAACAGACTCTCCGAGCCCATCTTTCCCGCGCAGCGCTGGATCTCCGTTAAGGAGAGATGCCCATACTCTTCCTGACGCGCCTGTTCTTCCTGTAAATCCCGCAGCCACTCAGACAGATCCTCCCCAAGACCCATCTCACGGCGCAACGGCAATGTCTGGATATAAAGGCCAACTGCACGCTCAATCCCAGGACGATCGCTCGAGCGGCCGCTGCGCGTCACGCCAATCGTCATCTCAGAGCGCCCACTTAACCGCGCAAGTAAAAGTATAAAGGCGCCCTGATACACAGCAGACGCCGTCAGACCCTGTTGACGCGCATAACGCTCTATCCTGGTCGAGATCTCAGCCGACAGACTAACACTATGTTCCCCAACGCCCGCTTCAGGCGAAGACGTCTCATTAGAAGCTGGCTTGGTAAACGTAAGCGACCCAGAGCCCGCATCGCCCGCAAAATGATCCCGCCAATAGGCTAACGCCTCCGCTCGATCCTGCTTTGATAACCAGTGAAGATGATCGCGCCAGTCATAAGCAGCGGGCAAAACCTCGCCTCGATACAGAGACCATAGATCCGCAAAGAGTAAGGGCGTCGACCATCCGTCTAACAGCGCATGATGGTTCGACAGCAAAATAATGTGGCGATCGCGATCTTTCTCAATCACGCAAACGCGAATAAGCGGACCTCGCGCAAGATCAAACGCCGCGTCATGATCCTCACGCAGCCGCTCTTCAATACTGCGCCCATCCGCCCGCTCAACGCGCCAATCAACTTCCCTCTTCCCAATAACGCCAAGACCACGGTCAAGCGCCTCAAAAGGCGCCCGCAATCGTAAAATCCGATGACGATCAACAAGACCCTCAAACGCTCTCTTTAACCGCCCAACCTCAAGACGCCCCTTCAGCTCAAACGCAAGCTGGACATGATAGGGATCTTGGCGACGATCCACCCCCTGCGCCCAGCTCTCATAAGCAAGGCCCCATTGAAGCGGCGCAAGTGGAACAACTTCTTCAAACGTCGGATCACCAATCAGATGATCTAAAAGCGATTGATCAAGCCCCGCCTGCTTCGCTAATGGGAAGTCAGATGGCGTCAGTCGCTGATCAAGCGGCGCTTCCTGACAATGTTTTGTGAGTGCAACAAGCGCATCATGATAGCGGCGCGCAAGATCCTGGATCGACGCCTCAGCATGCGCGTCTGGATGATAGCTCCAGTTAATCCTTAAGCTTCCACTTCCATCCAATACCGCATTCACGTCAATCAGATAAAAGCGCTGGCGCCCTGGATCATCTTCTCCGCCAACAAGACCACTGCGTAAAAGACGCCAAACCGCATCACTCTTATCGTTTCCATTATCTCCCTGACGCGCGCTCTCAAACCGACCAAGATAGTTAAACGCGATCTCTGCTTGCGGTAAGCGCGACACCTCACCACGCGTCTCGTCATTCAGCCAGCGCAGCAAGCCATAACCAAGACCCCGATCAGACGTGCGACGAAGTTCTTCCTTCATCTGCCGCAGCGCATAGCCCGCAGCTGCGTCGCCCTCAAAGGCTGCGTCTAAATCAATTGTCTCAAAATCCAGCCGCACAGGATAAACGCTCGTAAACCAGCCAACCGTGCGCGATAGATCTAACCCGCTCTCCCCAACCTCACGACCATGACCCTCTAAATCAACAAGAAGCGGGGCCGAAGATGTCGCTCCTCTTAACCCATAATAATCCCGACGCCAGCCATAAAGCGCCAGTCCAAGCGCCGTTAGTAAAAGATCGTCTATGCCAGTCCGATAAACAGACGTCGACGCAAACAACCGCTCCATCTCAACAGATGCAAGCGAACTCTCATAATGGCGCATAGCGCCAATAACATTCTTCTCTTTTGAGAGTTGCGCGTCACACGGCAGCAATCCAGCCCCAGACACAACAGCTTTCCATGTCGCAAGCTCGTCTCGTCGCTTTGGAGAAGACGCCTCCTTAACAAGATAATCCGACCAGTCCCTTATAGAATGCGTGCGCGCAGGGAGAATGCGACCCGACGTTGCGTGTTCGAGATCTTCAAGAAGGATACGCCACGATACGCCGTCAACCGATAAATGATGGATCACAAGAAGCAGCAGAGCGCGCTCCCCGGCTGCGCGCTCAACCCACGCCCCAACAACCATCCGCCCATTTTGTGGATCAAGCCGACCAGGCAAATCTCTCAACAATAAAGAGATCTTTTCCTCGCCAGCTTCCCGCGACAGACCAGAGACATCCAACCTCTCTAACGACACCCTCTCCCCAAGAGGATCAAGCCAGAGAGAAGATCGCGAAGACGTAACGCCGCCCGCCAATAGCTTTGTATCGGAACCGACTATCTCCCCAGAGCCGAGAGAGGCGCGAGACTCCTGCGCATCAAACGTCTCGCCATCAAGATCATCGCGAGAGCGCTCTCCAGCATCATCCCACACAACACGCAATCGCAGCGCGTCATGATGCGCCATCAAACGATACAGCGCCTCTTCAACACGCTCTCGCGTTATTCCTAAGGGAGCCTCAACCGCAACAGCCTGATGAAAACGATCAAGCGATCTGCCCAGGCTCAAAAACTGTCGCTCAATCGGCGTCGCTGCAACACATCCAACTGCTGGAGCCGCTATCGCAACCGTCTCGCCCTCAAGACGCGGCAAGCCCTCAGCTAACATCCCAACAATCGGACGCGCAAAAATATCTTTAACGCTAAGTGAATAGCCCGCCTGGCGCACACGGCTCACAAGTCTGATCGCCGTAATACTATCGCCGCCTAACGCAAAGAAGCTGTCATCCAATCCAACGCGCGTCGCGCCCGTCAGCTCCGCATATAAATCCGCAAGCAATTGCTGCGTCGGCGTCTCAGGAGCCCGATAATCCTCTTCCCCAACAATCTCAGGATCAGGAAGCGCCCTGACATCCAGCTTCCCATTCGCCGTTAAGGGCAATCTCTCCAAGACAACAAAGCTGCTTGGAACCATATAATCCGGCAACGTTCGCAATAACGCAGCCCGTAACTCCGATGCCGCAGGAAGCGAAGAAGACGAGGATAAAGAATGAGAAGATGAGGATGAGAACGAGGATGAAGATGAAGATGAAGAGAAAGACGAAGAGGATAACGAAGGCGTAGATGAGGCTTCTAACGATATGAGAGCATCAAACGCATCATCATCCAAGCTCTGCTCACTGATCGCAGAAGAGAGAGATGATGGAGAGAGAGTTGATGGAGAGAGAGAAGCGGCAGAGAGCCCTAATCCTGCAGACAGCGCTGAAGACGCCGCGTTGCTCCCAACCAAATACGCAACTAATCGCTTCTCGCCCGCGACTTCCCGCGCCTGAACGCTAACCTGGCCAACGCCCTCAATCTGCGATAGCGCGCTCTCAATCTCCCCTAACTCTATTCTAAACCC
>VGEB01000141.1 GCA_016869435.1 Alphaproteobacteria bacterium | reverse complement strand
GCCCAGCGCCTGCGGAGGTTCCTCCGGCGTCGCCATCCGTTCCTAGCGCCGGCGCGCGCACGTAAGTGCGCCCGTGATCGGCGAAGGCGTAGAGCTGCGCCCGCGAGATTTCGGGCAATAAACTCGGCAGGTCGTAGCGAATTTCTCCGAGCGCCATCCAACATGAATCGCCAAGCAATTGCGATGGGTCGAACGCGCGTCCAAAAAACCGTCCGCCATAGCCGCATTGTTCAGGCGACAGCAGTGGTGTGAACCCAAATTGCCCGTACCAAGCGACGAAGGCCGAGAAGCGATCGACCAGAGGTTGCGTCCGGTTGATCGATCCTTCGAGCTTGCTGAAGTCTACCCGCCCGGCCGCGCGCGTCGCCAGTGGATTGCCATTGGCGGTGCTGCCGAGTCCGCCAATTCCTTGACTGAAGATGGCATAGGCCTGATTGATCCCGCCCCATTCATCCGCTAAATCGCCGTCAACCCTTACTCTGATGCCGCGCAGACGATCAGTATTAAACGGCGCATCGAAGACATTGCTGCGGCTGTCGCTCACGAAGCCGAGGCCAGAGACGATGAGATTTTGTTCGCGGGAGCGAATTACCGGATAGGACGCGCCCGCATCGATAATCATGCTCCGCATCTTATACTTGAGCCGCTCAAGAGCGACCGTCCCCGGCCATCCCCAGCCATTGCTTGCGTTGATGAACGCGGTGAGTCCTTCGCTGGTCAGGACCTGTCGATAATTGGCGGATAGATACTGGAGTTCGCGTAATGGAACCGCGACGGCGTAGGTAAGCGACAATTGCTCGTGCAATCCGAGCGCATTGTTGATCGCCCCGGAGGTAAGAATTTCGCCGGGCCCACGCGCAGCGGTGCCGCGGTTATCCCCATGAATGAGCGCATCGAAGCGCTTCTCCGTTGCTTCGACCACGAGCGTGGAAGCATTTCGATTGTTCGCAGACGCTCTCAGCGCACTGCTAAATTTGAATCCCGGCAGATCGCCAGCGAGGAGAAGATACCGTTCGATCGTCCTGATATTGGCGGGTCGCTGAGCGATGATCTTGGCGGAATACTCACTGAAAAAATCTCGATAGGAGTTGAGCTTTTCCGGCCATTCTACTTTGTCGATCCAGCCTTCGATTACTTTCAGCCGGATAATGGCGCCCTTGGGATTGAGCTTCTGCGGCGGAACGATTGCGCGCGACAGAACGTAGCCATCTGCGCCATATTTCGCCGTAATTCTTTGAGCGAGCGCATAGATTTCTTGAAGGGACACGGAGCGTCCGACAAGATCGCCGGCAAGCGCTTCCAGTTCCCGAGCCGGATAAACGGTCGACCCTTCTACCCTGACATCGCGAAGGAAAATTCGCATTTCCGCCGCGCCAGGCGGCGCGACCGTTCCGGGCAATGCGACAACCGGCCCACGAGGCTGCGCCAGCGGTTCGGGCGGAGCCGCGAATCGCTGGCTTTCTCGCCCAGGCCGCTCGCTCGGCGGAATGACTTGCGCGTTCGCGAGCCCCGCCAAGGACAATAAGCTCACAACTCCAATTGTTCGACCGAGCCCTGCGCGCATCATTTTCCCTGCGAGTGGATACCGACGACCGCTTGCAGGGAATCTGAACTGGGGTGGCTTCAGTGTGCGGATTCCGACGAAGCCGCCCGGGTATAACGGGATAATGCCGCCCGGGATTCCTGAATGATGTCGCCCACCGTAACGGAATGATGCCGCCCGGCTGGCGAGCCTCGCTGGCCGATGGATTTTGTCTCACCGGCGGTGATGTTTGGTCAAGCCGTCTTGCTCCGTTTGCCGCGGGCGCGGCGCAGACTTTCGCCGGCAAGCTCGATGCGGTGGGCGTTGTGAACAAGGCGGTCCAGGATGGCGTCGGCGTAGGTCGGGTCGGCTATGATTTCGTGCCAGCGCTCCACGGGAAGCTGGGAGGTGACGACAGTCGAGCGACGGCCGTATCGCTCTTCGAGGATTTCGAGGAGGTCGTGCCGCGCCGCGGCGTCGAGGGGTTCAAGCCCCCAGTCGTCGAGGATCAAGAGATCGGCGCGCCCCAGCGCGCGCAAGATGCGCGGATGGCGCCCGTCCCCGCGCGCCAGGGCGAGGTCTTCGCAGAGCTTGGGCCAGCGATGATAGAGCACCGAGCGATTGTCGCGGCAGGCCTTGTGGCCGAGCGCCGAGGCCAGCCAACTTTTCCCGACGCCGGTCGGACCGATGAGGGCCAGATTGTCGTGCGCCTCGATCCATTCGCCCTCGACGAGCTTTTGGAACAGCGCGCGGTCGAGACCGCGCGGGCTGCGGTAATCGACGTCTTCGACGCAGGCCTGTTGGCGCAATTTTGCGTAGCGCAATCGCGTCGTAAACCGCTTGTCCTGACGCCACGACGCCTCGCGGTCGAGCAGGAGCCCCAGCCATTCATGATGGCCAAGGCCATTCGCTTCATCGGCGGCGGCGATTTCGACGAAGGCCTTGGCCATGCCGTGTAGCCCCAAGGCGTGGAGCTGGTCGAGGGTTGGATGCTTGAGCAAGATCTTCTCCTAATGGTAGTAGCGCGGCCCACGGATGTTGGCGTGTTGGATCGGCGTTCCGTCCGTGCCGCGCTTTGGCGCGGGACGCCGATCGAGGTTGTTGTCGAGAATGGATTTGACCGAGCCGTAGGTCTTCGCGCCGATCTCGATGGCGCGTTCGGCGGCGGCTTCCAGGCGCTCGGCGCCAAAAGAGCCGGCGAGCCGCACGATGCCGAGACAGGCTCGAAAACCCTGTTCCGGATGCGGCCTCGCCTCCAGGATTTGTTCGCATAGAGCCGCCGTCGCCGGGCCGATCAGGCGCGCGTCGGCGCGGATGCGCTCGATCGTCCAGCCTTTGTAGCGGCGATGGCTGGAGGGCATGTGTTCGGGAAGGGTCGTGTGTTTGCGGTTGCCGCTCATGCGCATATGCGCGGCGATCCGCTCGCCCTTGAAGAAGACTTCGACCGTTCTGACGGTCAGCCGCACGTCGACCTCGGCGCGCAGGAAGCGATAGGGCACGCTGTAATAGTGGAAGCCGGCGTCGACATGATAATCGACGCCAACGCGGCACGTGCGCCACTCGCTGAACTCGTAGGGCTCGATCGGCAAGGCCTTGAGCGCCGGGCGATCGATCTCCTCCAGCAATTGCCGGCGCGTCGCGCCAAGCCGGCGCAGCGGCCGCTCCTCGTTGAGATGCGTCAACAGTTCGCCGATCGCCGCGTTGACCTCGGCCAGGCTGTAAAAGGTCCGATGGCGCAGCCGCCCCAGCAGCCATCGCTCGACGATGAGCACCGCCTGCTCGACTTTTGCCTTGTCTCTTGGTTTTCTTGGCCTTGCCGGCAGAATGGCGGTTTCATAGTGCGCCGCCATCTCGGCGTAGGTGCGGTTGACCAGGGGATCATAGAGACAGGCTTTGATGACCGCGGTCTTGGTGTTGTCGGGAACCAAGAGCTGCGGAACGCCGCCGATCGCCTCGAGCGCATGGACATGGGCGTCGATCCAATCGGGGAGCGCCTGCGTCCAGGTCGCCCGCGCAAAAGTGAAGCTCGACGCCCCGAGCACGGCGACGAAAATCTGCGCCATGCGAACTTCGCCGGTGAGCCGGTCGATGACGACCGGCGCGCCGTCGCCCGCGTAATCGACGAACAGGCGCTCGCCGGCGACATGCGTCTGCCGCATCGTCGGCGACAGCTTCGATTCGAAGGCGCGATAGAGTTCGCAAAACCGGGAGTAGCTGTAGCCGCCTGGATTGACGGCGATATATTCGTCCCAGACGATCAGCAGGGTGACGTGCTTGCGCTTCAACTCGCGGTGGATCGCGGGCCAGTCCGGCTCCGCGTAGCGACGATGGCCCCGCTTGCTGCGCCGATTGGCGTAGAGCGCCGTCTCCAGCTCGCCGTCGCTCATGCCCTCCGGCAGCGGCCAGCCGAGACTGGCGCTCTCGAAACGTTTCAGCGTCTCCCTCACGGTCGAGGGGGCGAGGCCCAAACGCCGCCCGATCTCGCGCGTCGGAACATTGGCTGAAAACTTCAGACGAATAATCTCGCGCGCCTGGCGCATCGCAACTCTCTCCGCTGGCATTGGTCGCTCCTCTGGGTTGCCAAAGGCGCGACCTAAACAGGCCAGCGGGGACCGCCATCGCTGCACAAAATACCCCGGGCGGGATTATCTCGTTACGGTGGGCGGCATCATCTCGTAATGACGGGCGGCATCATTCCGTTACGGTGGGCGCGATCATCTCGTTATGGTGGGCGGCTTCGATCGGAATCAGCAGGCGAGGCTTCGATCCCCAGGCATTTGATTTCGCCCTGGAAGGTCTCAGACATGTAATTGGTCCCGTGATCATGACGCAGTTTCAATCCACTGGCGACTTCTGGAGCGATCGAGCCGAAGCAGCGTT
>VGEB01000140.1 GCA_016869435.1 Alphaproteobacteria bacterium | reverse complement strand
GCAGCACGCCGCGCGGAATGCGGCCGCCGAGGCGCTGGAACTTCTGCGGATCGCGCAGAAATTCGACGATCTCCTGCAGATCCTCCTTGGCTTCGTCGACGCCGGCGACGTCTTCGAAGGTGACGCGGCCCTGCGTCTCGGTCAGAAGCTTCGCCTTCGACTTGCCAAAGCCCATCGCGCGGCCGCCGGCGCCTCCCTGCATCTGGCGCGCCATGTAGATCCACACGGCGACGAACAGCAGCAGCGGAAGGCCATTAACCAGCAGCGTCGAAAGCCAGCCGGGGCTATCGCTCGCCGGTTTGGCGCTGATCTGCACCTTCTTCGACTCAAGCTTCTGCACGAGGCTCGGATCGTTCGGAGCGTAGGTCGTGAAGGAGCGGTTATCGTTGAAGTGGCCCGAGATCTCATTGCCGGACATCGTCACGTCATGAACGCGGCCTTCATCGATCTGCACCAGCAGTTCGCTGAAGGTGATTTCGCGAGCCGGCGTGCGGGTCTGCTGGTGTTGAAACAGCCCGAAGAGCAAGGCCCCGATGGCGACGAAGACGACCCAAGGCAAATATTTCTTCCAATTCGCCTTCATTTTCACCTCCAAGGCGAGAGCCGAGACGCGCCCGGCTATCTTCGCCAAGATTATGCATTCCACGGCGGAGACGAAGACGCCCCCCGAACGGAGAATGGGATTAGAACTAATCTAGGTCAGGATGGCGCAATAGCCAAACAGGCTGCATAATTCGCCAAAAGCAGAGTCAGATGCGTAAGATTGTCATTGCCGGCCTAGACCATTGCCTGGGCTCGGCTTTCCTGGGACTGATCGACCTACTGGCGCTCGCACGCCGCGCTATCGGCCGGGCCGGCGCGCCCGGCCCGAGCGCTGAAGATCCTTTCTACGTCGTCGCCGCCAGCGCGAATGGCGAACCGATCCGCGACCTCATGGGAGCGAGTTTGCCTGTCGCCGCCTCTTTCGAGGCGATCGCGACCTGCGACGCAATCATCGTGCCGAGCTTCTCTCCGGACGAGAAGGGAAAGCCGCCGGACATGTCCCGCTTCGGGGCGGCCGCCGCCTGGCTGCGCCGCCACCATGCGCGGGGGGCGCTGATCGCAGGCTGCGGTTCGGGCGTCTTTCTTCTCGGCGAGGCGGGCCTCCTCGACGGCCGCCGCTGTACGACGAGCTGGTGGCATCAAGAGGAGTTGAAACAGCGCTACGCGCGAATCGACGCCGCCTGGGGCGCGCGGCTGATCGAAGACCGTCGAGTCGTCACTGCCGCCGGCCCCCTCTCCTGGATCGACGTCGCTCTGCACCTCATTCGCACGCTGTGCGGGGTCGACGCGGCGCGGGTCGCGGCGGATTTCACCGTCGGCGAGGCGGCGCTCGTGAAAGGCGCGCCGCGCGGCCCGGCCGCCTATAGCGCCACCACCTTGAATGAAGGCGTGGACGCCTTTTTCGCCGAAGCCGAACGAATCGTTCGGCAGTCGGATTCATCGTTCAGCGCTCAGGAGTTGGCGCGAGCGCTTTCGACGTCCGAACGGACGTTGCATCGCAAGCTCAAGCAGGTGTCGGGAGAGTCGCCGAAGACGTTCATCGATCGCATACGGGTCGACACCGCGCGGATGCTGCTCGAGACCAGCGCCAAGCCGGTCAAGGAGCTCGCCGCCACCGCCGGCTTCGCCGATGAAGCGAGCTTTCGCCGCGCTTTCCGGCGTTTCGCCGGCATGGCGCCGAGCGCCTATCGCGTATGGGCGCGCGCCAGAAGCCAGAACAAGGGGCAGTTTTTTGCACTGCGAAAAGAAGCGGAAATCATTCCGAAAATATTGACGACTATCTTTGACGCCTGCGTCAACGGCGTCACGCTCGCGGACCCTGACCTTGAAGACTCGCCGATCATTTACGCGAACAGGCCGTTCACGCGGATTACCGGCTACGAAGTGGACGAGATCATCGGGCGAAACTGCCGCTTCCTTCAGGCCGATGATCGGGACCAGGAGGGCAGACAGCGCCTGCGCGACGCCATCCGCAATCGCGAACAGGTCGAAGTGACCTTGCGCAACTACCGCAAGGACGGCACGCTGTTTCACAACAAGCTCAACATTACGCCCCTGTTCGACGCAGACGGGCGGCTTCTGTATTTCCTCGGCGTGCAATATGACGTTAGCGCGCTGGTGCAGGCTGAGCTGGAAATCGGGGATCTTAAAGCGAAGCTTATGTCTTTAACTGATTAATCGTCATTGCGCCGCACAGCTGCTGAAGCCTGGCCGGTTAATCATTGATTAGGAAAGAATTACTGGCGCAGCCTGATTGCGGGAAGAATTCCCGGGCCGAGTTGGCGACGCGTTGCAATAGATTTTCCCACTTGGCGAATTTTAGAGTCGGTGCGCTAATTTGTCGCGTCTGCCCAGATGCGGTTCTTTTTCGACAACGGGCAGCGAGCCATAGGACTAAAGCGCATGAACGCGATCTCAGCGATTCTCTCGATCTTTGCCGCCGCCGCCGCGATCACGCTGGCGATCACCGCATTCGTCAACGCCTGACCGCACGCACAAGAGTTGAGCGTCGCTCGCCGCCTATCGGCGAGCTTGTTGGCGGCGTGGGACGGCGGCGAGTCTGAGAGCAGCCCCAGAGGGGCCTTTCGATTCGCGGTCGTTTGCTCAGCGCTTGCCAGCTGCAGAGCGTGTGCTGTCGACATCGGCAAGATTGATCGGGCGGCGCGCATTCTCTCCGGCGAGACGGATAAATTGCGCGTCCATGGCGGGACCGACTTCATAAAAAGCGACGAATATCTGCCCGCCGGCCAGGCTCAGCGGCGGCGCTAACGCTTCGCCGGCGCAGCCGCGGGAAGACAGCAGGTTGTAAGCGCCGCCGTCGAAAACGCCGATCAGATGCGTCAGCCCGGCGCCCTGCGCTATCTCGTTGAGCGCGCAGCCCAATTCGCCGACGGCGCGATCGATCGTTCTTTCCTGGGCCTGAGAATTTCCGGTCGCATCCACCGTCAGGCGGCTGGCTTCCCAGATCAGTGGGCTCTCGATTCGTCCGCGCTCCGGCAAGGTCGCGGCGAAAGCATCGTTCAACATGGTCGCGCCGGTGGTCGGCAAGAGCCTTATGGCTCCAATGATTCGTCCTGCGTCATCGAGCGCAAGAACGTAAAGCGGGTCGAGCGAATCGAAATAGTCGACGACCGCCAGTCGATTGATTGCGCCCAGCGGGCGATCGAGGCGCGCCCGAGACGCGCCCAGGCGCAGCTCGTACATTTCATCGGTGAATCGAGGGAAGCGCGCGCGCGATTCGCCGGGAAGCAGCGTGATCATCGCTCGCGCCAGCCGATCGAAGATCGAAGGCGCAACTGAAAGCGACTGTGGCGGCAGACAAGCGACCTCTACGCCAAGCCGAATCGATTCCGTCGCCACGGCTTTTTCCACGGCGGCATCGACGGTGACCGCGTTCAGCCGGGCGCGCGCCGTCTCCAACCAGAACCGCGCCGCGCGCGAACTGGCGCCGAGGGCGAGTCCGATCTCGTCATCGGTCTTTCTCAACGCTCTGAGGCGCAGACAGGCGCGTTCGCGGTCCGTCAATCGATCGCCGGGCGCCTCCGGCAGAGAACAGGCGCGCCGGATTTTCGAATGAAAAATCGCACTCGCGACCATGAGCCGCCGCGTCACAGCATTGCGCGACATCCCTGGGAACCCAGGGTTTTCGACGCAGACGCTGAACAGCGCATATTCGCCGTCCCGGCCGCGCAAAGGAATGGAGACGCCATTCGCGCCGAGATCGAGCTCCAGCGCCTCGCCAAGCAGTTTGCGGACGATCGGATGGTCACGCTCCAAACCGTCCCAGAGCAAAGGCGCAATGCCGCCCAATCCGGCGGAGAAAAGCGGCGCCAGGTCGACGCGCCCGGACTGGGCATGATGCTTACGCCACGTTGGGGCGAAGGCGGCGGACAGCAGGCGTCGGTCGGGGCCCGTCGGGAGATTGAAGGCGACGTAAGCGACATGGGCGAAGCCCGTCGCCTGCAGGAATTCATCCATAACGTTGTTGGGAGCGGGTCGTCTTCCGGCGCGCGCGATCCGGTCGATAAGGTCGAAAACGTCTTCGCAATACATCTTCGCGCGTCAGGCGGGAGCCAATCAAAATTCTGATACTGCTTTACGCCGAACCAGGCAACGCGGCCGCGCCGACTGGCGTTAAGCGGGATGCAGAAAAGCAAAGAGCCCGGCTGTTCGCCGGGCTCTTTCTGTGTGGATCGTTGAGAACGATCAGTATTTCGCGACGATCGGGGCGGCGCCCCAGTTGAAGTGATAGTTCACGCCGGCGCGAACGATGTTGCCGTTGAAGCGAGTCTGGGTCTGCGAAACCACGCCGGCGACAACGCTACCCGCAAAGATCGTGTTGCCCAGGGTCGTCAAGGCGCCAGCCGAATAGCTCACATTGCCGAGATCGTAATAGAGATATTCGACCTTGGCGGACCAGTTCGGCCAGAACATCCATTCCAAGCCGCCGCCCACTGTCCAGCCGACGCGCGTATCGGAAAAGGCCCCGGACGAGAAAGCGGCTCCGCTAATGCACGCCCCCGGGAACTGAGCGCAGTCATTGTTGAACTGCGCGATGCTGGTCGACACGGAAACGCCGCCGTAGGCAAGACCGCCAGTGCCGTAAGCAAGCAAGGTCGGGGTGAAGAGCCATCCGAGACGGCCGCGGACCGTGCCGATATAGTCGAGCCGCTTCGAGGTCGTGAGCGCGGACACAATGACTTCGTTGGCGGTGCCAAACGGAAATGCGCCGACTGCGGT
>VGEB01000139.1 GCA_016869435.1 Alphaproteobacteria bacterium | reverse complement strand
GGCGCTCGCAAAGCGCATGGCGAACGCCGTCCCATCGAACGAGCATCTTGCTCAAACCGCGAAAGCCGCATAGCATTCAGGCCAGCAACGCCGATTTCCGCTTTTCAACATCAAGCGGGACATCCCCGATGCCGAATGCGCTTATGACATCGCAGTATGTGTCCGACTTCATGCGCAATCGTAAACCTGGCTCGTGGCTTTCTTGGGCAGTTGTAAAGGTTGTTCGCCGCGTAGAACGTGCCTTTGCGCAGTTTCAGTAGCTTCGTATGCGGATCAAATTCCGCTTCTTCATCCGGGAGTTCTCGGTCTGGGACAACTGCATAGCCTATTATGCTGCCTTCCCTCTTGAGCTTGTAAATCATCGTGACTACGTCGGGGCAACACTGGTTATGCATGCCCCAACGAATGCGGGTTTTGTCCGCCAAGGTTTCTAGCTGTTCTTCTAGCAGCGGATTCATTGGATACCGCTCCCTGCGATTAGCCTACTCACGAACACCCCGTCGTTGACCCGCACGTCTCGCATTTCAAGCACGTGCCGTTGCGCACCAGCGTGAAATTCGCGCACTCAGGGCAGGCTTCGCCGACGTAGCCTTTCATCCGCGCTTCGGCGCGTTTCTCGGCGACGCCGGTGACGGTCTTCGTCGGCTCCGTCCAGCCGAGCGACGACAGCGCCTCTGCCTCGCGCACGGCTTCGGGCGTCGGCTCCGCTTTCAAAGCCGTCGCCCCGCCGCCCTGCACCACCATCAGCCGATCGGTCTTGGAGCGCAGCAATCCGCGCGAGACGACGGAGTTCGTCTCCGGCGCCTTGCCCTCATGCTGACCCTTGCCGAGCACGTCATGGCCGATGTCGTCGGGCGAGACATGCGCGAGATCATTGCGGCCGAGATAGGAGACGGCAAGCTCGCGGAACACATAGTCGAGGATCGACGTCGCGTTCTTGATCGCGTCATTGCCCTGCACCGGACCCGCGGGTTCGAAGCGGGTGAAGGTGAAGGCGTCGACATATTCTTCGAGCGGCACGCCATATTGCAGGCCGAGCGAAATCGCGATGGCGAAATTGTTCATCAACGAGCGGAAGGCGGCGCCTTCCTTATGCATGTCGATGAAGATTTCGCCCAAACGTCCGTCGGCGTATTCGCCGGTGCGCAGATATACCTTGTGGCCGCCGACCGCCGCCTTCTGCGTATAGCCCTTGCGGCGATCCGGCAGCTTCTCGCGCTCGCGGATCACCTGATGCACGACGCGTTCGACAATGCGCTCGGCGATCGCCGCGGCGCGCGCCGGCATCGTTGCGGCCACCACTTCCTCGATGGCGTCCATCGCGTCGATGTCGTCATCGCCGGCGATGAGCTGGGCCGACAGCGGCTGCGAGAGCTTCGAGCCGTCGCGATAGAGCGCATTGGCCTTGAGCCCGAGGCGCCAGGACAGCAGATAAGCCTGCTCGCAATCCTCGATCGACGCATCGTTCGGCATGTTGATGGTCTTGCTGATCGCGCCCGAAATGAAGGGCTGCGCCGCCGCCATCATGCGGATATGCGACTCGACCGAAAGATAGCGTTTTCCCGTGCGCCCGCAGGGATTGGCGCAGTCGAACACCGGATAGTGCTCGCGCTTCAGATGCGGCGCGCCTTCGAGAGTCATCGCGCCGCAGACGTGGATATTCGCCGCGTCGATCTCCGATTTGGCGAAGCCGAGATGGGAGAGAAGATCGAAATTCTTGTCGTCGAGCGCGGCCGCCGGAACTTTCAGCGTCTCGGTGAGGAAGTCGGGCCCGAGCGTCCATTTGTTGAAGACGAATTTGATGTCGAAAGCGGACGGCAGCGCCGCCTCCACCGCCGCGATCTTCTCATCCGTGAAGCCGCGCGCGCGCAGGCTCGCGGTGTTGATCGCGGGCGCGTTGGAGAGCGAGGCGCGGCCGACGGCATAGGCTTCGATCTCGGCGATTTCGCTCTCGCGATAGCCCAGCGCGCGCAGCCCCTCCGGCACGGCGCGGTTGACGATCTTGAGATAGCCGCCGCCGGCGAGCTTCTTGAATTTCACCAGCGCAAAATCGGGCTCGATCCCGGTCGTGTCGCAATCCATCACGAGGCCGATGGTGCCGGTCGGCGCGACGACAGTGACCTGCGCGTTGCGGTAGCCGTAGAGTTCGCCCTGCGCGAGCGCCTTGTCCCAGGCGGCGCCGGCGCGTTCGATCAACGCCTGATCGAGACACGCCGCTTTGTCGAGCGGGACGGGCGTAATCGCGAGCTGCTCATAGCCGACGCGTTCGCCATGCGCGGCGCGGCGATGATTGCGGATGACCCGCAGCATCGCCTCGCGGTTCTCCATGAAGCGCACGAAAGGCCCGCGCTCCTTCGCCATTTCCGCCGAGGTCGCGTAGCAGACGCCGGTCATGATCGCCGAAAGCGCGCCGGCGATAGCGCGGCCCGCCTCGCTGTCATAGGCGACGCCTGACGACATCAACAGGCCGCCGACATTGGCGTAGCCAAGTCCCAGCGTGCGGTAGTCGTAGGAAAGCTGCGCGATCTCTCTTGAGGGGAACTGCGCCATCAGCACCGAGATTTCGAGCACGATGGTCCATAGCCGCACGGCGTGCTCGTAGGAGTCGACATCGAACCCCCACCCTAACCCTCCCCCGCGAGCGGGGGAGGGAAGGGAGGGGGCGCGGAATTGAAGCAGGTTCAACGAGGCGAGGTTACAGGCCGTGTCGTCGAGGAACATATATTCCGAGCACGGATTAGACGCGCGGATGGGACCGCCCGCCGGGCAGGTGTGCCAGTCGTTGATCGTCGTATGGAACTGAATGCCGGGATCGGCCGAGGCCCAGGCGGCGTAGCCGATCTTCTCCCACAGGTCGCGGGCTTTCATCGTCTTCGACGGTTTGCCGTCTAGTCGCTTGATGAGAGTCCAGTCGCCGTCCTTCTCGACCGCCTGCAGGAAGGCGTCGGTGACGCGCACGGAATTGTTGGAGTTCTGGCCCGAGACGGTGAGATAGGCTTCGCTGTCCCAGTCCGTGTCATAGGTGTCGAACTGGATGTCCTTGTAACCCTGCTTGGCGAATTGAATGACGCGCTTGATGTAATTGTCCGGCACGTCGTTACGGCGCGCGAGCTTGATCTCGCGCTTCAGCGCCGGATTGATCTCGGGGTTGAAGCAGTCGTCGCCGTGCCCTTCGCAATTCACGCAGGCGCGCATGATCGCCTTAAGATGCTTCTTGACGATCTTCGAGCCCGTGACGAGCGAGGCGACCTTCTCCTCCTCCTTCACCTTCCAGTCGATGAACTGCTCGACGTCCGGGTGATCGATGTCGACGACGACCATTTTCGCCGCGCGCCGCGTCGTGCCGCCGGATTTGATCGCGCCCGCCGCGCGGTCGCCGATCTTGAGGAAGGACATCAGTCCCGAGGATGAGCCGCCGCCCGAAAGCTTCTCCTTCTCGCCGCGCAGCTTCGAGAAGTTGGTGCCGGTGCCGGAGCCGTATTTAAACAGCCGCGCCTCGCGCACCCAGAGATCCATGATGCCGCCGTCATTGACGAGATCATCCTCGATCGACTGGATGAAACAGGCGTGCGGCTGCGGATGCTCATAGGCCGATTTCGACTTCACCATCTTGCCGTTGGCGAAATCGACATAGAAATGGCCCTGGCTCGGCCCGTCGACCCCGTAAGCCCAGTGGAGGCCGGTGTTGAACCATTGCGGCGAATTGGGCGCCGCCATCTGCATGGCGAGCATGAAGCGAAGCTCGTCGCTGAACGCCTGAGCGTCGTCCTCAGTGTCGAAATAGCCCCCCTTCCAGCCCCAATAGGCCCAGGCGCCGGCGAGACGGTCGAAGACCTGCTTGGCCGAGATTTCGGAAACGTGGCGCTGGTCCTTGGGCAGCTCGGCGAGCGCCTCGGCATCGGCGACAGAGCGCCACAGGAAAGAGGGAACCGCATTTTCCTCGACGCGCTTCAGGCGCGCCGGCACGCCGGCCTTGCGGAAATATTTCTGCGCGAGGACGTCGGCGGCGACCTGGCTCCACTGGTTCGGGACTTCGATATTGTCGAGGGAGAAGACGATGGAGCCGTCGGGATTGCGGATCTCGCTCTTGGTCGTGCGGAACGGAACGTTCGCGTAAGGAGATTCGCCAGCCTTGGTGTAGCGCCGCTCAATTTTCATTGTTCCATCCCCTCAAGACGCAGGCGTCTGCCCGCGCGCAGCCGTCCGCCGGCCCGCGATGCAATTCTTGACCAATTCTGAACTCGAAAGACACGCGCCCCGCGCTCGCGGACTGTTGCGCCGCGTAGGAAAGCACGCTGATAACGAGGATAACGCCCACGCAAAGCGACGCTCACGTCCGGCTGGCGCCGGGGACGGCCGAACTCCCCTGGGAACGTTCGCCGCGTCGTCATTCCGTGATGCCTCCAGACTGCGCGAGTCTTCCGACGCCGTCAAGATGTAGTGGTAAAAAATTAATGGATCGACAATATGTGGACAATTTAGTGGATATTGGGGAAAATTCCACTCGCCGGGGGAGCAGCCTCGGCCATCTCGCGAGATTCGGCAAGGCCGCATTTTGAGCGCGCGTAGCGGCGCCTCCGCCGTGTTGACCGGCGACCCTCAGGAGCGAGCGAAGCCCCCGCCTCGAATGACGACGGGCCAACTCCCGTAGCGGACGAGCATAGCTACTTGTCGGCCGGCGAATGAGCCGCATCACAGCTCGCGGTCGCGCCGCGAACGACTCCCGAGCAGTCCCCGCGTCACAAAAGCTTCGCCTCCCCGTGATCTTCAATCGTAGAGATCGCAGCGGAGCGAGTCGCACATGTGGACGGTCAATGCGGATTTCGGTCAGACGATCTTCGCTCTCGTCAATTTTCCGCAAACTGCTTCGAAAAGGCCGGGACCCAAAAAAGCGCTGAGCGACGCGCTCGGTCGTCTAG
>VGEB01000138.1 GCA_016869435.1 Alphaproteobacteria bacterium | reverse complement strand
CTGCGCGCCGCCGGCAAGCCGCCAAAACTTGTCCTGATTGCGCTTGCCCGTAAGATAATCGTCATTCTCAACGCCGTCTGCCGCGACAATGCGTCCTTCGCCCGCCAGTAAAAATACACAGTTGCCCGATCGCGCGCAAAGCGCGCGTCGGGAATGACAGTCCGCTATGCGTCCGTCTTCGCGCAATCAATCACCGATACAACACCGCCTTCGCCGCCGTCACGATCTCCGCCGCGCTCGGCAAAGCAAGCTTTTCGAGATTGGCGGCGTAGGGCATCGGCGTGTCCTTGCCGGTGACGCGCAGCACCGGCGCATCGAGATAGTCGAAGGCCTCCTGCTGCACGCGCATCGCGATTTCGGCGCAGACGCCGCACTGCGGCCAGCCCTCTTCGATGGCGACGCAGCGGCCGGTCTTTTTCACCGACTCGATGACGGTAGCAATATCCATCGGCCGCACTGTGCGCAGATCAATCACCTCGGCTTCGATTCCTTCCTTGGCGAGTTCGTCGGCGGCGTGCAGCGCATAGGTCATGCCGATGGAGAAGGAGACGAGCGTTACGTCCTTGCCGGGCCGTGCGATGCGCGCCTTGCCGATCGGAAGAACGAAATCTTCGAGCGCCGGCACGTCCGACGTCTTGCCGTAGAGAATCTCGTTCTCGAGAAACACGACCGGATTGTTATCGCGGATCGCCGCCTTCAACAGGCCCTTTGCGTCGCTGGCGTTCGACGGCGCAATCACGATCAGTCCCGGCACCTGCGAATACCAGGCGGTGTAATCCTGGCTGTGCTGGGCGGCGACGCGCGCGGCGGCGCCGTTCGGTCCGCGGAACACGATCGGACAGTTGATCTGCCCGCCGGACATGTAGAGCGTCTTCGCTGCGGAATTCACGATGTGGTCGATCGCCTGCATCGAAAAATTGAAGGTCATGAATTCGACGATCGGCCGCAGCCCCGCGAAAGCGGCGCCGACGCCGACGCCGGCGAAGCCATATTCGGTGATCGGCGTGTCGACGACGCGCTTGGCGCCGAACTCCTGCAGCAGGCCCTGCGTGACCTTGTAGGCGCCCTGATATTCGGCGACCTCTTCGCCGATCACGAAGACGCTCGGGTCGCGCCGCATTTCCTCGGCCATCGCGTCGCGCAGGGCTTCGCGCATGGTCATGGAGATCATCGCTGTCCCTTCCGGGACTTCCGGCGCGATGGTGGCCGACGGCTGCTCGGCGACGCTCGGCGCCTTGGGCGCGGGGGCGGCAACCTCGATCGCGGGCTTGAGAGGCGCAGCAACTTCGGCCTGTTTCTCGGCCTTGTCTTCTT
The DNA here is from genome assembly GCA_016869435.1 of Alphaproteobacteria bacterium. Taxonomy (GTDB): domain Bacteria; phylum Pseudomonadota; class Alphaproteobacteria; order Rhizobiales; family Beijerinckiaceae; genus Methylocystis. Next base: position 3,682 of record VGEB01000138.1, on the reverse strand, counting down.
CGCCGACGCGCGCCATCGGCGCATGATCGGCGGTGTCGGCGACCGACTCGCCTTCTTCAGCGATCACCGCGATCGGCGTGTTGACCGCGACATTCTCAGTGCCGCCTGGAACCAGGATGCGCGCCAGCACGCCCTCGTCGACGGCCTCGACCTCCATCGTCGCCTTGTCGGTCTCGATTTCGGCGATGACGTCGCCGGCCTTAACCTCGTCGCCTTCGCTTTTGAGCCATTTGGCGAGCTTGCCCTGCTCCATTGTCGGCGACAGCGCGGGCATGAGGACGTTGACGCTCATTCAATCAGCCTCTCACGCCAGCACGTCGGTCCACAATTCGCTCGGGTCCGGCTCCTTGTCCGCCACGGCGAAATCGGCGGCTTCGGATACGATTTTGCGCGCATTGGCGTCGATCTTCTTGAGTTCGTCCTCGCTCACCCCGTCGGCGATCAACCGGGCGCGGACTTGTTCGATCGGATCATGCTCCTCGCGCATTTTCTGCACTTCTTCCTTTGAACGATATTTGGCCGGATCGGACATCGAGTGGCCGCGGTAGCGATAGGTCTGCGCCTCGATGAGATAGGGGCCATTGCCTTTGCGACACCAGTCGATCGCCTCGTCCGCCGCGGCTTTGACGATGCGCACGTCCATGCCGTCGATCTGCTTGCCGGGAATCGCAAAAGCCGCGCCGCGCTTCGAGAAGTCGGTCTGCGCCGAGGCGCGGGAGATTTCCGTGCCCATTGCATAGCGGTTGTTTTCGACGATGAAGACGACCGGCAGTTTCCACAGCGCCGCCATATTGAAGGCCTCGTAGACCTGACCCTGGTTGGAGGCGCCTTCTCCGAAAAACGTCAGGGAGACGCGGTCGTCGCCGCGATAGAGGTTAGCGAAGGCGACGCCGGCCCCGATCGGCGCCGGCGCGCCGACGATGCCGTGGCCGCCGTAAAAATTGGCGGCGCGCGAAAACATGTGCATCGAGCCGCCCTTGCCCTTGGAATAGCCGCCGCGCCGGCCGGCGAGCTCCGCCATGACGCGCTTCGGCTCCATGCCGGAGGCGAGCATATGGCCGTGGTCGCGGTAGCTCGTCGTAAACTGATCGCCGTCGCGCGCCGCCATCTTGACCCCGACGACGACCGCCTCCTGGCCGATGTAGAGGTGGCAGAAGCCGCCGATGACGCCCATGCCGTAGAGCTGTCCGGCTTTTTCCTCGAAGCGCCGGATGAGCAGCATTTCGCGAAAGGCGGTGAGCTCCTGGTCGCGGGTAAAGGGCGGGATTTTTGGCGCGTCCTTCGTGACGCCGCCGCTTTCCTCGACCATATCGCCGCTCCCATCGCCAAGCTTTGCCCTGCAGGATAATCGAAGACGCCGCGAAAAACGAGCGTCCCGCCCTGCAGTTCAATTTGGGGAGGGCGTCAGCGCGTGTCGAGCTGAGACTGGAGTTCCTCGGCGAAGGCGGTGATTCTCTTGGCGTTCGCGCCGAAGTCGTGACGTCCGTAACGCGACGCCGACCGCAGATCGATGCGGGTCTGGCCCGGGAGCGGCTTAAAGCGGACGGTGATGTCGTCGTCAAACCCCATGACCAGGGTCTTGTCGATGAAATCGATATGGCCGTCGCCGCTGCGACCGCCGGGCGGCCGTTTGTCGACGAGCGTCCAGCCGCGGGCGTTGGCGGTTTTCAGCACCAGCGCGAAAGCTTCGTCAGTGTCGAGGTCGACAACGATCGGCTCGACGTCCGGATAGGCCGAACGCTGGGCCTCGCGCACGCGGGCCGGCAGGCCCGGCGGCTGAAAACCATTGCGCGCCTCGACGGCGGACTTCGAGAAAGAGAAATGAGGCGGATTGGCGACGTCCGTCGAAATGTCGGAAAGCACCGGCAGGCGCACCGCCTCCACGGCGAGATAGGCCGGATAGCCCAGAGTGAGCGCGGCGAGGAAAAACGCCGCCGTAGCGGCGCCCGCGCCGCGCCGGCCCTCCCGCCAGATCACCCGGCACGCGGCGCAAAACAGCAGCAGCGCGATCAACGCCAAGGCCATGGCCCCGCCAAGCGACGCTAAAGCTGAAGGAGGGTCAATGGCGCCAAGTCGCCCCAAAAGGATCGCCAAAATCGCCACAGTCGCCGCGAAAATCGCGAAGCGTCGGCTCCATAGCGCGACTTTGGACCAGGGTTCGGACGGAAGGTGACGTCGCATCGGATCAAAGGCTCACATGACCGCGTCCGCGGTTCCGCAGCATTTTTCGCAATTTTTCAGCGAATGCAACGGCTCTCGAAAATTTCAAAAAAATTCGCGCGGGCGGCGTCCGCGCCTCGACTCCTTAGCGGATCGTTAACTCGATGAGGCCGATCCTAGCAAAGACGTCCACCGAGTCACCTTCTAGCGTCGAGCGCCCCATGTTGGACAAATATTCGATCGAGTTCAACGAGCCCCAGACCGGCGGCCACCCTCACGACCTTCTCGCGCGTCTTTACCGCGAGATCGGAATTTCCGCCGTCGCCGCGGCGCTGGAGGTGGAGCAGCTCGCTCAGCGGTCGGCGGCCGAGATCGAGCGTCTTGAGGAACGCCGCCTGCCTGCAGCGCTCATGGGCGACGAACTCGCCGCCTGACTTCACTTGCGTATGGCTTGGTGAACGCGCCCTGGCTGCTATATATTTGCGTCAGGAGGACAAAGCCATGCGCAAGGCTGTCGCCCCATACCTGATTGCCGCAATCGCCTGTTTCGGTCTGACGGCGGCAGACGCCGGTCCGCGAGTGCGAGGCTTCCGCGCCCCGGTCTATCGCGCGGCCCCGCCGCCCTATTCTGACGACGGCTATTTCTCCAACTATGTGACCGGACCGGCGGGAACCCGAACGCCCATCATGCAAGTTCCGGGTTCGGCGACCGTCATCACCCGGAAAATGATGGATGACTTCCAGTCACGCAGCCTATGCGACGCGCTGCGGCTTGCGCCCGGCGTCACGACCTCGGGCTGCTGAGGCCGGCGCCCACAGGGGGAGCAATCCAGTCGAAAAGGTCGGGGCGGCGAAGACGCAGCGCCTGAACCAGAACAAGCGTCTTCATGTCGACGACCTCCTGCGCCGCCATCGCCGCGCCGAGATCTTTCAGGCTCATCTCGACGACGCGAAGTTCTTCGTCTTCGTGCGCGACGCCGCCGCCGTCGCCGACACGATCCTCCGCCCGATATTCGGCGAGATAAAGCGTCATGCGCTCGGTCGAGACGCCCGGCATCGTCCAGGCAGTGGCGACATGCTCAAGCGCGCCGAGCCGCAGCCCGCCTTCCTCGAACGCTTCGCGTTTCGCCGTGGCGACGGAACCATCCTCGCCCTCGACGAGCCCGGCGATCGCTTCGAGCGATTGCGTGGCGCCGACCGCCACCAGCTGTGCGGCGCGCAGCTGCTCGACGAGCAGCGCCGTCCGACGCAGCGGATCATAGGGCAGCACGGCGGCGGCGCAGCCATGGTCCTCGACGTCGCGCACCACCGTTGTTCCATCCGGCATGCGAATGGTCGCGACCGACATGGTCGCCCAGCGCTGATGCGTGCGCTCGAGTTTTATGACGGCGGGTTTCATTGGGGCGCGGGTCCATAAGGGGCAAGAGCGCGGCTCGCACCCCTTTTAGTTTTTTTGCGCCTCAGCGTCGATCATTCGATGATCGATGCGACCACTCCAGCTCCAACGGTGCGGCCGCCTTCG
>VGEB01000137.1 GCA_016869435.1 Alphaproteobacteria bacterium | reverse complement strand
AATGGGCGCTGATAGCCGCATAGCTCGTCCGTCCGAGATTGATCTTGAGCTTCGAGAGCGGATCCAGGCTGTTCGACGCTGGCGGATGAATTCGACGCCGTTGAGTAGCGATCGAGAAAGTAGAACGTGACCTGCCCCTGAAAAATTCCTCCAGAAGTGATTAGAGTCCGGCCCCTTGCAGGACGGACACGATGAAGAAGAAGCGGTTTACGGAAGAGCAGATCATCGGGATATTGCGGGAGCAGGAGGCCGGAGCGAAGGCGGCGGATCTGGCGCGCAAATACGCGGTGTCGGAAACGACGCTCTACAATTGGAAAGCCAAGTTCGGCGGCATGGACGTTTCTGAAGCCAAGCGGCTGAAGCAGCTTGAGGATGAGAACGCCCGGCTGAAGAAGCTCTTGGCCGATCAGATGCTCGACGCGGCGGCGCTGCGGGAACTTCTGTCAAAAAAATGGTAGGGCCCGCCGTGAAGCGCGAAGCCGTCGCGCACCTTCGGGCCGTCATGGGCCTGTCGGAACGTCGGGCCTGTTGCATCGTCGAGATCGACCGCAAGACCGTCCGCTATTTGCCGCGGCGATCAGCGGACACGGAGCTTCGCGCGAAGCTGCGCGATCTCGCCAACGCTCGTCGGCGCTTCGGCTATCGGCGGTTGTTCATTTTGCTGCGGCAGGACGGCGAGAAGTCGGGCAAGAACCGCATCTACCGGCTCTACCGCGAGGAAGGACTGACGGTGCGCAAGCGCCGCGCGCGCCGCCGTGCTGTCGGAACTCGGGCGCCGATCCCCGTCGAGGCGAGGCCGAATGCACGCTGGTCGCTGGACTTCGTGCATGATCAGTTCGCCTGCGGGCGGCGGATCCGCATCCTCAACGTCGTCGATGACGTGACACGCGAATGCCTGGCGGCGATCCCGGACACGTCGATCTCCGGCAAGCGCGTCGCGCGCGAGCTGACGACGTTGATCGCGCGGCGCGGCAGGCCGGGCATGATCGTCTCCGACCACGGGACCGAGTTCACCTCGAACGCCATCCTGTCGTGGACGAGCGAGAATGGGGTCGAGTGGCATTACATCGCGCCGGGAAAGCCCATGCAGAACGGCTTCTGCGAGAGCTTCAACGGCCGTATGCGCGACGAACTGCTGAATGAGACGTTGTTCTTTGGGCTCGACCACGCCAAGGCGAAGATTGGCGCCTGGGCGAACGACTACAACCACGAACGCCCGCACTCGTCCCTCGGCTATGCCACGCCGGCGGAGTATGCGGCCAATCTCATCGCAACAGGCGATCGGCTCCGCAACCCCGACCAGCGCCGCCGATCGCCTGTTGCTACCCCCGCGCCCTCGGGCGTATCAACCGCCGGGACTCAACTTGCTACTGGATGAAAGTTCGGAGGCAGGTCAAACGCTTCTACCAACGTGAAGCGCTGGCCCGTTTGATGGCGTCCACCACTTGTGAATCTGGATTTAACGATGCGAATAATTTGTCGGCAACTCGTGCGACGAAACACCCAATGGCGTCATTCGGGCAGCTCCGCCCGAGTTGAAAACGCAACCAAGTTACTCTGGTTTGCGACGTTCGAGGTGCACTTCAGCGTCATAAGGCCGGCTGAAGGTACCTTCGATTTCCAACATCAAGGTCGCTCAGGCGCAATCGTGATGACCGAAGTTCCTCAACCTGGCGCCGGCAGGAGCCCCAACCATCTGGCCGCGCCAGGGCTGAAGCGGCGGAGAAGTCGCTCAACCAGCAGGACGAGGACGAGCGACAATCCAAGAGTCGGCAGGAAAGCGCCTAGGACCACGATCAACACAATAACGAATGCCGCGAGACGCGGCGCGCGCGTCAGCGCTGGCGGCGCTCCCAACGCCCCCTGTGGCCTGCGTCGCCACCACATTAGGAAGGCTGAGACGACGAGCGTTAGAAAGCCGATCGCGGTCAACAAGCCGAGCAATTGGTTGAGCCATCCAAACAGCTGACCTTCGTGCGCGGCGACGCCGATCCCAACGATGCGATCAATCACCGCGCGATCCCTGAAACTCTCCGCCTTCACCTGTTCGAAATGATTCGGATCGAATTCGAGTGTCGTACGCAGCGTGCGATTCTGCGCGTCCGAGCGCACGATCCAATTCGGCTTTTTTGCAGATGGCGGCGAGATCAGCACGGGGTCGGCGAGATGAAGCGGCGCGACTTGCGCCGCCAATTCGTCGAAGCCCACGAGTCGAGATGCCTTCGCGTGGTGCCCCCGGTGTTCGGCATGCTCTGAATGTTCGCCTCCAGCCATATGTTCGGCGTGCTCATCGTCAGGCGCTTCGCTTCGCGCCTGGGGCGAATTGCCGTAAACCTCTATCCGTTGCGCTTGCGCGGACGCCGGGCCGGTCGTCCAATCCTGTCGAACTTGCGGCTGTTGACCAACGCCGCGAACATATTTGAAACCCTCGCCCCAAACCTTGGTCCAGGGCAGTGCCGAAATCAGGAAGAACAGCGCGAAGAACGACAACCATATTCCGGTGACGGCATGCAGATCGCGTAAGAAGCGGCGCCCACCGCCAAGCCGCGGATATAGGATGCCGCCAAGTCCATTGCTTGAGCGTGGCCACCAGAGATACAGTCCTGTAATCACCATCACGATGGCCCAAGCGCCGGCAAGTTCAACAGCGATGGCGCCTGGTTCACCCACCAGCAATTCGCCATGAAGGTCGTGGATGAAGTTTGTGAAGCGGCCTTTCTGCGCTTCGGTCTTCAAGATTTCGAGCGTATCAGGCCGCACCATCACTCGCAGTTCCTGGCCGTCCCGCGTCATGAGATGCACGCGCGCCGCATCCGTTGGATCATCGCGCAACTGCAAGCCTTTAATACGCGCGGTTGGGTTAGCCGCCAAAGCTGCCTCGACTTGTTCGTCGAGCGTTTTCACGGGTTCCGAGAGCGCCAGACGATCGTAAGGCCGGTCCAAATAGGCGTCGATTTGCGGCTTGAACAAGTAAATCGCGCCCGAAAGCGACAGGACGACGATGAATGGAAGACAAAACAAGCCCGCATAGAAATGCCACCGCCAGATGATGCGATAGGCCGCGCTGGCGTTAGCTGCGGGATCGGCCCCATCGAGTGGACGCGTGATTACGCTCACTGAGATGCCTCCCGGGTCTGCTTGGTCATTTTAGGACTCATCCACCACATGGTGACATGCACCGAATGTCGCCCAAAGCGCGAGCCGAGACCATTTTCCATAGACCCCAGAATTTGAGTCTTACACCGCCTTGCCGCAGGCGGGAACGCCCGCTCAAGGCGAACCCGTAAAATTCTCTGCGCCCAGTCCGCGTAGCCGCTTTGCTCGCCGCACCGCTCAGGTTGCGGCGATGAAGGACCATTTCAGGCCCGTCGAAAATCCGGAACCGCGCGAATCGCTGCGCATGATCTCGCGATCTTTGCAAGTGCCGAGTTCCGACTCGTCGGCGTTGATCCGGCTCTCGCGGTGACCGTCGGGAAAATCCTGGCGGCGGTCCACACGCCGCCGCCGCCCAGTGGGTCTTTCGTCGCCGTCCAGGAATTCAACGTGGTTGCTGTGATGGACCGCTTCGAAGTCCGATCTTGCTTCAATCGAGGCGCGGCCCTCAGCCCCAGTCTGATTGCTCAAAGGGAAATCGCCTGATGTTCGCTATGACGGGCGCAATGAGATCTTGGAAAAGGTCGTTCACCAGCGCGGGCGCCTTCGTCCCCGTGAAGGAACGCCCTGGTGACGACCTCCCCGGCGGCGAGCAGCCGCCGGGGCCAATCCTAACTTTTGCGGCGAAGAAACGCGCGGAGCGGATCGGCGGAATACGCTGTGGGTGGCGGATTTCAGCAAGGGACGCGCCATTGGTTCTGTGTGGCCCATTTGCAACAGGCCACGCGCAATCGCGAATCGCCTTTAAAAACACTCTTCAACTTTGGCCGCCGACCGCCGAGAATAAGCGGTCTTGATCTGTTTATCATACGCGAGCCGCCTCCTCCATGGACAGCCGTTATCCGACCGCCGTCTCCCTTTTCGCCCTTGCGGCCGGTCTGACTATTCTTTGCCTGGGCGAGGCCGCCGCTCAGACGGCATTGCCGACAATCGATGTCGGCGGACACGCGGCGAGGCGGACGACGCATAGGCAGGCGGCGCGCCCGCAAGGCGCTGCGCGGCCAACCACGCTTGTCGAAGTCGCGCCAGGGCCCTCTGGACAGTCGTCCGAGAACGATACCGCGCTCGGACCCAAGATCGATTATCCGACCGGCCCCAAGGACATGACCTCGTCGAGCGAGAGGTTTTTCACCGGCGGACAGGTCAATGCGATTCCCTTCTATCGTCCCGGCGAAGCGCTCGAAGTCGTGCCCGGTCTCGCGGTGACCCAGCACAGCGGCGAGGGCAAAGCCAACCAATATTATCTACGCGGCTTCGATCTCGATCACGGCACCGATCTCGCGTTCTATCTCGACGGCATGCCGCTGAACATGCGCACCCATGGCCACGGTCAGGGCTATGCGGACATAAATTTCATTATGCCCGAATTGCTTGCGTATATTGATGCGCGAAAAGGTCCGTACAACGTCGAAGACGGCGATTTTTCAAACGCCGGCACCATCCGCATGCAGTATCTGAACCGGGTGCCCACGGGGGTTTTCACGACAAGCGCCGGCGAATTCGGGTTCGCGCGGCAGTTCGGCATGAAGTCGTGGGACTACATGGGCGGCGATATCCTCGGCGCAGGCGAGATATCGGTTTATGACGGTCCGTGGTTGACGCCTAATCGAGTGCGCAAGATCAATGCTGTTTTGCGCTGGATTCGTGGAACAGAGGCCGATGGTTTCGGCATAACCGGCATGGCCTATGCCAACCGTTTCAACGCCACTAACCAGATCCCCCTGCGCGCCGTCGATCAAGGTCTGATGTCGCGTTGGGGAGCGATAAACCCGACCGACGGCGGCGACACGACGCGCTTTAGCATCTCTGGTCACTGGGCTCAGCTCAGCGAAACGAATTATTCTCGCATCGAAGGCTACGCCGTTCATTCGACCTTGGATTTGTTCAACGATTTTACTTACTTCTTGTCTCACCCCATTTTAGGCGATCAATTCCGTCAGTTCGA
>VGEB01000136.1 GCA_016869435.1 Alphaproteobacteria bacterium | reverse complement strand
TTCCCTGCATGTACGCCCACATTTCATCGGGTATCGGCTGAGCGCTCACCTTGACGCCGCGCGCATTCGCATCTGCGCCCGTAACGAGAAAAAACAAAGGCGCAGCCGCTCGGACGGTGCGCCGCCAGTGAGTTTGACCTTTTCGAATTTCTGACGATTCGGTCGTCATGCGCGCTTTCTGACGGCTCGCTGCTTTCCAAAAATGGCCGCAGCGTAGCGATCGATCCCCCCATCGGCAATTTCGCGCTCTAGCAAACGTGGGGGCGCGCTAGCTGACTTTATGGTCGATCGCGTTATCCCGCGAGCGATCTAGCGCTTCGCGAGACGTTCAATGGCGTCGACAAACGCATCGGGCGAAGCGGCAATACGACGCGCGATGTTCAACGGCAGCCTGACGAGAATGCGAACCGTCGAGACGGTCGCGACAAAGGTCGGCGAAGAAACAAGACGCTGCATCCATATCTCCATTCACTGGCGCTCCGCTCCTGCCGCAGCGTCCATTCTCGCGGAGCCAGGCAACCCAGAGAGCAAAAGCGAGATGTATGTTAGCCACGCAGAGGTTTCAGCCGGGTTGCCGCAATGTTGCCGATCCGTTTCGGCCCTGCGTCAAATTTGCGCATGAGCGGAGCGCGTGCGACCATCGATTGGGCGGCGCCTCAATGTGGGCCTTCATGACCTCAAACGACAACTCGACCGGAATTGGATTTACCGCTTATTAACTCTTGACCGACTCCGGAAGCGGCGTCGATCGTTCGCAAAGAATGTCGGCTCGCAGTCGACTCGCGACGATCTCGACCGCCGTCGCGACCGCCGGCGACAGCGACGCGCCGATATCGAAGATCGCGCCTTCAATCGCATACACTACGCAGCGCGGCGGCAATGCGCCAAGCGCCCTGGCGACCTCCAGCGCTTCGGCGAGCCCGAAGCCATGGGTTGACGCGCCAAAGGCCGTCTGGGGAAGCCGCCCCGCGCCGACGTCAAAGCGGCGTATGACGCCAGGCGGCTGGCCGGAAACGCAGGCGTCGACGATGAAGGCGGCGTCCGCGCCTTCAAGCTGCGCCAGCACTCTTGTCGTCTCGCCCTCCTCCTCAATGATTTCGACGCCGCCGAGCGAATCTCTCAGCGCTCGCGCGACGGCGCGGCCAGCGCCGTCATCGCCGCGCTGAGGATTGCCGATACAGAGCGCGACGACGCGCCGGCCGTCCCGCGCTCTATCCGCCACGATCGATCTCGAGCCGCAGGAAATGCGTCGCACAGGAAATGCAGGGGTCGTGATTGCGGATCGTCTGCTCGCAACGGCGACGCAGAACCTCGTCGGGCAAATCGAGCCAGGCGGTCGCAAATGTCTTCAAATCCTCTTCGATGCTCGGCTGGTTCTGCGACGTCGGCGGCACAATCCTCGCATCGGCGATCTTGCCGTCGGCGTTGAGACGGTAGCGGTGGTACAGCATGCCGCGTGGCGCCTCGGTGGCGGCGTAGCCAGTACTCGCGCAGGGTTCTATGTCGATGGCGGGCCGTACCGGCTCTTCATAGTCCTCGATGATCCGGAGCGCCTCGTCGCAGGCATAGAGAACCTCGACGGCGCGAACGACAATGCTGCGGAAGGGATTGGCGCAAACCGCTTCAAGTCCTGCTTCGCGGGCCGCCTCGCGTGCGAGCGGCGAGAGAGCAGCGACGTTCAGGGCGTAACGCGCCAATGGTCCCGTAAGATAGGGGCCGCGCGCCTTGATGTGCGCATGCAGCGCAGTCGAATGCTCGACCTGAGTCTCCTCGAAATGTTCGTCATATTCCGCGGCGGCAATGTCCAGCCCGCGGCTCGACGCAATGCGGCCGTTGCTGAAGGGATATTCGCCATCGCCCCGCAGCGACACGAATTCATAGTCGCGCACGACATCGGGGAAATCGAAGCCGGCCGTCCAGCGCACGGTGGCGAGCGCCAAGTCCCGCGCGCGTTTCAATTCTTCGGCAAGCGGCTCAAGCTCGCGCTTGCGGGGCGTGCGGTAGAAGCCGCCGACGCGGACATTGATCGGATGAATTTCGCGGCCGCCGAGCAGCGCAATGATCGAATTGCCAGCTCTCTTGAGATCGAGCCCGCGCCGCACGATGTCAGCGTGATCGCGCGCCATTTCGATGGCGCCTTCGTAGCCGAGAAAATCCGGCGCATGCAGCATGTAGACGTGCAGCGTGTGGCTCTCGATCCACTCCCCGCAATAGATCAGCCGCCGCAACTCGCGCAACGGTCCGTCGACGACGACGCCGAGCGCGTTCTCCATCGCATGGACTGCGCTCATCTGATAGGCAACCGGACAGATGCCGCAGATGCGCGCCGTAATGTCGGGCGCCTCCGCATATAAGCGGTCGCGCAGGAAGGCTTCGAAGAAGCGCGGCGGCTCAAAAATGTTGAGCTCCGCCGATTGCACGACGCCGTCGCGCGCCACGACCTTGAGCGCGCCCTCGCCTTCGACGCGCGCAAGCTGGTCGACCTTGATCGTCCTAATTTTCATGGCGCTCGCTTTCCTTGCGGAAGGCGTCGGCATTGGCGTTGAACGTTCTGTACACACGCTTCAGCGCATCTTCGTCCATGCCGAGCTTGCTCAGCCAGGCCGAAAGCGAGGACGCATTCGGCGTCTCCATCGGACCGTAGCAACCGTAGCAGCCGCGGTTGTATGACGGACAAAGCGCGCCGCATCCCGCATGGGTGACTGGGCCCAGGCAAGGAGTCCCGTGGCCGACCATGATGCAGAGATTGCCGGCGATCTTGCACTCGACGCAGACGCTGTGCGGCGGCGTCTGCGGCTTGCGCCCGGCGAGAAAGGCGGAAATTACCTCGACGAGCTGCCTAGTGCTGATCGGGCAGCCACGCAATTCGAAATCGACCTTCACATGCTCGGCGATCGAGGTCGAGGTGGCGAGCGTCTGTATATAGTCTGGCCGCGCATAGACGATGGCGGCGTATTCGCGCACGTCGGCGAAATTGCGCAACGCCTGGATGCCGCCTGCCGTCGCACAGGCGCCGATCGTCACAAGGAAGCGCGATTTTTTGCGGATGTCCTGAATGCGCGCGGCGTCATGCGGCGTGGTTACCGAACCTTCAACGAGCGAGAGATCGTAAGGGCCTTCGACCGAAGCGCGCGTCGCTTCAAGGAAATGGGCGATCTCAACTTCGCCGGCGATCTCCAGCAATTCGTCTTCACAGTCGAGCAGGCTGAGTTGGCAACCGTCACATGAGGCGAATTTCCAGACGGCGAGCTTTGGACGAATTCGATCCACCTCACAGCTCCCGACAGGCGAGAAGATTGCGCACGCTCGCGTAAGAATGCACCGGCCCATCCTTGCAGATGAACAGCGGACCGAACTGGCAGTGGCCGCAATGGCCGATCGCGCATTTCATATTGCGCTCCATCGAGATAAAGATCCGCGAATCGGCAATGCCCGCGTCTTCCAGCGCAAGAGCGGTGGCGCGGATCATAACCTCCGGCCCGCAGATCATTGCGACGGCGTCGGCCGGATCGAAACGCAGCTTCGACAGCAGCGGCGTGACATAGCCGACGTCTCCCGCCCACTCGGGTCCGGCGCGCTCGACCGCGACGCGCAGCTGAAAGTCGGGCGTTCGCCGCCATTCCTCTAGCTCGCTGCGAAAGATGAGATCATCGGGCGCGCGCGCGCCATAGAGGACGCCGACGCGGCCGTAGGCGGCGCGATGACGCAGAAGCCAATAGACGACGGGACGAAGCGGCGCGAGGCCGATGCCGCCCGCAATCAGCAGCACGTCGAACCCTTTGTGTTCTTCAATGGGCCAGCCGACCCCGAAGGGTCCGCGCAGGCCGACGCGATCGCCCGCTTTCAATTTGCCGAGTGCGGCGCTCACCGGCCCAACGGCGCGGATCGTATGGGTGAGCCGTTCCGGCGCCTGCGCGTCGCCACTGATGCTGATCGGTATTTCGCCGACGCCGAATGCATAGAGCATGTTGAATTGCCCCGGCGCGAACGACGCGGCGCACCCAGGCGCAAGATCGAAAGTGAACACGTCTGCCGACTCGCGGACAAAGCGCGTCACCGGCGTCACGCGCGGGACCATCGGTTGAGGCGCCGACGCGCAGGATTCAAACGTCGGCGGCATCATACATTCCGAGCGCCTGCATGCGCGCCGACTGCAATCGTTTGACGAGCGGCGGAATGAAACGCTTCATCATCTCGTAGCCGACGCGCGGATCCGCCTCGCATTTGCCGCGCAAACACTTGCCGTCGAAAGCGATGGCGCGCGTCAATTCGACCGCGCGCGCGTCGAATGACGAGCGGTAGGGCGGAATGAGCCAGTCGGCGCCGAGCATCTCTCCGCTCTTGACCGTGAGAAAGGAGAAGACGCCGCGCCCGGGCACGAAGGTTTCAAGCGCCACGGCGCCATGCCGCACGAGATAGAAGGCGTCGGCCGCGGCGCCTTCCCGGAAAAAATAGTCGCCCGGTTGCAGCACGACGTTTTTCGCGCATCCGGCGACGAGCGCGAGCGTGTCGTCATCCAGCCCCTCGGCAAAGGGATGATGACGGAGCAGATCGGCAATGTCCTTCATCGCGGCTCCTTCGCGGAGGCGTCATCTCCGCGGATGGCGCGGACCTCTTCGGTGATATCGATGCCGACCGGACACCAGGTGATGCAGCGGCCGCACCCCACGCAGCCCGATGAGCCGAACTGGTCAATCCAAGTCGCGAGCTTGTGGGTCATCCATTGGCGGTAGCGCGATTTCGCGCCGGCGCGCACGCTGCCGCCGTGGATATAGGAAAAATCCATTGTGAAACATGAATCCCAGCGCCGCCAGCGTTCGGCCTGCTCGCCGGCAAGATCGGAAACGTCCTCCACCGACGTGCAGAAACAGGTCGGACAGACGAGCGTGCAATTTGCGCAGCTCAGACAGCGCGTCGCCACCTCATCCCAGCGGGGATGATCCAGACTGCCCATCAGCAGCGCGTTGAGGTCGTCCGAACGCATTTCGCGACCCATCGAGGACGCGGTTCGCTCGACCACGCCGTCGGCCGCTTCGATCTCGTCATCCGAAGCCGTTCGATGCGGAATTTGCGCCAATAGCGCATGTCCCTCGTCGCTGCCGGCCTCGAGGAGAAAGACATGTTCGCCGCCGTCGAGAAGCTCGGTCAGCGCAATGTCGAAGCCCTGTTTGACGCGCGGACCTGTCTGCATCGAGACGCAGAAGCACGTGCCCCCCGCCTGGGCGCAATTCACGGCGACGATGAGCGCGCGCTCGCGTAACGCCTTGT
>VGEB01000135.1 GCA_016869435.1 Alphaproteobacteria bacterium | reverse complement strand
AGGCGCGCATCGGCGTCGGCATGGGCGCGGTGATGCTCGGCTACCGCGGCTACCTCGCTTCCCTCGACTACGCACGCGACCGCCCGCAAGGCCGGCATCCCGCCTCGAAGAACCCGCAGGCGCCGCAGCTGAAGATCGTCGAGCACACGGATGTGAAGCGCATGCTGCTGGCGCAGAAGGCCTACGTCGAGGGCGGCTACGCCCTGTGCCTGACCTGCGCGCGGCTGGTCGACGAGCAGAACAGCGCGCCGGACGAAACCGCGCGCCGCGAGGCCGGGCTGCTGCTCGATCTCCTCACGCCGATCGCCAAGTCCTGGCCCTCGCAGTGGTGCCTGGAAGCCAACAGCCTCGCCATCCAGGTGCACGGCGGCTACGGCTACACGCGCGAGTACCCGGTCGAGCAGTACTACCGCGACAACCGCCTCAACCCCATCCACGAGGGTACGCACGGCATCCAGGGCCTCGACCTCCTCGGCCGCAAAGTGATGATGGACGGCGGCGCGGCGCTCAAGCTCTTCGGCCGCGAGGTGCAGAAGACCGTGCAGGAGGCCGGCGCGATTGCCGAGCTGCAGCCCTACGCCCTGGCGCTCGGCGCCGCCATCACCGAGGTCGGCATCACCACGCGCCAGCTCGCCGAGGCGCTCGGCCGCGACACGGACGCCGCGCTGGCGAATTCCAACGTCTATCTGGAAATGTTCGGCCACACGGTGCTGGCCTGGATCTGGCTGCGGCAGGCCATCGCCGTGTCGCGGGGACTGACTTTAGGGAACAAAAGCGACGAGGATTTCTACCGCGGCAAACTCGCCGCCTGCCGCTACTTCTTCAACTGGGAGCTGCCCAAGACCCAGCCGCAGCACGCCCTGCTGCGCGCGCTGGAGCCGACCTGCCGGGAGATGAAGAATGAGTGGTTCTAACTTCGAACCCTCTCCCCCGCCGGGGGAGAGGGCCAGGGAGAGGGGGTTTTGATATGAGCGAGAACATCGTCACCGAACTCGCCGCCGGCGTCCTGCGCATCGAGATGCGCCGGCCGGAGAAGAAGAACGCCCTCACCGGCCCGATGTACGCCGCCATGGCCGACGCGCTCGAACGCGCCGCGCGCGAGGACGCCGTGCGCGTCGTGCTGATCCACGGCCAGCCCGAGATGTTCACCGCCGGCAACGACCTCGGCGACTTCCTCAACGGCCCGACCGACGATCCGGATCGCCCGGTGTTCCGCTTCCTGCGCAACATCGCCGCCGCCGAGAAGCCCCTCGTCGCCGCCGTCAGCGGCAACGCCGTCGGCGTAGGCACCACGATGCTGCTGCACTGCGACCTGGTGTATGCCGGCGAGAACGCCCGCTTCCAGCTGCCCTTCGTGAACCTCGCCCTGTGCCCGGAGGCCGCCTCCAGCCTGCTGCTGCCGCGCCTCGTCGGCCACCCGCGCGCCGCCGAACTGCTGTTCTTCGGCGAGCCCTTCGGCGCCACCGAGGCCCATGAGATCGGCCTCGCCAACGCCGTGCTGCCCGACGCCGGTGTATTGGCCCACGCGCTGGAGCGCGCGCAGAAGCTCGCCACCCTGCCGGCCGCATCGCTGCGCGAGACCAAACGCCTGCTCAAGCAGGCCGTCGCGGCCCTCGTGCCGCAGACGATGCGGGACGAGGGCGAGATCTTCAAGCGCCAGCTCGCCTCGCCGGCGGCGAAGGAGGCCTTCAGCGCCTTCCTCGAGAAGCGCAAGCCGGATTTCTCGAAGTTCTAGGGAGCATCAGGAAGATGAGCAAGAAATTCTACTGGGAGGATTTTCCCGTCGGCAGCGTCATGGAGTACGGAGGAATCGTGGTGACGAAGGAGGACATCGTCCGCTTCGCCCGCGAATTCGACCCGCAGCCTTTTCACATCGACGAAGAGGCGGCCAGGCACTCGCAGTTCGGGGGACTGGTCGCCAGCGGCTGGCATACCTGCGCGCTGACCATGCGCATGATGTGCGAAGCTTACCTGCTCGACTCCGACAATCTGGCCTCTCCCGGCATCGAGAACATTCACTGGCTGAAGCCGGTGCGTCCTGGCGACACCCTGCATATTCGCAGTGTCGTGCTGGAGGCGCGCCCGCTGGAGAGCAGGCCGCACATCGGCCTGATACGCAACCGCCTGGAGGTGCTCAACCAGAACGGCGAGGAAGTCATGCAGATGGAAGGCTACGGCATGATGCGCCGGCGGGAGAGGGAGTAAACCCCATGAAGATCCACGTCCTGCTGAAGAAGGAGGAGCTCGACGCCCAGCGCCTGCCGGGCAAGACGGTGGTCGTGCTCGACATCCTCTTCGCCACCTCCAGCATCGTCGCGGCCATGGCGCACGGCGCCGCCGAGGTGATCCCGACGCTCGACGGCGCGGCGGCGCAGGCCGAGGCGGCGCGCCACGCGGCCGGCAGCTGCGTGCTCTCCGGCGAGCTCAACGCCGAGACCATTCCCGGCTTCGTACACCCGACGCCGCTGCACCTGCTGGCGGAAAACCTCTCCGGCAAGTCGCTCATCTACTCCACCACCAACGGCACGGTGGCGGTCGCCAAGTCGCGCGAGGCCGACCACGTCTACGCGGCGGCGCTGCTCAACGGCGAGGCGGTGGTGAAGCACATCGCCGCGCACCACGCCGAAGAGACGGTGCTGATCGTCTGCTCCGGATCGGCCGACAATTTCAACCTCGAGGATTTCTACGGCGCCGGCTACCTCGTCTCGCTCTTCGCGCAGCAGGGGCAGGAGCATGAATTCAGCGACGCCGCCCTCGCCGCCCGGCTGCTCTACGAGCACTGCGAGGCCGGCGAATGCCTGCGCCGCGCCCGCGTCGGCCGCATGATGCTGGAGCGCCGCCTCGACCGCGAGGTAGACTTCGCCGCGCAGAAGAGCCTCTACGACGTCGTGCCGAAGCTCGACGGAAACAGACTGGTGGCTGCGTGAATCTGCAACATCATTATGTGGATTTCGACGACGTGCGCCTGCACTACGTCGACGCCGGCGACGGCCCGCTCATGCTCTTCATCCACGGCTTTCCGGAGTTCTGGTATGCCTGGCAGGCCCAGCTCGAGGATTTCTCGCGCGACCATCGCGCCGTCGCCCTCGACATGCGTGGCCACAACCTTTCCGGCAAGCCCGCCGACACCAAGGCCTACCGGCCGAAACACCTCGTCGCCGACCTGCGCCGGCTGATCGACCACCTCGGCGGCCGCCCCGCCATCGTCATGGCGCACGACTGGGGCGGCGCCGCGGCGTGGAACCTCGCCGCCGCGCATCCCGAGTACCTCGAGAAGCTGGTCATCATCAACTCGCCGCACCCGGTGACATTCGCCCGCGAACTGCGCGACAGCCCGGCGCAACAGCAGGCCAGCGCCTACATGAACTGGCTGCGCCGGCCCGGCGCGGCGGAGAAGCTGCTGGAGAACGACTGCGCCCGCCTCGCCGCCATGTTCTCGCAGTCGACCGCCGATCCGCACTGGCTGACGCCCGAGCTGCTGGCGCGCTACCGCGAGGCGTGGAGCCAGCCCGGCGCGATGGACGCCAGCCTCAATTTCTACCGCGCCTCGCCGCTGCACCCGCCCACGCCCGAAGCGCCCGGCCCCACTGCCCTTCAGCTCGATCCGGCCGCCTTCACGGTGCGCGTGCCGACGCTGGTCATCTGGGGCGAGCGCGACACGGCCCTGCTGCCGGGCCTGCTCGACGGACTCGAGGCGCTGGTGCCCCAGCTCACGCTGAAACGCATCCCCGACGCCTCGCACTGGGTCATCCACGAGCGGCCGGAGGAAGTGAACCGGCTCATCCGCGAATTCATAGGAAACTGAACATGGCCAGGATCACCCTGCATTCCCTGGAAGAACTCAAGCAATGGGTCGGCAAGGAAGTCGCCACGAGCGACTGGCTCCAGGTCGATCAGGACCGCATCGACCGCTTCGCCGACGCCACCGGCGACCGCCAGTGGATCCACGTCGACCCGGCGCGCGCCAAGGCCGAATCGCCCTTCGGCGCGACCATCGCCCACGGCTACCTGACGCTCTCGCTCGTCCCGCACATGATGATGGAGACGATGGATCTGCAGGGCGGTAGCATGAGCATCAACTACGGCGTGAACCGCGTGCGCTTCGCCGCGCCGGTGCGCTGCGGCGACCGCATCCGCACCCGCTTCACCCTCGCTGCGCTGGAAGACATCCAGGGCGGCGTCCAGCTCACCTGGCACGCCCTCGTCGAGATCGAAGGCCAGCACAAACCCGCCTGCGTCGCCGAGATGATCGCGCGACGGTATAACTGAACGAAATGCCGCGCGTGAGCGGCTGAGAGCGGGTTGCGCCGGCTAACATAAACGCTGCGGTCACAATCTGTGACCGCATGGCCATTTTCATTCTGTCCCGGACAGCCGCTGCATCTTGCTTGCCCTTGCGGCGAATGACTGCTATGCGGCCAGAATCCTAAACTCTTCCGCTTTGACCACCGGCCGCAGCTTTCGCCCGCCGTCTCCCGGGTGCATCTCGACCAGTCCGTAATCAGCCATCTTCTTGAGCGTGCGCGAGAGATTGCCGGGTTGGCGGCCGGTGCACTGGGCAAGCTCGGCCATGGACCCGGGGCGGGTCTCGCGGATTACTTTCAGCAAAGCGCGATTGTCGTCGCTGAGCACCTCGGCCACCGAGCGCATCGAAGTGAACCAGATTTTCGGCTCGCCTGCCTTCGGCTTGTATTCGCCCTTGGCGATGGCCAGCATCCGCGCCCTGATCCGGGCCTGCGGCATGATGCCGATGGTAATGGTCTTCATTCGTTCATCTCCTTCAAAACCACGTCGACTTCGCGGAAGAAATCTGCAAGCAACTGATAGGCGGTCTCGAACGCGTAGGGAACACCCTTGTCCCTGGCGTGCCGGTGCCGATGGTCGTACTCGAGGCGCCTGCCGGTGAAGCCCTTCTTCGCCGGCTTCAGAGCGTGAGCGTTGTCGTAGCCGAGTACCCGCCTGCCATGGCAATCATGCAGCGTCAGGCAGTAGCGGATGCCGTGCGGTATTTCATCGCTTTTCGGCACCTCCCAGGCCTCGATCTTGACCCAGCAGCCACGTTCCTGCGCGATGATCGAGTCGTTCAGATCTAGCAGCGTTGCCAGGCCGATATCGGTCGCCATGCGCTATGTTATCAATAGCTGATATCACATGCAAGGCAGCGACCACCTGGACTAAAAAGTCAGCCGCTGCTGGACTGCGAACGCAAGCCTCTTACCCATCCAGTCGACGGGCAAAAGTGAGTCGGGCATTCTTATGCATGTTCATTCGGCTGATCTCCTGAGAGTAGTTGGTCGGTTCGCACCTCCAAGTCTCTCAGACTCAGTCCGAATGAACAGAAACAACCT
>VGEB01000134.1 GCA_016869435.1 Alphaproteobacteria bacterium | reverse complement strand
CGTCCGCGGTGCTTCGCCAGCCAGTTGAAGAAGCCGCGCCAGGCGGAGAGCACCCGTGCCAGCGAGCGCCCGGACAGCCCGCGCGCATGCAGCTGCGCGACGAAGCGGCGGATGTCGTGATGCTTGAGTGTGTCGAGGGAGGCCGCCCCTGCCAGCCCGAGCAGGGCGCCCAGGTCGTGCCGGTAGCTCTCCAGGGTGAGCGGGCTGGCGCGTCGCTGATGGGCCAGCTCGTCGAGCCAGGCGGCCGCGGCCGCCTGGGCATGCTCTCCGGCCAGCCCGTCCAAGGCTTACTCCTGCGTTCTAATCAGCGCCGCGCTCGCCAGGTCGCCGATGTGGCCGAGGTAGAGCGTGCCCATCTCGGGGTAGAAGCGCTGCACGTCCTCGGAACCGAGCGCCAGCAGGCCGATCGTCTCGGCCTCGCGGCGCAGGGCCACCAGCGCCACCGAGCGCACCTGCTCGCCGGCCTCGCCGAACCAGGCGGCGGCTTCGAAGCCGGCGTTGGCGCCGCAGAAGGGATGGTTCATGCCGGCGGCGAAGATGCGCGTCTGTTCGCCCACTTCGGCGAACTCCGCGGCGTCGGCCTGCGCCGGCAGGTTCCACAGGCGGAAGGCGACGTGCGGCACGGCGAAGTCCTCGCCGAGATGGGTGAGCAGGGCGCGCCGCACGGCGGCGAAGTCGCGCGCGCCGGCCAGGCCGATGGCCAGGCGGTGCACCTTCTCGCCGATGACGTCGTTCTCCTCGCCGAAGCGGATCAACTCGCCCAGCTTCGACTCGAGCTGCTTGGCTTTCTCGCGCAGCGTCAGGACCTGCCGCTCGGTGATGGAAATGGCGCGGCCGCCGTGCGGATGCGGGATGTAGAGCTGCGCCAGCAGGTCGGCGTACTCCTCGAAGAACTTCGGGTGGTCCTGCAGGTAGCGGGCGATCTCGTCGGCTTTCATTCTTGCACTCCTCCCTCTAGATTTCTATTTCGCTGTCGAACACCGTCACCGCCGGCCCGGTCATGAGCACCGGCTCGCCCGGTCCGCCCCAGGCGATCGTCAGTTCGCCGCCGCGCGTCGCCACCCTCACCGGCGAGTCGAGCAGGCCGCGGGCGATGCCGGCCGCGACGGCGGCACAGGCGCCGGTGCCGCAGGCCAGCGTCTCGCCGGCGCCGCGCTCGTGGACGCGCAACCGGATCGCGTGGCGGCCGACCACCTGCATGAAGCCGGCGTTCACCCGCTGCGGAAAGCGCGGATGGTTCTCGATGAGCGGCCCCTGTTCCGCCACCGGCGCGGCATCGACGTTGGCCACCACCTGCACCGCATGCGGGTTGCCCATCGACAGGGCGGTGATCTCGACTCCGGCATCGCCGACCCGCAGCGCCTGCACCAGGGCGTCGCTCTCGGCGACGAAGGGCACGTGCGAGGGCTCGAAGCGCGGCACGCCCATGTCGACCGTGACGAGGCCGTCCGCCTCGAGGCGCGGCGCGATGAGGCCGCCCTTCGTCTCGACGCGGATGGCCCGCTTCGCCGTCAGGCCCTTCTCGTGCACGAAGCGCACGAAGCAGCGCGCGCCGTTGCCGCACTGCTCCACCTCGCCGCCGTCGGCGTTGAAGATGCGGTAGCGGAAGTCGGCATCGGCTCGCGCCGGTTTTTCGACGACGAGGATCTGGTCGCAACCGACGCCGAAATGGCGGTCGGCAAGGAAGCGCGCCTGCGTCGGCGTGAGGTCAATGGCCTGGGTGACGGCATCCAGCACGACAAAGTCGTTGCCGAGGCCGTGCATCTTGGTGAATTTAATCCGCACCGGCCGTCTCCGGGCAAAGATTGACGTGGTCTCTCCAGATGCAGCGGTCCATCACCACCGTCATGCCGCCGGCCTGGGCGCGGGCGGCGGCGTCTTCATTCACCACGCCGTCCTGCAGCCAGAGGCGCTGGATGCCGAGCCGCAGGCATTCGTCGACGATCGGGCCGACGTGCTCGGCGGCGCGGAAGACGTCCACCAGATCGACCTTCTCCGGCACTTCGGCGAGCGAGGCATAGGCCTTCTCGCCCAGCACCGAGTCCACCTTCGGCCGCACCGGAATGACGCGGTAGCCGAAGCTTTGCAGGGCGCGCGCGATGCGGAAGGCGGGGCGGGCGGGGTTCGGCGAGAGGCCGACCACGGCGATGGTCTTCACCTCGCGCAGCAGGGCGCGGATCGCCTCGGTATCGGGGTTGCGGAACATGGTCGAATCTTACACGTTCAATACGGCTTCTTCTCGCCCGGCGGCCGCGTCTTGAATCGCTTGTGCACCCAGTAGTACTGCTCCGGCATCTCGGCGATGCGCTGCTCGATCCAGGCGTTCATGCGCAGCGTGTCGGCCTCGATGCTCTCGCCGGGGTAGTCCGCCCACGGCTCGCCCAGCTCGACGACGTAGCCCGCGCCGCCGGGCAGCATGCGCGTTATGCAGGGGATCACGGCCGCGCCGGTCATGCGCGCCAGACGAGAGAGCCCCGTGATAGTCGCCGCCGGCACGCCGAAGAAAGGCACGAAGATGGTGTCGCGGCTTCCGTAGTCCATGTCCGGCAGGTAATAGAAGGGGGAGCCCGCCTTCACGCCGCGGATAGCCTGACGCACACCCTCCTGGCGCGAGAGCAGCTTCGAATGGCCGAAGCGCAGGCGGCCCTTGTACAGCGCGGCGTTGAAGTAGAAGTTCTTCTGCTGGGCGTAGATGCTCACCATGTCGAGTTCGAGGGTGAGCCGCGTCCAGCCCATGTCGAGGCCGACGAAATGCGGCACGAAGAGGATCACCGGCTTGCCAGCCAGGGCGCGCACGCGCGGCAGGCCCTCGACGCGCACCGAGCGGCGGATCTCCTCCGCCGGCGACCACCAGAGCAGCCCCCGCTCGAGAAAGCTGCGGCCAAAGGCGCGGAAATGCGCGCGCGCCAGGGCCTCGCGCTCGCCTTCGGTCATGCGCGGATAGCACAGGCGCAGGTTGGTGAGCGCAATATGACGGCGCTCGCGGCCGAAGGCGTAGAGCAACCCGCCGAAAGCTTCCCCCAGCGACGCCAAACCCCGCAGCGGCAGAAAATGCAGCAGCCAGATGATCGCCAGACCGAGGCGCGTCAGCATGGCGGCTCCGACGGCCGGCCCTCTCGGAGCGGGCCTCGCCCGCGACCCTCAGTCACCCCCGCCTCCGGGGCGGGGGATGGGGGTTGGGTGCTCGCCTCCGATCCGCGCGGCGCCTTATAACGGTTGTAGCCCCACAGGTACTGCTGCGGGCAGCGCCGAATGAGCACTTCCAACTCGCGGTTGAGCTGCGCGGCGCGCACCGCGAGCGAACCCGCGATAGCTGTCTCTGGCGCCGACAGGTGGAGGTGAAAACCGGCACCGCCGGGCAGGCGCTCGGCGTAAGCCATGATCACCGTCGCATGGCTCGTCTCGGTCAGGCGCGCCGCCAGCGTCATGGTGTAGGCCGGCCGGCCGAAGAACGGCACCCAGATGCCCTCGCCCTCGCCCGGCACCTGGTCGGGCAGCATGCCGACGGCCTCGTGGCGCTTAAGCGCGCGCAGCAGCAGGCGCACGCCGGACAGATCGGCCGGCGCCAGATGCAGATTCGCCCCGCCGCGTCCCGTTTCGATGATCGGCTTCAGCCAGGCCTGCTTGGGCGGGCGGTAGAGCACGGTGATCGGCGCGTGGGCGGCGTAGTATTGCGCCGTGATCTCGAAGCAACCGAGGTGCGGCGTGAGGAACAGGATGCCTTCGCCGCGCTGCCAGGCGGCCTCGACGAGCTCCCAGCCGCTGACCTGCGTCACCATGGCCACGACTTCCGCCTGCGGCCGCATCCAGACGCGCGGCAGCTCGAGCAGTCCGCGTCCGGCATGGGCGACCGCCGCCGGCCGGATCGCCTCGGCCTCGGCCGGAGAATAGGCCAACGCCAGGTTTTCCTTCAGGTGGCGGCGGTAGGTGGGTGAAGCCAGCCAGGTGAGCCAGCCGAGCAGGGCGCCGAGGGCGTGCAGCAGGCTCAGGGGGCAGCGGCCGAGGAGACGGAACAGCGATGACATTCGCGAAACATACCAAGTTTGACCCGGCAAGGGTCGGAAATTATAATCGCGCTTCCGCCGAGTTAATGGGACTCGCATGAGTTCCCCAGGACAACTTGCAGGGCGGCCTATAAGTTCTGCTAAAGCGTCACCTGCTCGTTTTCCCGGGGCCGGTAACGTCGGAACCACGGGAATAACGTTCCAGGAGCAGGGCCCATGTCCAGAGAGTTTCTTTTCACTTCCGAGTCGGTCGGCGAAGGCCATCCCGATAAAGTCGCCGACCAGATTTCCGATTCCGTCCTCGACGCCATCCTGGCCGTCGACAAGCACGGCCGCGTCGCCTGCGAGACGCTGGTGTCCACCGGCCTCGTCGTGATTTCCGGCGAGATCACCACCACGGCGCACATCAACTACCGCGAGATCGCCCAGGACACCATCAAGCGCATCGGCTACGACAACTCCGACATCGGCTTCGACTACAAGTCCTGCGCCGTGCTGGCCGCCATCAACCGCCAGTCGCCCGATATCGCCCAGGGCGTCAACGAAGGCCAGGGTCTCGACCTCGAGCAGGGCGCCGGCGACCAGGGCCTGATGTTCGGCTATGCCTGCAACGAGACGCCGCAGCTGATGCCGATGCCGATCTACTACGCCCACCGCATCATGCAGCGCCAGGCCGAGGTGCGCCGCGACGGCCGCCTGCCCTGGCTGCGCCCCGACGCCAAGAGCCAGCTCACGGTGAAATACGTCGACGACAAGCCGGTCGCCATCGAAACCGTCGTGGTGTCCACCCAGCACGACCCCGACGTCTCGCACGCCCAGCTCTCCGAAGCGGTGATCGAGGAGATCATCAAGCCGGTGCTGCCGAAGGAGATGCTCCAGGGCAAGGTGCGCTATCTGGTGAACCCGACTGGCCGCTTCGTCGTCGGCGGCCCGCACGGCGACTGCGGCCTCACCGGCCGCAAGATCATCGTCGACACCTACGGCGGCGCGGCGCACCACGGCGGCGGCGCCTTCTCCGGCAAGGACCCCTCGAAGGTCGACCGTTCCGCCGCCTACGCCTGCCGCTACGTGGCGAAGAACGTCGTCGCCGCCGGCCTCGCCGACCGCTGCGAAGTGCAGGTGGCCTACGCCATCGGCGTCGCCCAGCCGGTCTCGCTGATGGTGCACACCTACGGCACCGGCAAGATCGCCGAAGAGAAGATCGAGGCGCTGATCCGCAAGCATTTCGACCTGCGGCCGAAAGGCATCATCCAGTCGCTCGACCTGCTCCGTCCGATCTACCTGAAGACCGCCGCCTACGGCCACTTCGGCCGCGACGAGCCGGAATTCACCTGGGAAGCGCTCGACAAGGCCGCGGCGCTGAAGGCCGACGCCGGGTTGTAAGCATTACCCGCTTGGGGGGGTTGGGGTAGTCCCGCCCTCCTTAGCGGCAGACTGCGCCGAATGCGTCGGACGGGACCACCCCAGCCCCACCCGAACC
>VGEB01000133.1 GCA_016869435.1 Alphaproteobacteria bacterium | reverse complement strand
CAATCATGGCGGGTGTGGCTCGATGCGATGGCGTGAAGGATCGGCGTAAGCAACTAATCCATACACTAAATCAACATCTTATGCTACATCCGCCAACCCAAATCCAAGATTCGGTGAATAAGACGGGTGAAAGTAGGCGGCTCAAAATCGGAGCCGCCGACGGGATAGCGAAAACTCCCAATTCCGGCGGCGACGGGCGAGCGTCGTGGCATCCAATGGGTATTCTCGGCCGGGCCCTTTCCTATCGATTGATTGAGGAGGAGGCCGAGAAGGACAAGAATAAGGAAGTATTCGTCAATTCTGTCTGGAAAGAATATGTCGCAAAGCAGCGACTGCGTCCCGTCGCCATTCGGATTGCCTTTTACGTATTACTGATGGTGATGCTCTACATTTCTCTCGTATTGGCGTATGGGTGGCCAAACATACCGTGGAGAGGCCCGTACGGAACCGCTATCTACTATGGAGTCACAATTCCTGCTGTCTTGGCTTTATTTATACTTGTTTTCCTCGTGTTTGATTCGACGCTGCTTTGCCTGCGTTTTATCGAGGTGTTGCGAAGGCACAAGACGCATTGGCCGGACAGCACACGTGCGAAATATGCCGAAAAGCTCAAAATTGACGGCCCGCTCCTCGACGACTGGATCGATCTTCGCTTCATGGCGCTTCGGACGCGCTGCATCAGCAAACTCGTGTACTATCCCTTCGCGATTTTCGCCCTCATGATCGTCTCGCGCAGCGCCGCTTTCGCGGGATTTGCCGTCAGTCCGCCGATCGTCATCACGCAATTTGTCGGCTTCATCGCACTTTTCGGTTGCGCGATGGCGCTTTGCTTTAGCGCGGAGAAAGCGCGCAGGACGACAAGATTGAGATTGATGGAGGGAATTACCGCCGCAAAGGCCCACCCCCAGGACGCTCAGGCGGCAGCCGGCGTCGACGGGAAAGGCAAAGACGCGGGAGTTTCCGCCGGCGAAACCGCAACGACTGCGGGCGCGAGCGCCGACCAACTCGAATCAATGCTCAAGCTCGTCGAGGAGCTCCATGAGGGTTCCTTCGTGCCCCTTTCGCAACAGCCGCCGATCCGCGCTCTGCTGTTGCCGCTCGGCGGGCTCGGCTGGGCCGCGCTCCTCGATTTTCGGCTTCTTCCCGGACTGTAGCCGCACCGCCATAGGGCAAGGATTGCCGCGGCGCGGCGGGGAGGATAGAGAGGGCGCAGCCCCATCCGCTGGAAGCCGCTCATGTCTTATGCTGTGGTCAAACTTCTTCTCACGATCATCGACATCTACTGGTGGATTCTACTCGCCACGGTGGTCGTATCCTGGCTCATCGCCTTCGACGTCATCAACATGCGCTCGAACGCGGCCTATACGGTCTGGAGATGGCTGAATGCCGTCACCGAGCCTCTGCTCGGGCCGATCCGCGCCGTGCTGCCGAGCGTCGGCGGCCTCGACATTTCTCCGCTCATCCTGCTGCTGATCATGCAGTTCCTGCGCGATCTCATCGCCAGCAGCGCCAGCGCTTACGCGCTTGGCTGACGGGCGTGCGGAAAACATAGGCTCCGCCTGGACTGTCGAATCTGGCGGCGTCACGCTCTACGTGCGGCTCACGCCAAAGGGCGGACGCGACGCCCTTGAGGGCATAGAGGCTCTCGCCGACGGCCGCAGCGTCCTCAAGGCGCGCGTGCGCGCGGCGCCGGAGAACGGCAGGGCGAACGAAGCGCTGATCGCGCTGATCGCTTCTGCGCTGCGGGTTCCCAAAGGCGCGGTCGCAATCCGCGCCGGCGCGACAAGCCGCGTCAAAACAGTTTTCGTTGCGGGCGCGCCCGCGCTTTATCTCGACGCGCTGGCGAAGCTGGCGCCAACTGACGGTTAGGACATGAGCAAGTCGAAGATCAACGTCGGCAATTTCTTCGAGGACTTCAAAATCGGTCAGATCATTCGTCACGCCGCGCCGCGCACGGTCACGGTCGGCGAGGTCGCCATCTATACGGCGCTTTATCTGCCGCGCTTCGCCGTGCAGTCGTCGACGGCGTTCGCGCAGGCGATCGGCTATGAGCGCGCGCCGATCGACGATCTGCTCGTCTTTCATCTCGTGCTCGGCAAGACCGTGCCCGACGTCTCTCTCAACGCCATCGCCAATCTCGGCTATGCGGACTTCAAGTTTCTCGTTCCGGTTTATCCGGGCGACACTTTGTCGGCGACCTCGGAGGTCATCGGCCTTAAGGAAAATTCCAACAAGGAAACCGGCGTTGTCTATGTGCGCACGACGGGCTCCAACCAGCGCGGCGAGACCGTGCTGAGCTATGCGCGGTGGGTCATGGTGAAGAAGCGCGACAGGGACGCCCCGGTGGGGCCGGAGGTCGTGCCCGATCTGCCGAAGTCCGTCGATCCGTCGGAACTCGGCAAAGCGGCGCCCCCCATCGATGTCGCCGCTTACGACAAAGCGCTCGCCGGTTCGCCCTATGTCTGGGGCGATTACGCCAAGGGCGAGAAGATCGACCATATCGACGGCATGACGGTCGAGGAGGCGGAGCACCAACTTGCGACAAGGCTCTATCAGAACAACTCGAAAGTTCATTTCAATCAGTACTATGAGGCGCAGGGCCGGTTCGGAAAGCGCATCATCTACGGCGGCCATGTCATTTCGCTCGCGCGAGCCCTGTCGTTCAACGGGCTGGAGAACGTCTTCCATATCTCGGCCGTGAATGGAGGGCGCCACGTCAATCCGCTGTTCGCCGGAGGAACGGTGTTCGCCTGGTCGGAAGTATTGGATAAGGCGGAGATTCCCGGGCGGAAGGATATTGGCGCGCTGCGCCTGCGGCTCGTCGCGACAAAGGACAAGCCCTGCGCTGACTTTCCGCTTCAGGGCGCTGACGGGAAGCCCGACCCGGCGGTGCTGCTTGACCTTGATTATTGGGGCGTGCTGCCGCGATGAATCAGCTATGATGCATAATTCCTATCAGCGATCTGGGGGGGATTGGACGAATGAACAGAACATTGCTCGTTGCGCTGTCTTTGGGCGTGGCCATGGCGGTCGCGCAGCCTGTCCTCGCCGAGCCGGCTGCGCCGGACACCAAGATCGTCGTGCCGATGGAAGCGTTGCCACGCTATGGCTCGCTCGTTTCCGCTTGGTACAAAAAGCCGGTCTACGACACCAATGAGAAGAAAGTCGGCGTGATCACCGACATGTTGTTTTCCGGCGGCGAGATCAACGCGATTATGCTTGATGTCGGCGGCTTTCTCGGAATTGGCGCCAAGCACGTCGCCATCCCGGCGGAAGCCATCACCATCACCGAAAAGAACAACAAAACCTGGTTGACCATCAATACGACGAAGGACGTCGTGAAGAAGGCGACCGGTTACAAATATGACGCGAAGGAACACGCCTGGAAGAAGATGTAGAAGCGAACGTCAAGGCGACAGCTTTGCTTATCCCGTTCCGCGCCGCGTCACGCGCTTTCCAGAAGAGGATTTTTTCATGCTGAAACATATGATCTTGGCGGCCTCGCTCGCCTTCGTCGCGTTCGCGCCCTTGCCGGCCGGCGCGCAACAGGCGGCAACCGAAACCGTGGTCATCGTGCCGCTCGAAAGGCTGCCGGTCTACGGTTCGGTAGTCTCGGCTTGGTACAAGCAGCCGGTTTACGACCCCAATGAAAAGAAGCTCGGCACGATCGCCGACATGCTGTTTTCCGCCGACGGCTCGATAAATGCCGTGATGCTGAACGTCGGCGGCTTTCTGGGCATCGGCGTGAAGCACATCGCCATTCCGGTTTCCGCGATCACCATCACCCAGAAGAACAACAAAAGCTGGCTGACGATGAACACGACCAAAGAACTGCTCAAGAAGGCTGTCGCTTACAAGTTCGACAAGGCCACCGGACTTTGGGATCCGATCTGATCGACGAAGCTGCGCGAGACTTCTCCTAGAGCAGGTTCCGAAAAAGTTGACAGACTTTTTCGATGAGAACCTGCTCCAACGTTTTGATTTTGAGCGATTCCTTATCGATCACATGATTCCATGTGATCGGGAAGCGCTCCAAGCCCTGCCGCAACGCTTGGAACATCGGTCTCCAAAGCTTGTTGAAGGCCCACAGGGACATTCCGTTCGCTGTGACCAACGACACGCGCGGAGATGCTCAATGCTTGAGTCCTACGTTCTTGCCGGCGCGCTCATCGCGACGCTGTCGGGCGCGGCTTTGGCCGAACAGACGATGAATCGTACGGGCGCGGCGACAGGAAGGAGCGCTTTCCTGACGACGCTTCCGCAGAACGCCTTGCTCGTCTCGAATATTCACGAGCAGAACGTTTACGATCCGCAAGAAAACAAGATCGGCGAAGTCAAGGATCTGATGCTGGATCGCAGCGGCAAGGTCACGGCGGCGATCATTTCGGTCGGCGACTTCCTCGGCATCGGCGAAAAGGACGTCGCGATCGCCTTCGATGAGATCAAGGCGATCGAGCGCAACTACAAAACGTGGCTCACCATGAACGCCAACAAGGACGAACTGAAGAACGCCGCGGGCTTCCGCTTCGACAAGAACAAGGGTCTGTGGACGGTCGGCGCCAAGTAATACGTCGCTTGAGCACGGCTCGGCTGTCATTCCCGACGCGCGGAGCGCGATCGGGCAACTGTGTATTTTTACTGGCAGGCGAAGGACGCATTGTCGCGGCAGATGGCGTTGAGAATGACGATGATCTTACGGGCAAGCGCAATCAGGACAAGTTTTGGCGGCTTGCCGGCGGCGCGCAGTTTACGCGCAAAATCGCCCAAGCGGGTTTTGGAGTTGGCGGCGGACAGCGCCGCCATGTAGAGGGCCCGCCGCACCCGGGCGCGACCGCCTCTGATCATGCGCTGACCATGGCGCTTTCCGCTGTCGTTGTTGAAGGGCGCAAGGCCGACCAGCGCCGCAATGGCTTTTGGCGAGCGCTGTCCGAGTTCCGGCATCAGCGCCAGCATTGTGGCGGCGGCGACAGGGCCGACGCCGGGCACGCTGCGCAGGCGGCGGTCGGCGGCGCGCAAGGCGTCATCGGCGGCGATGGCGGCGCGAATGTCGGCGTTGAGCGCTTCAATCTCCCTGTCGAGCCACGCGATATGGCGCGCGAGACTATCGGCCATGGCGGCGTCGGGGCATTCGCTGCGCCGAACGACTTCCTGCTGACGCATGGCGACAAGCTGATCGCGCCGCTTGTGGCGCAGGGCGAGGCTCTCGCGCGCAAGATCGCTTGGCGGGCGTGGGTTTGGCGTAAGCGCGCGGCCAAAGTCGGCCAGCATGCGGGCGTCGATCGCATCGGTCTTGGCGCGTCGTCCCAAGGCGCGCGCAAAATCCCGCGCCTGCTCGGGATTGACGCGCGCATGCGGCACGCCGGCGGCTTCAAGGCCACGACGCAAAGCGCGATCGTAGCCGCCAGTCGCCTCGAACACAACGAAACGCCCCCGGACAAGCTGCGTCGCGGCAAAGACGGTGACGGCGCTGGTGGTATTGTCGATCCGGGAAGAGCCTTCGAGCGGATCAAAAATATCGAGATGGGCTTTGGAAACGTCGATTCCGACGCAAACAGGGGATATGCTCATCGTGCCTGTCCCTGTGATGCGAGGTCTGTTGGCGCAGCCTCGTGCAACTGTTCAGGTGAACTTCGAAAAGCGGACGGGGACCAGGCCCGATCACGGTGGCGACACCAGGAATCCAACGGTCTCCCGTCCGCGATCACCATCCCACAAAATCAACACACAGGAATC
>VGEB01000132.1 GCA_016869435.1 Alphaproteobacteria bacterium | reverse complement strand
CGCGAATTCATCGCCACTGTCGGAACCGCCGCCGCAATCGCGTCGGCCTCTCAAGCTTTTGCCCAGGCAACCGGCGGCGGGGGAATGGAGGATATGCATCCGGCGCTTTACAAAGCCTTGGAAAAGGCCACGCTTGAATGCGTCGGAACCGGCAACGACTGTCTCAGGCATTGTTTCGGCATGTTCTCGATGAAGGATACGAGCATGGCCGCTTGCGCGGATTCGACCTTCCAGCTGGTCGCCGCGTGTAACGCGCTCGCCGCGCTCGCCGCCGTCAACTCGCCGCATGTGCCTGTGTTGGCGAAGACGGTCGAGAAAATCTGCATGGACTGCAAAAAAGAGTGCGACAAGTTTCCCAAGATCGCCGAATGCACGGCGTGCGGCGAGGCTTGTAAGAAATGCGCGGAAGAGTGCCGCAAGGTATAGGCCGCGAACGGCGGGCGATTTCCGGCCGGCGCGGGGAGCGTCGGCCTGAGCGCAAGAAAACCGCCGCATCGCGCCGGGGAGACGAGTGTCGAAGCCGCGGTGCGCCTCTGCGCATTTGGGTGCTGGCGTTCTGCCAGTCGAAGGGCTCGCCGAGCGCCAGAAAGACCTTCACCGGCGCGCGCATGATTTGCGAGCTGGTGCGCCGCTGCAAGAAAGTCGGGATCACGCCAACAGTCATAAGGTCATTCGCAACCTGACCGACGCGACAATCAAGGCGGCCGACGAGCTGGGCGTCGCGGTGCAATGCTGCCAAAAGGCCGACGAGTCGAAGACCCGTAGCACCGCCTGTTCTTCGCGAAGAAGAATGAAGATCTGTTGGCTCTTTTCAATTTAGGAATAGGCGCGTCCACGTTTTTGTTGTTGCCGTCACGACGTCGCGAGGCTTGGTTTGCTCACGGATGGCGCCTATCTGAATTACGATCGCCACCTTCGCGGCGGAGCGGCGGGGGTTCTTATTCTATGTATGCAGCCTCTGGTCTGCTCAGCGCTCCCTTCTCAGCATTCTGGATTGCGGCGCTCGCCGCAATCTTCACTTTTCATTGCCGTCATCTGGCTCAGGGATGCCGAGAGTGCCGATGGTACCATTCCACCCATGTCGCGATGGCGGTCGGCATGCTCTACATGTTCGGCGCGAGCGGTTTCGGCTGGGACTTCGTTTCGCAGCCCGTCTGGGTGGCGCTTTATGTCGCGATCGCGGCGGCGATCTTCGTTTGGATCGTCTACCAGATTCTCCAACACGGCTCGTTCGATCTCCTCTGGATCCCGGCGCTGATCCAGCAGGGCGCGATGATCTACATGTGGGAGCCGATGAATGGCTGGAGGCCTTGGGTCAGCTATGGCCTCGCCGTCTACTTGGCGCTGGAAGCGATGGCTTGGCCCTTGGGCCTGTCCAGCGAGCAGAGCCTTGCGCGCGTCAGTTCCCTCTTCGCCGGAGGCGGCGGCGGAACGGTCACCGTCGCGGGCCTCGATCGCCGTTCGACGCTCATCGAGAACTTCTGCATGACAATAATGGCCGCTTCGATGGGCTATATGTTGGTCGGAATGCAACTCTTGATGTCCTCGCCGATGATGTCGGCGCAGCGCCCAATTGCGGAGGGAAGGCTGCGGCGGGAACCCGAGGCGCCATCCATCGCAGCGAAAGAAGCGCTGGCGCCGGAGCCGCAGCCGTCGCAGGCGCCGAAGGCAGCCCCGGCCGCCGCAGCGACAGGCGCTGCGCGCTCCTATCGTATCGCCGTCGGCGACACGCTGGCGCGCATCGCGCGGCGACTCTATGGCGACGCTGGCAAGTGGCGTGACCTAGCGAAAACCAATCCCGGCCTCGATCCGCGCCGCCTAAGAGTCGGCGCGATAATCGCGCTGCCGGAAGCGGCGGGTGCCGTTTCCGGCATCACGACCGTGAGCGCGCCTCAATGCATCGCGACGTCCTCCGCATAGGTCAGCGGGGCGGGATTGACCGTCGCTGCCCCAATCGTCGTCCGAATCTGGCGCATGGACCTGCGCACGACGTTAAGGAACGCTTGGCTGGCGCTCTTCATCAGATGCCAGCGATCGGCGACCTGCACGGCGTGAGGAAGCGCGCGTCGCGCGGCGAGGGCATAGGCACCGCCGCGGTCGCCGGCAACAACGGCGATCTGAGGCTGGCGCGCCATCCACGCTTCAGCAGTCGTGGGCTCGCGATCCGGCAGCAGGGCGATCGTCTCGCGCCACTCAAGGTCGCAGATTAGCGTTCCGTACCGTTGGTTTCGCCGCCAGGCCCAGTAGTCGATGCCGATGACCGACGGCGGCGGCGCGGACTTCATGCCGCGTCGACGCACGATCCGCAGCAACGCGTCGTTGCTGATCGGGACCGATAAACGGTGAGCGAAGCGCGCGGCGCGCGGCCAGCCATCGGCAGATCGGCGACTGTTGTGCCGTACCGGCTATGGACGCGCCCGCTGACCGTCCCGCAAGCCGGGCAGCGGGCCGAAGGCGCCGATGAATGCAACGTTATCACCGCGTCGCCCGAATCAATCACG
The DNA here is from genome assembly GCA_016869435.1 of Alphaproteobacteria bacterium. Taxonomy (GTDB): domain Bacteria; phylum Pseudomonadota; class Alphaproteobacteria; order Rhizobiales; family Beijerinckiaceae; genus Methylocystis. The sequence continues at coordinate 3,246 of VGEB01000132.1, read as the reverse complement.
ACGTCGTCGACGACAAAGCCAGCCGGCTCGAAATCCGAATCGCATCGCTCCGATTCCCCCTGCGAAATCGAGCCGAGACGAATCCACGCCGGACATGTTGACAGACAGCCGACAGTCCGCAGAAGAATTTCCGCGCGCGCCTGAGTGGTTTTAGTGGCTTGTGATTCTCTGTTGGTTGCGAATCGACAGAGAATCGGACCGCCTGGACCGGAACCATGTCCGTAGCGGGACGCGATATGCAAGCGATTGCACGGATGCAGAGTGGGCGATCGTCGAACCGTTCATGCCGCCGCCCTCGCGCGTCGGGCGTCCGCGCAAGATCCTGCTGCGCGATGTCTGGAACGCCATCCAATACATCGCCGGGACGGGCTGCCAATGGGCGATGCTGCCGAAGGACTTTCCTCCCGTCACGACCGTCCAGCATTACTTTTATCAACTGTGCGACAGCGGCGCGCTCTACCTGCTCAATGAAGCGCTGGTTGGCGCTGCGCGCACGCTTTGTGGCCGCGCGGCGGAGCCCACGGCGGCCATCATCGACAGTCAATCGGTGAAAACCACAGAAGCTGGCGGTGCGCGCGGCTTCGATGCGGGAAAGAAGATCAAAGGGCCGCAAGCGCCACATCGTGACGGACACGGAAGGCCATATGCTGACCGGGATCGTGCAGGAGGCGCGCATTCAGGACAGGGACGGCGCGCCACGCCTCATCGGCCGCGGCTGCGAAAGCTTTCCGACTATTGCGCACATTTTCAACGACAGCGGCTACGCCGGCGAGAAGCTCGAAACCGCTCCGGCGGAAATGAATGGTCCTGCAATCGAAATTGTCGAGCGCACGCTGTCGTGGATCAATCGCTGTCGAAGGCTCGCTAATGATTGGGAAGCCGCCGTCGCCTCTTCCCAAGGCATGAATTCTCATCGCCTCCATCAGACAACTCTTCCGACGCCTCGCAAAAGTTTGCAGCACAAAGAATTAATTTTGAGTCGGACTCTTATGGTCGCGCGACGTTTCGACGCATATGGCGCGGCGCACGAACGGAGTGCTTGACCGGGTCGCGCCACCAACCTAGCCTCCACGATTGAACCGAGAGGCGGCGGTGAGTCAGTTCATTCGAAAGCATGGCGTTTTTGCGCGCAGCGTTGCTACGCTCGCCGGCGGCTTTCTATTGCTTCAAATTGTCTTCGCTGGCTTTGCAGTTGCCTCGGTTAACGGCGGGGCGGACGTTTATTTCGGCGTAACCTGCGCGCCGCAGAAGGCTGCGAGCGACGGCGGCCAGCCAGCGGGACCTCGCAGCGGCCACCAACATGGTCTTTGCTGCATTCTTCACAGCGCCGCGCTCGATGCGCCCGACATCAAACCTGTTTCAGCCCTTGTCATAGCCTTCCCGGACGAGGCCGTCGTCTTCGCAGCGTTCCGCTCGGCTCCCGCACTTCTTTTCGAGCCTGAGAGCGCACCGCAGTCTCCGCGCGCGCCTCCTTCCGCCGCAGCCTGATCTCCTCCTGACATAGACGTCTGCGCGGCTGTCGGCTTTTCGCCAAGCGGCTGTCGCAAGGCTCGGCGCTCCTATGCGCTACGCCAAAAACGGAAGAAGGACGTTTTCGACGCCCTTCCGTCAGTTCAAATCTTATGGAGACAATTCTATGAGCATGACCGCAACAACTCGTTCAGCGCAGCGCGCCGAAGCGATCGTAAATACCAAACCGCTGCTGTTCGGCGTTCTGGCGCTCGCCTTCCTCGTCGTCCTGCTGCGAACCTATGAGCAGGCCTTCGGGTGGACCGCAGGGCTCGATTCATTCGCACCGGAGTTTCAGATCTACTGGGCCCGGCTGCTACAGGGCGCTATTGTGCTGAATGTTTTTGGCGGCGCGGCGCTGATTGGCTACCTGTGGCGCACGCGCGACCGGAATATGTCTCAACTGTTACCTGCAGCCGAGATGCGCCGATACGTTTACCTCGTGCAATGGCTCACGATCTTCTCGCTCGCCATGTTTTTCGGCCTCAGCTTCTTCTCGGAGCAAACGGCCGTCTGGCACATGACCGCGATTCGCGACACGGATTTCACGCCAAGCAATATCATCACCTTCTATATTTCATACCCGCTTTTCGCAGTTATCGGGATGGGCGCGTTCTTCTACGCAAGGACGCGCCTTCCCTATTTCGCGAAGGGCTTTTCGCTCGCTTTCACCGTTCTCGTCGTTGGCGTGTTCATGACCATTCCAAATGTCGGCTTCAACGAATGGGGCCACACATCCTGGTCGATGGATGAAGGCTTCGCCAGCCCGCTGCACTGGGGATTCGTCTTCTTTGGATGGATGTCTCTCGCCATTTTCGGCGTCGTGCTGCAAATCCTTGGTCGCCTGCGCGAACTTTTCGGCAACGACGGTCTCTTGGCGATACGCCGCTGAATTGGCGCGCACGTCTGACCCCAGACGGCCCGCCGGGCCGGCGTCGGTGCCCCCCGTATCGACGCCGGCCGCAATCGCGTAGCGCAAGCTGCGCCATGGCCTTCACGCGGATGGATCTCCCCCCGCGTGGGGACCCACCAACTTCCCCGCTCGACGTGTCGAGCGGGGCTTTTCTCGCAGCTTGGCGTGCGACGACAATGGAGGCCGGAGCGGTGGATTCAGGAGAGAGCTTCCATGGTTTCGCCGACTGACACGGAAGGGGCATAGGCGCTGTGTCGCTATCCATTCCGTTTACTTGTGCCGGTATGAAATTCGCCAACGTTCGGAGCAATGATTTGCAGGTATCCGCAAAATCGACTGCGCCTCAAATTCCTGTCTTTCCGCTTCGCCCCCAGAACGGTGATCAGGGCGCGAAAGGACATGGAGGCTTGCTAACGCGAGACGGGCTGGCGCAAGCGATTGCCGATCGGTGCGAAGGGCTTTCTCTGGCGAAGGCGAGACACCTTGTTGATAACGTCCTTGATCAAATCGTTGACGCATTGAGCCGTGGACAAACTCTTAAACTACAAGATGTCTGGACGTTCAGTATTTGCTTAAAGGGCAAGCGTGGGAACTTCCGTTTCCGCGCGAAAGCAGCTCTGAGAGCTGAGAGGAAAAAGACGCGATCCATGGCGCCGCGAAAGTTGAAGAGGCCAGTGAATCAGAAAGCTCCGCTCCAAATGGGCGCTGATAGCCGCATAGCTCGTCCGTCCGAGATTGATCTTGAGCTTCGAGAGCGGATCCAGGCTGTTCGACGCTGGCGGATGAATTCGACGCCGTTGAGTAGCGATCGAGAAAGTAGAACG
>VGEB01000131.1 GCA_016869435.1 Alphaproteobacteria bacterium | reverse complement strand
CTGTGGCGATAACGCCACGCAGCCGCCTTTAGGCGGCCAATGGAATCGGGGCCGCGTCAGCGACCCCTCAGCCGCTTTGAGCGGCTCACATCATAAAGCCCCCGGCTTTGCCGGGGGATACTTACTCCATGCAGGCGACGATGGCGGCGCCGGGCTCGATTGACGCGCCGCTCGCCTTCGCGTCGGTCGAGGCGGTCACATCGTCGGCGCGGCCGAATGCTCTGGCCGCGCCATGGCCGTGCGCCGCGCACCAGGAGTCCGCGACGATCTTGCCGCAGTCGTCCTTGCCGGTAAGGCATTCCAGCAGGCCGTAGCCCTCCTGGTCGGAGATGACATAAGCGGCGCTGTGGCCCGCTTCGGCATAGGCCCCGCCGGCGTAACCGGCGACGATCAAAACTCCGACGAGCAGCGGCGCAAATGCGCGCCGCCCAACCGGCGCTTCAAACTTTGGCATGATCAACAAAAACCCCATGCGAGCCGACAGCTCGTCATCAGAGCTAGCGCAGAGCGGTAAAACGCCGGTTAAGCCGCGCGAAGTTTCGAGTCTCGCGCTTGACGCGGCGGCGCGCTTTGGCGCATGGTCGCCGCCATGACGCTTCGGTTCACCCTTTGTCGCGAGATCATTATCAGCTAGCGATCACGCTGGCCGGAGCCGTCACGTCTATCCCAATGACATGAAGCGACGCACCGGCCGGCGGCCTTGCGGGGAAATTCATGTCGACGCCTGCGCTGAAAATCTACAATACGCTGACGCGGACGAAGGAGGAGTTCCGTCCCCTCGATCCCGCGAATGTGCGCATGTATGTCTGCGGGCCGACGGTTTACGACTATGCGCATATCGGCAACGCAAGGCCGCTGATCGTCTTCGACGTGCTGTTTCGTCTGCTGCGCCATCTCTATGGCGCGGAGCATGTCACATATGTCCGCAACATCACCGACGTCGACGACAAGATCAACGCGCGCGCCGCGGAACGCGGCATTTCCATCCGCGAGCTGACTGAAGAAACCAACAAGGTCTTTCAGGCGGACGTAAAGGCGCTCGGCTGTCTCGAGCCGACGATGCAGCCGCGCGCGACTGACCATATCGCGCAGATGATTGCGATCATCGAGCGCCTGATTGCATCAGGCCACGCCTATGCGGCCGACGGCCATGTGCTCTTCGACGTGCCGTCGATGCCGAATTACGGGCGCCTGTCGCGGCGCTCGCTTGACGAGATGATCGCCGGCGCGCGCGTCGACGTCGCGCCCTATAAGCGCGGCGACATGGATTTCGTGCTGTGGAAGCCGTCAAAGGAGAACGAGCCCGGCTGGGACTCGCCATGGGGCAGGGGGCGTCCCGGCTGGCATATCGAATGTTCGGCAATGTCCTGGGCGCATTTGGGCGAAACATTCGACATTCACGGCGGCGGCATCGATCTCGTCTTTCCGCATCACGAAAACGAGATTGCGCAAAGCTGCTGCGCCTTCGATCGCGACGTGATGGCGAATTATTGGATGCATAACGGCTTCCTGCAGGTCGAGGGCGAGAAAATGTCCAAGAGCCTGGGGAATTTCGTGACCATCCACGAGCTTCTGCACACGGAGAAGTTCGGGGGGCGAAAGTGGCCGGGTGTCGTTCTGCGATACGCGATGCTGACGACGCACTATCGTCAGCCGATCGATTGGACCGTGGAGCGACTCAAAGTCTCGCTGAAGCACCTCAACGACATGTACGATCGCACGCGCCATGCGAAGACCGGCGCATGCCCGAACGAACGAGTTATTCAGGCTTTACGCGACGATCTTAATACACACGAAGTTGTTGTCGCTCTGGGAAAGCTTGTTGGAGACGCCTTCCGTGAAGCAAAATTTTCCGACGAGTTATTGGCCACCTGCGCCTTTCTCGGACTCGATTTGGAAGAACTTGATCCTAAGAAGACGATCGTGAGTGAAACGCAAATGCTCATTGAAACTAGAATTGAAGATCGTCTCGCCGCCCGCGCGTCAAAAAACTGGGCCGAGTCGGACCGCATCCGCGACGAACTCACCGCGATGGGCATTATTCTCAAGGATCACAAGGACGGCGCGACGACGTGGGAGGTGAAGCGGTGAGCGCGGTTCCCCCCACCCGGCGCGCTGCGCGCGCCACCCTCCCCGCAAGGGAGAGGGAGGCAAACGCCGCGACTCGACGTAATGATCAATCGCTTATGCGGGGCGTCGTCTACGAGTTTTTGCGTTTCGCCGATGCAGGCCAATCCCTCCCCTTGACGGGGAGGGTGGTTCGCGAAGCGAACCGGGTGGGGTGACGCACATGGCCAACGCTCGCGCGCGCGACTTGCGCAAGAACATGACGCCGCAGGAAGTGAAACTGTGGTCGCAATTGCGCAAACTGCGCCCGCAAGGCTTTCACTTTCGTCGTCAGGCGCCGCTCGAAGGCTATGTGCTCGATTTCGTTTGCTATAAACATCGGCTGATTGTCGAAGCCGACGGTTCGCAGCACGGCGAGACGGAAGGACTTCGCCGAGACGCCAAGCGCGACGCTGTTTTTCAGGCGAGTGGCTTCAAGGTGCTGCGCTTCTGGAATAGCGAGATCGACGCCAATCTGATTGGCGTTGTGGAGACGATTATCGCGAGGGCGAAGGAACACATGGCGGAGGCGTCGTGAGGGGCGGGATGGCTTCCCCCGCTCGGCGCGCTGCGCGCGCCACCCTCCCCGCAAGGTGGAGGGAGGAGAACGCCGCGACTCGCGAAGCGAACCGGATTGGATGAACAGAAGGGAATATCCGATGTCCAACAACGACTGGAAGAAGACGCTGCCCTTCAAGCGCCACTGGGCGGTCTATCTCGCCTTCAAGCTGCTCGTGCTGGCGCTTGCGGCCTTCATCGCCTGGCATTTGCTGCGCGCATTCGAGGTCGTGTGATGGCGCGCAGCGCGCATACGCCCGGATTGCGGCCGTTTCTTCCGGCCGACGCGGCGACGCTCGCGGCGCTCTTTCGCGAGAGCGTCGACGAGCTGGCCGTCGACGATTATGACGAGGCGCAGCGCGAAGCCTGGGCGTCAAAGGCCGATGACGAAGAGGCCTTCGGCGCGCTGCTCGCCGGCGAGTTGACGATCGTCGCGCTCGTCGACGGAGAGATCGCCGGCTTCGCGTCGCTCAAGGACAACGCCGATTTTCACATGATCTATGTGCGACCCGAGCTGGCGCGACGCGGCGTCGGTTCGGCGCTCGCCGACGCCATCGAGAAAATCGCCGCCGGCCGCGGGACGAAGACATTGACCGTCGACGTTTCCGATGCGGCGCGCGACTTTTTCGCTGCGCGCGGCTATGTCGCCAAAACACGCAACACGATCGAGATCGGCGGCCAGTGGCTCGGCAATACGACGATGACCAAAGAACTCGCGCCCGCCGGGAGAGCGCATTGATGGCCAAGGAACGGGTGAAGGAACGGCTGACGCTCTATGACACGACGCTGCGCGACGGCGCGCAGACGACGGGCGTTGACTTTTCGCTCGACGACAAGCGTCAGATCGCCGCCATGCTCGACGATCTCGGCATCGACTACATCGAAGGCGGCTATCCCGGCGCCAATCCCCTCGACACCGAATTTTTTGCCGAGCGTCCGAAGCTGCGCGCGCGCTTCGCCGCTTTCGGCATGACCCGCCGGCAGGGCCGCTCGGTCGAGAATGATCCGGGGGTCGCGGCGCTTCTCGACAGCGCCGCCGACGCGGTCACCTTCGTCGCCAAGAGCTGGGACTTCCAGGTCCGCGTCGCCTTACGCTCCACGGAAGAAGACAATCTCGAAGCCGTTACGCAATCCGTAAAGGCGGCGGTGGCGCGCGGCAAGGAAGTCGCCGTCGACTGCGAACATTTCTTCGACGGCTTCAAGGCCAATCGCGCCTATGCGCTCGCCTGCGCGATGGCTGCATATGACGCCGGCGCGCGCTGGATCGTGCTGTGCGACACCAACGGCGGCGCGCTGCCGAATGAGGTCGAGGCCATCGTCGCCGAGGTCGTCAGACATATTCCGGGAGCGCGCGTCGGCGTCCATTGCCATGACGACACCGGACAGGCGGTGGCGAATTCGCTCGCCGCCGTCCGCGCCGGCGCGAGGCAGATTCAGGGCACGCTCAATGGGCTGGGCGAGCGCTGCGGCAACGCCAATCTGACGACGATCATCCCAACGCTCTTGCTGAAGGGCGAATTTTCCGAGCGCTTCGAGATCGGCGTGACGCAGGAGAAGCTGACCCATCTGACCCGCGTGAGCCACGCGCTCGATGAGCTTCTCAACCGCGCGCCCAATCGCCACGCGCCCTATGTCGGCGCCAGCGCCTTTGCGACCAAGGCCGGCATTCACGCCTCCGCCGTGCTGACCGATCCGCGCACCTATGAGCATGTGACGCCGGAGTCGGTTGGCAATATGCGGCGCGTGCTGGTGTCGGATCAGGCGGGGCGCTCCAATATCGTTTCAGAGCTGGCGCGTCTTGGCGTCGTCCTCGACAAGGACGATCCGCGACTCGCTCGTCTTCTCGACGAGGTGAAGGAGAAGGAAGCGCAAGGCTATGCTTATGAAGGCGCCGACGCGTCGTTCTTTCTTTTGGCCAAGCGCGTGCTCGGCGAAGCGCCGCATTTCTTCGACATCGAACGCTACAGTGTCGCCGTCGACCGCCGCTTTTCGCGAAACGGGGAAGACAAGGGCGCCGAGGCCATCGTCAAAATCACCGTGCATGGCGAGAGCCGCATTTCCGCCGCCGAAGGCAATGGCCCCGTCAATGCGCTCGATCTGGCGCTGCGCAAGGATCTCGGCGCCTATCAGCGCTTCATCGAGGACGTTCGGCTGGTCGACTATCGCGTGCGCGTCTTCCAGGGCGGCACGGACGCGGTGACGCGCGTTCTGGTCGAATGCGCCGATGCGCACGGCGCGCGCTGGTCGACGGTCGGCGTCTCGGCCAATGTCATCGACGCGTCCTTCGAGGCGCTCGTCGACGCGATCAACTACAAGCTGCTAGTTTCGGTGCGGCAAACCGAACACAAAAAAGCGTTCTGAGCAGCGCCAAATCAGCCACGTCATTGCGAGGAGCGAAGCGACGAAGCAATCCAGGTTGCGCCCGCCGCTCTAGATTGCTTCGCTTCGCTCGCAATGACGACTACTGCAGAGGGTCAGAGCCGCTCGGTGATCGCGGTCTCGCTGATATCGGGCGCATGGCGGGCGGCTGCGAAGATCATCGGCAGAATGTCCTCGACGCGCTCGGCGACGAGATAGCGCACGTCATAGTCTTCGCGGATGAATTGTTCGTTGTGCATATGCGCGAAAAGCGACAGGAGCGGGCGCCAGAAACCGGCGATATTGGCGATGACCAGCGGCTTGGTATGACGGCCGAGCTGAATCCAGGTCAGTTGTTCGGTCAGCTCCTCCAGAGTGCCGACGCCGCCGGGCAGCGCAACGAAGGCGTCTGAGCGTTCGAACATCAGTCGTTTGCGCGTATGCATGTCCTTGACGATGATGAGATCCGTCGCGCCTGCGAAGGGGATTTCGCGTTCATCGAGGAATTCGGGGATGATTCCGGTGACGACGCCGCCGGCTGCGATCGTCGCCTTCGCCAATACGCCCATCAGGCCGATCGCGCCGCCGCCATAAACAAGGCCGACGCCGGCGCGGGCAAGCTCGGCGCCCAAGGCGCGCGCGGCCGCCGTATGACGCGGATCGGCGCCGATCGAGGAGCCGCAATAGACGCAGATGTTTTTTATTTCTCGCATGTCGATACTCATGCCGTGTTTCGGCGGCGTCGCGTCCGGGGTGCGCATTGCTTCTAAACGTCATATATGACGCAAAACGCCGCGTTCGCGGCCCCGTCCATTCGGAGACATATGATTAGACCCGATCAAGGCGAATCGAGCGATCCCGAAGCGCTCGATTTGGACGAACCCGCGCTTCAGCCGGATTCCGATCAACAATTGTCGGAATCGACCCTTATCAATACGATAGGGCATTTGTGGCCCTATATCTGGCCGCGCGGCCGCCGCGACCTCGAACTGCGCGTGGCCGCTGTCTTCGCGCTGCTCGTCCTGAGCAAGCTGTTCAACGCCGCGACGCC
>VGEB01000130.1 GCA_016869435.1 Alphaproteobacteria bacterium | reverse complement strand
ATCTCGCACGCAAGTTCCATTCCAGCAATCGGAATCGCTTCTCCATCGCTCCCTAGCGGCAAAACGCCGCCGATTGCGTGCGCGGCCGGATTGGACAAAAAGTTATACACCGCTGGAAGGACCTCAACGCGGTCCAGCACTTGGAGGTTCCTCGGAGCCGGCGCCTTCCTTGGCCGCCGCTCTCTTGGCAAGCGCCCGATTCACATCGTCAAGCGCCTTTTTTGCGGGCGCGAGATCGGGCTTGATCTGCAACGCTGTCTCTATGTCCGCCTTCGCGCGCTCGAAATCCTTCTTGCCGCGATAGGCGTTGGCGCGATTGAGATAGGCGGCCGCATATTTTTCGTCGAGCTTGATCGCCTCGTCGAAATCGACGATGGCGCGGTCGAAGTCGCCCTTGCCGTGGTAGGCGAGGCCGCGATTGTTGCGAGCGATCGCCAGTCTCGGCTCGCGCTTTATCGCCTCGGAAAAATCGCCGATCGCATGATCGAAGTCGTTCTTGCCCTGATAGATCGCGCCGCGGCGAATGCAATGGATCGCCTGGCCCTTGTCGATGTGGATCGCCGCCGAAAGGTCCTCCAGCGCCTTCTCGGAATCTCCCTTGGCGCGCCACGCCGCGGCGCGCCCGCCATATGCCGCCCCGAAACGCTTGTTGAGCGCAATCGCCTGCGTGTAATCGGCGATGGCGGCGTCGAGCTCCCCCTTGGCGTGACGAACCCCCGCCCTCCCGGCGAAGGCGTTTGCGTCTTTCGAATTCGCGGCGATCGCCGCGCCATAATCGGCGAGAGCGCGGTCGATATCGCCCTTGGCGCGATAGGCCGCGCCGCGCGCCGAAAGAATCAGAGAGGATTTCGGGTCGATTTCCAGCGCCTTGCCGAAATCCTCAAACGCGCGGTCGTAGTCGCCTTTGAGCTGATAGGCGCCGGCGCGGTTAACGTAAGCGGCGATCTTATTGTGGCGCGATTCCTTGGCGATCCGCTCGATGACTTGAGAGCAGCCGGCGATGCGCGCCTCAGGATCGGCGCTGCGGCATTTCGGCCAGCCGCCGCCCCTGGCGCTGGCCGGCACGACGAATGCGACCGAAGCCGCGACGACCACTGCGGGACCAATGCGGCGCGCCGCCGCGCGCGTCAAAACTAAATCGCAGATCATGGTCCCGCTCCTTCCATGATTGAATGATTCGCTCCGTTGGCCGCTCCCGTTTAGTCTGTAGTAGGAACAGCCGAGAAAAGCCGAGTCGCGCCCCCGCTGGTGAAACGGCGGCGTCGCGCGACGACGGCGGGGCCGGATCGGCCTCGCCGCGAGTTCTTGCCTTCCGCGTCGTCAGTTTTGACGCCACGAAAAAGGCGCGGCGACCTTCGAAGTGCTGTCGCCAAGGTCGTATCTCAGGCTGAGATAGTAGGTCCGCTGCGGATAGGGATGGAATGCGTAGGACTTGTAGTTGCCGATGTTGTCGATGCCCGCCGAGAGGGTCCATTCCGGCGCGACCTTGTAGCTGGCCTTGGCGTCGAACAAGAGGAACGCGCTCGATCCGGTCCCATAAACCTCGCGGTTCCAGTCCGAGTTGTCGAGCGTGTTATAGGCCGCCGTCTGGAAGCGCACGCCCGTGGAGAGCGTCAGATCCTGGAGCGATGGCGGCGTGTAGGTCGCGAAGCCCCGCAGGCGGACGCGCGGAATGCGCAAGAACTGCTTTCCGACGATCAGAGGGTCGCGCCAATTCGAAACGGTCCTCGAATCCGTAATTGTGAGGGCGCCGTTGACGTCGAGGCCCTCCGTAAGGAAGTCCTTCGTGTCGAACGCGCCTTCGACCCCGTTGAAGTGGACCTTGTCGATGTTGACGTTGGCGTTCGTGCGCAGGATCGGATCGACGAGATTGGCGATGGTGTTCCAACGGTCGTCCATGAAAAGCGTGACGCGCGGGCGCGCCCACCCGATCACGCCCCAGAGGTTTTCAATCGTATACTGGCCGGTCAGTTCATAGGAGGTCGAAATTTCGGGCTGAAGATCGGGATTGGCGATCGTGATCGCGGTGGCCGTCGTGACGTTCCGGAACAACTCGTTGACCGTGGGATAGCGGTAAGCTCTCCCGACCGCGAAGCGCAGCAGGAGTTCCTTCGTCGCCTGCCATTCCAGGCCGCCGCTCGGCGAGAAGGACTGCTTGTAGCGGTTGGAGTAGAAGGTCGGAGCGCCCGTGACGCCGAAATCGTTACGGGCCGTAAGCCCCTGGTTCATGCCGTTATAGGCTTCCCAGAAATCGCCGCGGCCGCCCACCGTTAGTTTCCAGTCCGGGTGGAACCGCCAAGCGTCCTGGATGTAGATGCCCTTGGTCGAAGTCTTGCCGGTGTTGATCGTGTTTATGCCGTAATTGACATCCCCGATCGGCGTTCCCGTCACCCGTATCGGGGCCCAAAACGGGCTGGTGTAGGCGAGCGTATTCGTCTGCGTCAGCGCGAGCGAATAGACGTCCCAGTGGCCGCCCAGCGATACTTCGTGCCTGCCGAACATGTCCCAATCGGGCCGCCATATGCCGCGCGCGTCGAGCGTGCGCCAATAGGTGCCGGTGTTCACCGTATTCTGCCCGCCCGGAGCGATGCCGAACCGGGTCGCGTTATGCGAGTAGTCGCGGAGGAAATTGTAACTGAGCCCCGTCACGTCGAAGTCGAACACGCCGCCCTCGTTCTTCTTGACCGTGAAGACCTGCATCAGATGAGTGGCGGTGGCGTGCGACGGATTCGTGGCCGGCATACAGACATTCAGCCCTCCGGTTGTCACGCGATTGGGTTGCGCGAAGGGGCAACGCTGTGCCGATGGGATCGGGGCGCCAAAGTTGGGCGTATTGTAGAAGGTCGCGCCATTGTCCGCGCGCCGCGCGAACGGCGTGACGTCCGAGTCGGAAACGAAGGACCACAATCCCGCCCAGTAATTGGCGTGCACGTGAGGCGCGAACTCATAGTCGAGCCGGATCTTCGCCATATGCTGCTGCGAGTGGTCGCGCGATGTGAGCGCCGTGATGAAGCGCGGTTTTCCCTGGGGATCGAGGTCGAAATGCCCACCGACGATGGGAACGCCGGGGGCGCCGGCGCGGAAGAAGTCGCTGTTCGCGGCGGTGTAGCTCGCCGACTGCCCGCGCGCGTCGAGCCAGTCGTAGCCGACCCAGAACCTCAGATCGTTGATCTTGTTTCCAATCAACAGATTCATGTGGCCCGAGAGATTGCGCTCGTTGGCTTGATACAGGCGAAAGTTCTGAAAGGCGCCGTCTCCCTGGTAGTGAACCTCGAAATTCTCGGGCATCCTGGTCGTCATGGTCAGCACGCCGCCGATCGAATTGCCCGGATAGGCGGCCGAGAACGGACCATACATCACGTCGACGCGCTCGATCTCGGCGGGCGAGACCATCGCCCACCGCGGCGGAAAGCCGAAACTGTTGCCAAGGAAATTCGACAGCAGCACGTTGTCGGCGAACACCATCGTCTGCGCCGAGGCGATCGTGCCGACGGTGCGGGTCGAGAGAATGCCATTGCGGTCGCCGATGAAGCGCTCGCGTATCTGGATGCTCGGCAGGTATTTGAACATGCCCATGGTGGTGAGCGAATTGGTCGTCTTCTGGAGCTGCGCGCGGGAAAGCGTCGCCACGGTCGACGGAATATTCGGCTGCGCGGCGCTCGGAACGCGGGGCGCGTCGCGCTGGCTCAGCGGGACGGGCCCCGGCTGCTGGGGTTCTGCCGGCGCGGGCGAGGCGACGCGGGCGGGCGCGGCGATGCGAACCGGCGCGCGCGCGGCCGCGGCCGCGCGGCGGGCGGCGCCGACATCGATCGTCGGCAGCGACTGCTGCGCCAGGACAGGAGTGGAAACGAGCACGACAATGAGCGCGCCGGCGGAAACGCCGCGCATGAGGCGAGGATGCATAAGGGTCACTCCTGACACGGCGCCCTGCGGCGCCTTCGAGCGCGAAAAAAGGTGATGCGGCCGCGAGGGACCGCGTTTCGGCTGTCAGGAGAAGGAAGGCGGCGCGCGCGACGACCAGGAACTCATCCAGCCATCAGGCAGAAGTGGCCGGTCGTCGAGCAGGGGCCGGCGCCACGACGGCGCGGCCGGGACTACCCTGTTGGCGGCGCATTCAACCGCCGGCGCCCGTCCGGGCGAAGACGCGGCGGCGCACAGGACGCAATGATCTGCGCTGTCGCGATGGAGAGGCGGCGGCGCCTTGTCGTCGCCAATATCGCTGGGGGAGCAATAGGCGAGATTCCACCCCGCGCCCCCTCCGTCAAGGACGGCGGCGCCAGAATGGGCGGCGCAGGGGAACAGCAACGACTGAAGTGCGAAAACACAAGCGACGGCGATGGCGACAAAGCCGCCCGCCTCGCGCTTCGAATTTAAGAGTTGCCGCATCATATTCACTGTTCACATTCCACCAACGGCAGTTGTAAGGCGCTCCCGGATCGCAGGTCAACCGGCGATCGCGCCGGTCAAGCAGAAGCTTCCCTTCCGTTGCGGAAATGACACAATCGCCTCCGGTGGGCCCGAAACGAACGGCCGGACGGGCGCGCGCTCTTGCGTCGGAATCGCGCACCCGCACAGGCAACCAGACGCGCTGTTCGCCCTCAATGGGACGCTGTGTGTCAACCGGCTCGCAAAATTGACATCTATGGGCAAAATTTATGGGGCAAAATTGGGCTCTGACTCACATTTGATGCAGTTGAGGCGCCGACTTGCGTTGGTTTCATGAAGGAATCAGCGCAATGACGACAGCTCTGCGGCCTTCCGCAATCGTTCCGCCCGGGTTTTTGGTCGATCGGGTTTCGATCGACGGTGTGATGACGACCATCGAGGCGCGAGGGGTCGGCGCGACAGGACAATGCCCGGATTGCCGTTTGGCTTCGGTGCACGTTCACAGCCGTTATCAGAGACGGCTTGCGGATTTGCCGCTTGCTGGGCGCATGGTCCGCATTTCCCTGATGGCGCGGCGCTTTCGTTGCATGTCAGCGTCGTGTCGCAGAAGCATTTTCACCGAACGGTTCAGCGATGACGTTCTGGCGGTCCATGCCCGTCGAACTGCCCGCCTCGACGGTCTCGTCCATCATCTGGCTCTCGCGCTCGGCGGTCGGCCGGCAGCGAGCTTGGCCCGACGCCTCATGATGCCGGTCAGCAACGACACTCTGCTGCGGGTCGTGCGGCGCAGAGGCCGGCCGGCGCCGCCAGCGCCGAACGTCATCGGGATCGACGACTGGGCCTGGAAACGCAATCAACGCTATGGCGCGATCATTTGCGACCTCGAGCGCCATCGTCCGATCAAACTCCTGCCGGACCGAGAGCCGGCGACGGCGCAGGCATGGCTCACCGGACAGCCGCAGATCGCTATCGTCGCGAGAGACCGGGGCGGCGGCTTTGCGCTCGCGGCGAGTAAGGCGCTTCCCGGCGCCCTCCAGGTCGCCGATCGCTGGCACTTGATGGAAAACGCCAGCGCCGCCTTCCTCGGCGCCGTGCGCAAATCGATGCGCCAGATAAGATCGGCGCTCGGCGCGGCGTTTATCGACCCGACGCTGCTCACCGCTGCGGAGCGTCTTCAATACGAGGGCTATTTGCGACGCGAGGAGGTGAACGCCGCCATTCTCGCTCGGGCCGGGGGCGGCGCGACGATCAAAGAGATTGTGCGGGAGACGGGTCAAAGTCGCGGGCTCGTTCGAAAGATCCTGCGCGGCCAGCGTTCGGATATTTTCCGCACACGAGAGAGTTCACTGGAGCCGCATCTTCCGTGGCTCGATGCGCAATGGGCTGCCGGCAGTCGTAATGGCGCTGAGCTCTGGCGACGTCTTCGCGCTTCCGGCTTTCGAGGATCGTTGCGTGTCGTCTCCGAATGGGCGTGCCGGCGGCGGCGCGCGGAAAAAATGGACGAGGCGGGCTTTCGCCGCACGCCTTCGGCGAGAACCATCGCGCGTCTCATGACAACAGGTCGCGATGCGCTGTCGAAGACCGAAACGCTGACGATCGCCACGATCGAGGACGGGGTTCCCGCGCTGGTCGATGCGCGCGCCGCCGTCACCGCATTCCAGACTATGATCCGCATGAAGGCTGGGGACGAACTCGACGGCTGGATTGACCGCGCGAAAACAGGCCTCCTTGCTTCCTTCGCGAACGGCGTCATGAAAGATCGCGCCGCCATCGCGGCGGCGATCGTCACCGCCTGGTCAAACGGCCAAACCGAAGGTCAGATCACCAAACTGAAGCTGATTAAGCGTCAGATGTATGGGCGCGCGAAACTCGATCTCCTCGAAGCCCGACTTATCGGTGCACAGTGACAGGGAACTGCACCAACTTTGCGTCAGAGCCAAAATTGCACGCCGATGGGGTGGACGCCCCACCAACGGCATCAATGTGCCAAGGTCGCGGTTGTCGAAGACTGCGACGATAGGAGAGGCGTCCATGCAAAAGGTTACCATCATCGGGCTCGATCTGGCGAAGAA
>VGEB01000129.1 GCA_016869435.1 Alphaproteobacteria bacterium | reverse complement strand
CCAGCGAAAGATTGTGAGCGTTGGCGTAATGCGTGGCGCACAATCCGCTCCAGTTCAGCGCTTCGACATGCATCGCCCAGAACGCTTGAACGGCGATCGAGCGCTTCGATTTGCACAGCGGAGATGGTCCTCGACGGCGGCGCTGACGACGCTGTTCGCGCAGAAGTTCTGCAGCTTTTTTCGCGGCTTCCGCGCCTTCAAGCTGCTTCAGCCAGCGGTCGAAAGTCGCCTTATTGAGCCGATGATCGCGACAATATTTGGTGCGCGTGAGACCGCTTCGGCGCCACGCTTCAATATGCGTCGACCAGTAAGAGCGCCATGCCGTGTTCTGGAATCGTTTCGAGACCACCGGAGATCCTCCCATGTGCGAGAGAACCCGATATGTTGCGAAATTGCACTCCCAAGAGAACGTGCAGAGATCGGACGCTTACCGCGGGTTCGGCGACGTTGAGTTGGACCGCAAGATTAAAGCAAGCGTGCCGCTTGGCTGTAATGTTTTTGTCTGCACATTGTTATTTCCGTCTCTCGCGATTTTTCGCAGTGTGCGTCGTTCCGTATTGCGTTTCTTTTTCAACGCCATGACGCGAGCTGTGCGGTTTGGAGCTTGTTTTGCAATGGCGTCGGCGCAACCTCTTGCGCATGAGCAAAGACGACTCCTTCGACCTTCGAATCCACGCCGGAAAAATCCGCGATCGTGGCCCTTCGCCATCGCGGCGACCGCGCTCGTTCGCGGCGCAGGTGATGAAGGCCGTGACGAAGGCGAAGGGCGATGGCTTCTCGCCGGCCTTAATGCGCGGCGAGGGCCGTCGAAGCAGCGCCGATCGGAGTCGCGGCGGCGCGCAGGGTCGGCCCCGGAAAGGGAGGTGCTGTCGAATCGGACGAGGCCAGGCGGCGGCGGATCGGTTGAAGCTCTTGGCCGAGCGTCGCGGTCCCGGCGAGCGGACGCGCCGCGTTGTCGTGAAGGCGCGCATCGTCCGGTTGAAGCGCGGGAGCAAGAGCGCCGACGCGCATCTGCGTTATCTGCAACGCGACGGGACGGACCGCGAAGGAGAACGGGGGAGGCTTTACGGATCGGGGACCGACGCGGTTGATGGCCGCGAGTTTGTGGAGCGCGGGCGAGAGGACCGGCATCAGTTCCGGTTCATCGTCGCGCCCGAGGACGGCGATCGGCTTTCCGATCTTCGCGCCTTCACCCGCGACGTGATGACTCAGATGGAGACGGACCTCGGAACTAGGCTCGATTGGGTGGCGGTCGATCATTTCAATACCGGCCACCCGCACAGCCATGTCGTCATCCGGGGCAAGGACGAGACCGACAAGGATTTGATCGTCGCGCAGGACTACATCACCGACGGCGTGCGGCTGCGCGCTCAGGAGCTAGCGACGCTGGAGCTCGGGCCGGAGACCGATTTGGAACTGCGGACCAAACTCCGGTCCGAAATTTCCGCCGAGCGCTTCACCCGGATCGACCGGACGATGGTGTCTGAAGCCAAGGAGAGCGTGCTCGACTTGCGGCCCGAGGCCGGGCAGGTCCGGGCAGACTTCGACCGCACGCTGCGCATCGGCCGATTGCGAACCCTGGCGCGCTACGGCCTCGCCACGGAGAGCGAGCCCGGCGTGTGGCGATTATCGGAAAACTTGGAGCCGACGCTGCGGGACTTGGGCGAGCGCGGTGACATCATCAAGGCGATCAACCGGGCGCTCAAAGAGCGTGGAGAGGAACGCGCGCTGGAGAGCTACTCCCTCCATGGCGAGGAGGCCACGACGCATGTTGTCGGCCGGGTCATCGACAAGCGGCTGACCGACGAACTCGGCGAGCGTCTTGGGTTCGTCATCGACGGGATCGACGGCCGCGTCCATCATGTCGCGCTCAGCGCCCAGGCGATGGCGAGCGCCGCCGAGGAAGCGTCCATCGGATCGATCGTCGAGATTGCTCCTGCGCCCACCGGCCCGCGTCCCGCCGATCGAAATATTGCCCATGTCGCGCGCGGGACGGGCGACTATCGTCCCAGCGCCCATCGCGCCATCGCCGAGGCTGGCAACGTCCGCGTTCCGGGTAGCGACTACGGCGCCTATGTCGAGAGCCATGTCCGCCGCCTGGAGGCGTTGCGTCGGGCGGGGATCGTCGAACGGATCGACGCCGACCATTGGCGTGTCCCGGCCGACTTCGAGACGCGCGCCGTCGATTACGACGCACAGCGCCGAGGACGGATGACTCTGCGGCTCCTCTCCAATCTCGATCTTGAAGCGCAGATTGACGCCAATGGCGCGACATGGCTCGATCGGGAGCTCACGTCCCCTAATCGCACGCCGATCGTGCGCGCGGGCTTTGGCGCCGAAGTCAGCCGGGCGATGGAGCGGCGCAAGGAGGCGCTGATCGACAAAGGCCACGCCCGGCGCGCGCCGGACGGCGTCATCCGCGCTCCCGGAGACCTTGTCACCCGATTGGAGCGGCAGGAGATCGAGCGCGTCGGAAAATCCATGACGGCGGAAAAACACGCGCCTTTCAAAATGAAGGGTGAGGGCGAACGTGTTTCCGGCGTTTTCACCGGGACGACCAACCTCGTCTCAGGCAAATACGCGGTCATCGAAAACGCCTACGAGTTCACCCTGGTCCCTTGGCGGCCCGCCATGGACGAGCGTCTTGGACGCCAGATCAGCGGCGTGATCCGCGACGCCGGCGTCTCTTGGGATTTCACGCGCGCACGCGGGCTTGGAATCGGGATGTGAACGCAAATTACACTCCCTCGCCGCTTTTTCTCATGGCGCAATTCATTCGCCCATGCTAGGTTACATGTAACCAATGGAGGGAAAAAGATCATGCCTCCCACATCAAAGCCCAAGCCGTCGCGCGAAAAGGTGCGCGCGCACCGCGAGCGACTGCGCGACCAGGGTCTGCGGCCCATTCAAATCTGGGTTCCGGACTTGCGCGCGCCTGGCTTCCGCAAGGAAGCGCATCGGCAATCGCTTGCGGTCGCCGCGAGCGCACATGCGCGCGACGATCAAGCCTTCATCGACGCGGCGTCCGAGTGGGGCGATGAATGAGGCGTGGTGAAATCTGGACCGTCGCCGGCGGCAAGGATTACGCCGGCAAGCCGCGCCCCGTCGTCATCGTGCAGGACGACAGTTTCGATGCGACGGACTCCATCACCGTGTGCGCTTTTACAACCGATCCGACCGAGGCGCCCCTATTCCGCTTGGCTGTCGCGCCGAACGAGCGCAACGGCTTGCATACTCCATGTCGTTTGATGGTCGACAAAATCACCACCGTGCCAAAATCCAAGGTCGGCGCCCGCATCGGTCGGCTCGACGACGAGGATGTTTTGCGGCTCAACCGCGCCGTTGTGGTTTTTCTCGGGCTTGCAGCTTCTTCGGAAGCTGAAAAGAACGCGCCGCGATAGCAAGGGAAAGCCCGATCGCGCCGCACCGCCGTTCGCCGCATAGTGTTGTCGTTCACCGGTCTTTGCCGCCGTAAACACGCGGCGATGCGCAACAATGATTTGGGCCGTTCCGGTCACGTGCGATTCGGCTCATGCTTCCAGAATGTCTTCCGACTTTCCCTGGCGGCGCGAGCCTGCCCTTTTCGACACGGGGATAGACAACGGCGTTGTCCACGCGCCCGTCACCCCCATCGCGCCCTCGGACCAACATAATTCTTTTGCGCGCAACAAATTCGTCTGGCTCGACCAAGTGCGCGCCGATCCAGAGCTGACGCCGCTCGTCTTCATGCTCGCCTATGTGCTCGCGGACTTCGTGAACGAAGCCGAGGGCTGCGCCTGGCCCAGCGTCGCCCGCCTCGCAGCCGAATGTCGGGTGACCGAGCGAGGCGTCCAGAAAGTCATTGGGCGCCTTGTCGAACGCGGCCATTTGTCCGTCGAACTTGGAAACGGTCGCGGAGAGACCAATCGCTATCGTTGGATCGTCGGACATGACGATGCGCGCCGGGCCGGCGATGCGCGAAACGAAACTCGACCGTCTCGCTGCGATGACAAGACGCAACCAGCGCCCCGCCTTTCGGAACGAAAAGGGCGAACGCCGGTTCGCCCAATCCAAACAGAAAGGGTGAACCACGGTTCGCAAAAGGGTGAACAGCCGTTCCGGAAAGGGCGAACGCCCGTTCACCCAACCCTATCTAATGAATCAATCTATGATCCATCTTATCGACTCTCACCGGGACCAACCGCGCAAAATCCGCCAATCGGTTTCGACGACTTCTGGCGCGCCTATCCGAAAAAAATCGCCCGCGTTGAAGCCGTGAGCGCCTTCGCTCGGGCCATCCAACAGGCGACGCCCGATGAAATCATTCGAGGCGCGATGCGCTACGCCACCGAGCGCCATGGCGAAGACCCGCGCTACACGAAAAACCCGGCGACATGGCTGAGCAATGCTTGCTGGGCGGACTCGCCGCCGCCGTCGCGCGCGTCTCCAAGGGACGGCCCCCGCGAACGCATTCCTTTCGACCGCTCGATCGTTGCGCAACTGCATGACGACGACGATTTTGACGAGGTTCTCGTCCGCATTCAGCAAGAACGCAACAAACGAGGCTGAAAATGGAAGAATTAACGCTCATCGCGCCCTCTCAACGCAACGATCGCACGTTTGCGGACAAACGCCATAGCAATCGAGCGCGCACGCTGTTCGAGCCGCTGCTTGTCCACCAGCACATCCTGCGTCAGATCGTCGACGCCCAGCTTGGGGCATGGATTGGCGTCAAACTGCTCGACTTGCGCGATCCCAGCGCCGTTCGCGACAAAGCCTTGATCCGCCGTCGGCAATTACCGGAGCGAGAAACGCTTCACGCCTGGGATGACGAATTGTGCCGCGCTCTCGACGGCAAGGCTGACGAAAAAGCGCTTTCCCTCTTGCTGGCAACCCTGCTCGACGGATTCCCGCGAGGGATGGTTCCGAACGTCCGAACCTATGTCGAAGGCGCGCTTCTGGTTGTCGGCGATCACGCTCTTGCGCCCGAAATCCTCGCCGCCGCGATCGTCCGAATATGGCGCAAGGACAGGTTCCCGCCGACGATTTCGGAAGTGCTCGACGAATGCGACCATGCTCGTCAGGGCGCGACCAACGCGCGGCGGGTGGTCACAAAAATGCTCGCGCTGCTGGACAATGCCGAGGAAGTTCTCATTGCGACCGGGGACATCGTGTAGACGCAGACGGGATTACGGCGGTGAATGGCAAGCACGAATTGCAAAGCGGCGTCTGGTATCACCTCGTTCCGCGCAACGGCGTGACCGTGGCGCCATTACGACCATCGAGCGCCGCGGCGATCGTTGCGCCGATCGCGTCCGCCGCGCGCCGGATCGGGTCCGCGTCGAGATGGGCGTAACGCTGGGTCGTCGAGGCTTGCGTATGGCCGAGGAGCTTACCGACGATCGGCAACCCAAGGCCGGCGCCCGCGCCGACGCTCGCGAAGGAATGACGCAAATCATGAATGCGAAGGCCGGGAAGTGAGGCGGCCTCGATCACCGCCGTCCAGGGTTTCTTGAGATCGGCGCGGGGAACCTCGGCGTTCGCGCCCGGAATGACGAACAGCCCCATCCGCTCCAGCGACTGCAATACGGCGAGCGCCGGCGCGTTGAGCGTGATGGCCTTCCGACCGGTCTTCGAGTCAGGCAAAAGCAACAGGCCGCGTTCGATGTCGACATATTCCCAGCGCAGGTGAAGAATTTCGCGAAGGCGCGCGCCGGTGAAGAGCAGCAGGCGCAATGCAGCGATGCCTGCGCCGAAGCGTCCGTCGCTCTCGAATTCGCGAAAGGCCTCGCCGAGCCGGGCCAGCTCTGCCGTCGATAGGAACCGTTCGCGGCGGGCCTCGGGAAAACGCTCGATTCGAGAAGCCGGGCTACAGCCCTCCGGCACGAGGCCATGTCTTTCGCCAAACGAATACATGCTGGCGACGACGGCCAGCAGCCGGTTCGCCTGATAGGGCCGGTCCTGAAGCGACAAATGCAGCCGCGCGAGATCGGCGCGCGTGAAATCATACGCTTTGCGGCTGCCGTGTTTCGGCAGGAGATAGCATTCGATCAGGCTTCGATAGTGAACCGCTGTCGACATCTTGCGCTTGGCGCCGACGTGCTCCGTCAGGAAACGGGAGGCGAGATCGGCGACAGACAGCGCCGCCCTCTCTTTGCGGCGCTCGTCAGCCGGATCATGGCCGCGCCGCACGCTCGCGAGCATCTCCTGAGCAAGGCCGCGCGCCTGTTCCGGCGTCAACGGACCAAAGCGGCCGATGGCCACGAAGCGCTTGCGGCCAGCGATCCGGTAGCGGACGAGGAATGTCTTGGTCCCCGAAGCTTCGACGCGCAGACCGAAGCCTTTCAGCGCGCTGTCCCAAACGATGAAACGCTCCGCCTCGGCCTCGGCGGCGTCCGCCGTCCGCTTCGTCAGCTTCGCAATCCGCTCGCGCATGGCCAATCCTTGGTGACCATATGGTGACCACGAGAAAGAAAATCACAGGTTGCAGCAGGAAACAATGGCGAAGATGATACATCCATAAATCAATCAATTATCGAACCATGGCGTAGAGCCGGATAGTCCAGAAAACAATCTGAATGAGATTTGTAATCAGTAGGTCGCGGGTTCGAATCCTGCAACCGGC
>VGEB01000128.1 GCA_016869435.1 Alphaproteobacteria bacterium | reverse complement strand
CTGGGCGCCGCCCGCCGAGATCGCGCCGAAGGCCGCGCCCGCAGCGACGCCCGCGCCGAGCGCCGAAGCGCCCGCCGCTGCTGCGCCGCCCGCGCCATCGGCTGCGGCGCCGAAGACTCATGCGGAGAGAGAGAAGGACTGTCGCGCGCAAGCCGACGCCAAAGGGCTTCACGGCAAGGAGCGCAAGCAGTTCAAGTCGGACTGTCTGAAGGGATGACGAAACTGCGCCGGTCGCATCGCAGCGGCCGGCGGCGCGTCAGTAGACGCGATCGATGCAGAAATCGACGACTTCGAGCAGCGCGCTTTTCCACGGCGAGGCCGGAAAAATCTCCATCGCGTCACGCGCGATGGCGCCGTAATGAGTCGCGCGCTCGATCGTATCATCGAGCGCCTTGTGCTTCTTCATCAAGCCGCAGGCGGTCTCGACATCCGCGTCCTTGATCTCGCCTCTCTCCAGGGTGCGGCGCCAGAACTCGCGTTCCTTCTCATTGCCGCGACGGAAGGCGAGCACGACGGGGAGCGTGATCTTGCCCTCGCGGAAGTCGTCGCCGACATTCTTGCCGAGCTTGGCCGATGACCCGCCGTAATCGAGCGCGTCGTCG
This sequence comes from Alphaproteobacteria bacterium, assembly GCA_016869435.1. Classification (GTDB taxonomy): domain Bacteria; phylum Pseudomonadota; class Alphaproteobacteria; order Rhizobiales; family Beijerinckiaceae; genus Methylocystis. Next base: position 6,128 of record VGEB01000128.1, on the reverse strand, counting down.
ATAAGCTGGAAAGCGATCCCGAGATTCATGCCGTAGCTGCGTGCGGCGGCCTCATCCGCTTTCGGCTTGCCGCCGAGCATCACCCCGACCTCGGCGGCCGCGGCGAAGAGCTCCGCGGTTTTGCGGCGGATGACGCCCATGTAGGCGTCCTCGGTCGTGGTTGTGTCCTTGGCGGCGTTGAGCTGCATGATCTCGCCCTCGGCGATCACCGCCGCCGCCTGCGACACGACGGTGAGCGGCGCGATGACGCCGGGCTCGACCATCATCTTGAAGGCGTGGCCGAGCAGGAAATCGCCGACGAGCACGCAGGTCTGATTGCCCCACAGCATGCGTGCGGCGATCTTGCCGCGGCGCATGTCGCTTTCGTCGACGACGTCGTCATGGAGCAGAGTCGCCGTATGCATGAATTCAATGCCGGCGGCGAATTTCAGATGACCGTCGCCCTTGTAGCCGCACATGCCGGCGGTGGCGAGAACGAGCATCGGCCTCAGCCGCTTGCCGCCCGCGGAAATCAGGTGATTGGCGACTTCGGGTATCGTCGTGACGTCGGAGCCCATACGCTGGATGATCAGCTGATTGGTGCGCTCCAGATCGGGTTTGATGAGTTCGAGGAGACTGTCGAGACCCGCGTCCCTTTTCTCATCGAGCGGAATGACGATGCCCACGGGGCCCCCTTAAACCTTGCCTTTTGTCGCGCGAACTTACGGCTTTGAGATGGAGGCGGCAAGTCGCGGCGCGACAGTCGGGGGCTCGGGCGGCTCGTATCGAAAGTTCACGAATCTCTCTCCTTGGCGGGAGGGCGGCTCGATCAAATCGAGCCGGGTGGGGTGAATTGGGCAGTTTGCAGATCGGATTCCCCAACGGGACGCTTACGGCGCCGCACTTCCCCGCAAAGGGGAGGCATGCGCCCGGAAAGTCGTGTTAGTGCTTTCAATCCCATGAGCGAAACTGAAAATTTTGACGGCTTTCTCGACGGACGCCTGCGCCTGCGTCAAAGCGCCGCCGGTCATCGCGCGGGCACTGACGCCGTTCTGCTCGCGGGAGCGACGCCGCAAGATCAGCAGGGGCTCATTCTCGATGTCGGCGCCGGCGCCGGCGCGGTCGGCTTGATGGCGGCGCTGCGCGCGCCCGGCGCGAGCGTCGGCCTTGTGGAGATTGATCCCACGAGTTGCGCGTTCGCGCGCGAAAACGTCGCCGCAAACGACCTCGACGCAAGGGCGCGCGTTTACGGAGCCGACGTTCTCTCCGCCAAATCGCGCCGCGGCGCCGGACTGGTCGACGAAAGCGCCGCGCTCGTTCTCACCAATCCGCCATTTCATGACGCCGACAAGGTGCGCGTCACGCCCGACGCCGCCAAGGCGCGCGCCCATGTCGCCAGCGCGCCGCTCGCTGAATGGGTTCGCGCTTGTCTTGCCCTGCTCGCGCCGGGCGGCGCCTTCGTGATGATTCACCGCGCCGACGCGCTCGCCGAATGTCTCGCGGCCGTGGAGGGCAGGCTAGGGGGCGTATCGATCGAGCCGATCCACACGCGCGCAGACGCGCCGGCGACGCGCATTCTTCTGCGCGGCGTCAAGGGCTCGAAAGCGCCGCTGTCGATATTGAAGGGGATCGTTGCGTAGTACGAATTCCGGCTGATCCGTTCGCTGGGCTTGCCATTCCCGGCAGGCCGGAGGCCTGACCGGGAATCCAGAGTCGGTCCATGAGCGCTGGTTTTGCTCTGGATTCCAGATCGCGCGTCAGACGCGCGTCGGGAATGACATGAAGGCGACTCACGCGGAACGAGTATTATGCCGCGCGTTGCGGCGCGACCGGCGGGCTCGCGAGCTGCGGCTCCCAATAATTGCCCTTGTCGAACATGTGCCGCGCCTGCGCATATTGGAACATGATGCGCGCGGCGATGGTGATGGTCTCGGGCTTGCGCACGGCGGCGCCCCAGACCTTGTTCCACATGCGGCCTTCCGCTTCGCCCATCTTGCGCACGTCCATGCCGACCTGCATCGCCTGCTGCTCGACCTCGCGCAGCGATTTGGGATCGAAAGGCTCCGGCGCCGGCCCCTTGCGGGTGCGGCCGAAGGTTCTGATCATGTTCAGCATGCGCTCGCCGAAAGCGGCCGGCGAATAAAGCGCGTTGCAGAGATTCTGCATGCCGTCATGCAGCTCCTCCATGCTCATCGTCTGGCACTGGATGTTGGAGCTCCACGGCACCGCCTGGGTCTCGACGCCGCCGGTGATCAACCGGCCTTCGCGGGTGATGCGATCGAACAGCGGGGTCGCTTCCGAGGCCATGAGCGCGCCGAGGCTGAAGATCGGAATCGGCGTCGCCATGGCGAAATCATACTGCTGGGCGAAGACGCCGGGGCCGTCATGATCGAAGCCGACGATCATGCCGCCCATGACCGACATGCCCTTGTCGACGAGCTTCTGAATTTCGTCGACGAGGCTGATCTTCAGATTCTGCCGCTTGCCGGTCTCGCGCAGGCTTTCGACATTAGGCGTTTCGATGCCGACGAAGACTTGAGTCAGTCCCGCCGCCACGCACATGTCGAGCAGCTCCTCGTCGCGCGTCGCGTCGATCGAGATCTGGGTGACGAACTCCATCGGACGATCGCGGCGCCAATGCGCGATCGCCGCGAGCAGCTCTTTGCAATGCGCGCGATAGGCGGTGAAATTGTCGTCGGCGAGGAAGGCGGTGCGATAGCCCGCGTTCCAGAGCGCATCGATCTCGGCGATGACATTGGCGATCGGCTTATGGCGCTGTTTGCGCCCGAGATATTGAATGACGTCGCAGAATTCGCATTCGAACGGACAGCCGCGCGAGGTCTGGACCGCGCCGAGAATCGCGCGGTCGTTGCGGTAAAGGTCCCAGCGCGGAAGCGGCGAAGCGGCGAGCGACGGCTTGTCGCCGACATAGCTGTCCTTCGGCTTGCCGGCGCGAAGATCGGAGAACAGATCGGCGGCGATTTCCTCGGTCTCGCCGCTCACCAGCACGTCGCAATGATCGCGCAGCCGCCCCGGCGACAGGCTCGCATAGGGGCCGCCGATGATGACGCGCTTGCCGCGGCGGCGGAACTCGTCGGCGATGGCGATCATGCGGCTGCGCTGGCTGACCTTGCCGGTGATCGCGATCCAGTCGGCGGGATGGTCGAAATTCACCGGTTCGATCTGCTCTTCGCAGAGTTCGAATTCGAAGTCCTTGGGCGCGAGCGCCGCGACCGTCGCCGTGGCGAGGTCGGCCATCATGACGCCGCCCGGCGCGCCCGACGCCGCCAGCGCCTCGCCGCCGAAATAGGTTGGAAAATCACCGGCAGGATTGATGAGATACATCGAAACGGTCATGAAAAACCCCTCAGGCGCCTCGCAGGCGAACGCTAGTTGATCTTCGCGATCCCGACAAGAATCTTGTGATTATTCCGAACTGCGCAGCCGGCGCATGAGGCCGTGAAAAAAGCGGCCGATCGGGCCGCTTCTTCGTTTTTGCGTATAAAAATAAACGCTTAGAGATGCGCGACCACCACCAGCCGGCGAACTTCGCCGTTCTTATAAGCGCGCAGGAAGGCCTGATAGTCGCGGAAGGACACGCAGCCGTTCGAATCGCCATTCGGTCCGAGCATGTAGGTGTGGGCGAGCAGCCCGGCGCGGCCAAAGATCGCGCCTTCGCCGCCGACCGGGGTAAGGCGCAGCGCTTCGACGCCATGGAACAGCGCCTCGCGCGGCGTAAGATCATAGACGTGCGGCGGCGTCGCGCCGCGCATGCGCAGATGGACGAAGCGCGGATCGTCGAGATGTTCGCGTAGCCCGGAATGCGCCTCGAGCTTCGCGCCATTGGGCAGGTAGACCGTATGCGCCGAGATGTCATAGATCGCGGTCTGGCGGTCGTAGCGAGCCGCCGGCCCGACTGCCACGCCAGCGGCGCCGGCTGCGCCGCCGAGGATGCCGGATTTGAGATCGGAAAGGACGCCGCCGTCGGGCGCCGAATAGGCGAGCGCCTGTCCGCGCGGCCGCTGCTGCTGCTGTTGTCGCGCCTCTTGCGCGGCGTCGCCCAATCCGAAGAATTTCTCGAACATCGAGCGGTCGTCGGACGGCGAGGCCGGCACGACGGTCGTGCGCGCCATGCGGCGCAGCGACTCCTCGTAGAGTCCGCGGCCGGCGACAGTGAGTTCCGCGGGGCGGCGCGGCGGCAGCGGCGCGCCTTCCGCGTCATCGGCCGAGGCGAGCTGGTCGTTCTCCGCCTCCTGGCGCTCGGGAACGGCGGCGGAAGGCGTGTGCGCGGCAGGCTTGACGCCGCCGTCGAGCGCGCCGCGCATCGTCGTGTCCGCGAGCGCGAGGGTCTGCGGCCGTCCGCCGAGGCCGACAATGGCGCCATAGGGATTGTGCGCGCCACTGGAATTCTGGGAGTTTTGCGCGACCGGCGCCGCGGCGATCTCCGGGTTGTGCGCCGAGCGCTGCGACAAAGCCCACCATCCCGCCGACAGGCTCACCGCGAAGGCGACGCCGGCGATGACGAGATGAGACGAGCTTTTGTGAGAATAAATACGCCGATCCAAAGAAATGAAGTCGATTGGCGCACTGATTCCTTGCATCATTCGCCCCTTCCTCCGAACTGATCTGCCGCCGCAGGGCTCTCGACTTCGCCGACATTTGCGCGATGGTGCGTCAATGTCCGGGGAAAGCCAGAACTGCGCGGAACGCCCGCACATATTCTCACCAGAACTAAACGGCCTTGCTTTGGCTGCTTTGGGGCGAATTCTTGTCGGCGTCGACGCTAAGCGCGAATAGTTAAATCTTTGAAAATGCCGGCTTTCGTGAAGCGCGCCGCGCCGGCGCCGCAAAGTTAGCCCGGCTTCGCCGCCGAATGGGGCGCGGCGGAGGGGGAGGGGATTGGGCGAGCCGCCGCCGCTGCCGAGCGGTTTCAGCGGCCGAGGGGGGAACACAGTGATGAAAGATCGCTCGGGGCGCCGCCTCGGTCGGGCTCAAAAATTATTTAGCCCGGCGGTCGGCCTGTAGTCGGACGAAATTCGCGGTCGCGGCGTTTTCGGAAGGGCTACGCCACGAGGTCGGCGACAGGATTCGCACGACCGTCATCATGCCCGGCGCGGTCGCGACCGAATTGATCGGCGCTGGCACGTCGCATGAGGGCAGTCTGAAATTTATGGAGCCGCTCGCCAATCAGGCGATCCCCGCCGATTCGATCGCCCGCGCGATTCGCTACGCGATCGAACAGCCGGCGATGTCGATGTGGACCAGATTGTGATTCGGCCGACGGCGCAGGAGTTTTGAGGGAAGATTTTGCGCTGTCGGCATCGACAGGCGGTGGTGGCCGAAGGTCGAATTGAACGCGTGTTTATGACCAAACCCGGACATTGGCTAACGCCCAAACCTGAATCGCTGCTGATAACGCGTGATCGGCGATATCGCATCCGAACAGGGATGGGCTACTTGACCGTAATGCCGCTCCCTTGCGATTTAAGGGGCCTCATTCCAGCTTGGCAATAAATTTTGTCACATTCAATCATAAGAATGACTAAGCGTATCCAAATGTCGTGTAAGTAATAGACGATATGGATTTTTCGCGATCGAGTCGACGACCCTTTCTATCTTTTCGCTAAACCATTGCTTCGCCGTTTCTGGTACCGCCTCCAATATGCCCTTCAACGCTGCTTCCGTCAGCTTTCCAGCGATCTTTCCCGAGGTATTCTCTACTATTACGGCGGGGATCGTCGATAAGACACTAAACGAGGCGAAGACGCCTTTGACGTAGGGCTGAGCGGCCTGTTGAATCTCCTGTTTGATCGCTTCGGCGCGGTCTTCAGCATCACGCTTTCGCCCCTCCGCAACTGCTTGCATCAAATCTTGCCACTTACCCGATGCTTTAGCGAAACGCTCCCTTTGTTCAAGTGCGTCATCGACTGCTCGCCTCACATTGCCCTTTGCGCCATCTAATATAGCGGCGCCGATGAAGGGAAATTCGTAGTCCGGCTTTGCATAGGAACACATGGCCAATAGGGAATAATATGCCTCGTCCAGCTTCTTCTGGTACTCTGTCTGCTTTTCGGCCAGCGCGCGCCGACTTGGGAGTTGGACGATGTATTGACCGTCATTGAATCTAGGTTCGCAAAGCAGGGGTGACG
>VGEB01000127.1 GCA_016869435.1 Alphaproteobacteria bacterium | reverse complement strand
ATCGCGCATCGTGGAGCTGGGCCGGCTGACCGCCGGTTCCGAGCCCGGCGACGTCGCGGCCGCATTCGACCGGCTGGTCGCCCGCCGCAAGCGCAAAGCGTATCGCAACCGGCTGTCTGTCGCCCGCGTCAGCCTTGTTCGCGGCTTGCGCCACGCCGATCGCGGCAAGCCCGCCGATGGCGATGGCAAATCGGTTGAATACGATCATGATTCCTCTCCCGTCGGCGACGAATATCGAGATTACTCCTGTCCGCGCGCAGGCGCGCATGTACACGCGCACGACGTCTAGTGACGCACGATCTCTTCGCCTTCTTCAAAAGTTCAGATTTGGTCGAGAACTAGCAGTGGGCTGGGGGGCCGGTCGACCAAGCTAGTCTTGATCGGCCGGGGTCGAGCGGGCCAAATACCGTTCGGGATGGCGGCACGCCTGCCCGTCGTAAATTGGGAATTTGAACGCGCGCCGCGGCGCGAAGACTGGCTCTTGTAAGTTGATCGCTTGACGAGGAAGGAGCGCAGCCGTACTTCAGAAGGCGAAGCGTCGGCGCGCGCATGCGATTGGGGTCGGCGAAGCTGCAGCTTCGCGAGGGCGAAACAAGCGCTTCCCCGCCTGGTCTGCCCCAACTGGCGGGCGTCGGTTGGCGAAGCCCGCCAAGGTTGACGCTCGTCAGAATGAGCCACAAAAAGAGAAACTTGACGGCGGGCCGCATCGCCTTCCTCGCTGGAGTCGAGTATTCTCTTTAGCAGACAGAGCGTCACGGCATCGTAACCAAATTCCCATTGCTGCAAGACCGTGGCCTATATTAAATTACTGTTGCAAAACGACAACACCGAATGGAGCATCTGGCGTTTGGCGGTCGCAGGCGGAGTGCGTCCATCGAGGTCGAACGCGAAGCGGAATAACTCTCGTTGCGGATACTGATCGTCGAAGACCAGACAGAGATCGCGGCGCATTTGTCTCATATGCTCGCAGCGTCAGGTTACGCAGCCGACGTCGCGGGTACGCTTGACGACGCTATCGAGGCGATCAGACAATTCGACTACCCCCTCGTCGTTTTGGATCGAAGGCTCCCTGACGGCGACGGATTGATCGCTCTGCCGACCATACGTCAATTGAGGCCCGCTGCGCGTGTCCTCCTCGTTACGGCGATGCAATCCATTGACGAGAGGGTGAATGGCCTCGACTCGGGCGCAGACGATTATCTCACGAAGCCTTTTGACGACAGCGAACTGATGGCAAGGATTAGGGCGGTGCTGCGTCGGTCGAAAGTCGCGCCGGAGCCTGACGTCTTGCTTGGCAATCTCATATTCGATTTCAATCGGCAATGTGCATTTGTATCCGGACGACCTCTTAAGTTGCCGAAGCGCGAGGCGCTTCTCCTGGAGGCGCTCGTGCGCAACGCCGGATGCGTAGCAAAGCACGACGCGCTGATCTCGGAAATCTATGGGCCGAACGAGAGCATTCAGCCAGATTCGCTCAAAATGGCGATTTCACGACTGAGGCAGCATTTGAGGGACCACGACGCCAATGTCGAAATTCACACATTACGTGGCATCGGCTACCTCATCGAAGAATTGCGAACATGATTTTGATTGGCGCGGTTGCCGTGTTGAACGAGACTTGCAAACAGATAACCCAGATCGCTGATGGCGCAGCAGGTGGTCGGCGACACAGCGCGATCGCGCTTGAGGAGGAGACCAGCGCGTTTCCAGTGGTCGCAAAATGCTAGGAGTCGGTCGCTCTCTACTTTCGCGTCTTCTCCTTAATTGGGCGATTTTCTCCCTGCTTGTATTCTTCACGTTGCCGGCAACCGTGGATCTTCCCTTGGCCGCCTTCGGAATCGGTGGTTCTCGGGGGATGGGCGAAGTGCCGGACCGAGCAAGCAGCGTCAATTTTGGGTTAGAGGGGCTGACGACCAAACGCGCCCGCCAAATCGTACTTGCTTCGATAAAGAAAGATCCTGCAGGCGATCTTCATATCGAAGACACCCCAGCGATGAAGAATTACCGTCTATTAAATCCCGAGTTCCGGTTCGCCGTCTTTTATCCTGAGACCGGCGCGCTTCTTCCGGGGTCGTCAAGCGAACTCGCTGACTATTTCAAAGGCCAGACGACGCAAATCCATATCATCGGTTCGATGTTTCATATTTTGAACGATCCGAACGAGCGATCTCGCGGATATATTCGAGTGGCGAACACGCGTTTCGGGCTGCTCGGAACGATTGTCTACGGCGCTCAGTTTCACTGGGATGACATCGCCTATCAGCTTTATGTAAATTTCAATCTGATCAATATTGTTTCTTATCTTCCGCTCTTGGTCGTTCTGAGCGTCGTCGCGCTGATCGTCATGACGAATGGCTTGCGACCACTGCGCTCCGCCGCCTCGATGGTTGCGGAAATCGATCTCGATACAACTTCGCGATCTATTCCTCTTGATCATTTGCCCAAGGAGGTGACTCCATTCGTCGAAGCGGTGAACGGGGCCTTTAAGAGAGTCACCGACGGAATTGAGCGTGAGCGGCGATTCATCGCAAATTCTGCGCATGAACTGCGAACGCCGATCGCGATCTTGCGGTCGCGAATCGAGAGGATGGAGCCCGGCGAACTGAAGCGGGAGATCAAACGGGACACTAAGCGCGTTCAAACCATTTTGGACCAGCTTTTGGTGCTTGCTCAGATGGAAGCGCGTGGCAATAATCATGCTCTTGGGGCGATTAATCTTTCTGAACTCGCAAAAAACGCGGCCGCTGATTATTCGCCGATCGCCCTCGATCTCGGTAAATCCCTCGAATTTAACGGCCCGGATGAGCCTGTCTTCGCCAAGGGCATCCGATGGGCGATGGAAAGCGTTATGACTAATTTGATCGAAAACGCCGTTCGGGCGGAGCCGCCCGGGGGGACGGTGATTGTCAGGCTGAGTAAGGATGCTGCGATTGAGGTCGTCGATCATGGCGAAGGCGTCGCGACTGCGGATCGAGAACGGATATTCGAACCTTTTTGGCGAAAGTCAGAGAATACGCCAGGCACGGGCCTTGGGCTGGCGATCACGAAGGAGTTGACGACGAAACTCGGCGGCTCGATCGAACTGCTAGAAACGCCGGGAGGCGGCGCGACGTTCAAGGTCACCTTCCAACAATTTGAGGATACGCCGCGGCCTTATCAAAAGAACTCTTCAGATCAGTTATTAGAGCATACAGGGAAACTGACCGCGCCTAGTTAGGCTTCGGCGGGGTTGACCAATTCGAATTCGTTCCTTGAAGAGATATTTTGAACGTCGCGCCGCCGCCGGGGGTGTCTTCGACCCAAATGCGGCCGCCGTGCGCGTCGACGATTTCCTTGGCGATGGCGAGGCCAAGACCCGTGCCGGGACTAACTTCGTTCTTGCGCCAGAAGGGTTCGAAGATCATCTCACGGTCCGCGGCGGCGACGCCTTCGCCATGGTCGACCACTGCGATGACGCTATCGCCGACGCGAACCAAGACCGTTCCCTCTCTCGGCTCCGCGCGCACCGCATTGTCGACGAGATTGGTGATCACGCACTCGATCGCGCGGGCATTGCCGCGCACCAACCGCGTGGCGCGCTCGGCCTTGAGTTCGACGAATCGATCGCGGTCGATCGCCAGCGGCAGGAACCCGGACACGACCTGTCCCGCGACGGCGAGAAGGTCCACGCATTGATCGGCGACCAGCTGACCCTCAGTCAACCGCGCCACGACCAGCATTTGTTCGACAATAGAGCGCAGCTGACTCGCGTCGCCGAGCAGTTCGCTCTTGAGCGAGGACGCCTTGGCGTTTTCCAGCCGGGCGCGCATGATCGCCAGCGGGGTGCGCAATTCATGCGCGGCGTTTGCGGTGAAGCGCCGCTGTCGCGCCGCCCAGGCGTCGAGCCGCATCAGCGCTTCGTTCACGGCGTCGACAAAAGGCGCCACTTCGACGGGAACGTCTTCTGAGACCAATCGTTTGCCTAACGAATTCATATCGATATGCGCGACTTCGGCGGCGGCGCTGCGCAAGGGCGTCAGCCCTTTTCGTACCGCGAACCACGCCGTCGCTCCAGAAAGCAATGCGGCCGCGACAAGATAAGTAGCGAAGTTCCAGAAATCCTCTCGCATCGAGAGGAAAATGTCGTCCCATCGGAATTTCGCCCGATAGCTCGCGACCTGAACCCGGCCATAGGGCGTCCAATACGGGCCCATGAAACCCAGAGTCGGCGAATCCGGATCACCCGGCAGGACGAAATGTGCATGCGTCGGGCTTACTTCGATAATATTCGTGAGCCTGGCGACGAGTTCCGGCGAGGAGCCGGGGACAGGCGTCTTCGTCCTGAAGTCGAAGGCTGCATATTTGAATCCCGAGATTCGATTCAACTCGGCTTCAAGCTGCGCCGAAGGAACAATATGGATATCGCCGCCTTCGTCGGGTTTGAGCGAGTCGATCACGAGATTGGCGACGCGGTAGGCCGCGAGTTCGTCCCATGTCTGTGTGAATCTCTCGACGCCGGCAAGACCGAGACCGAGCGTGATCGCCCAGGCGAGAACGAAGGCGGATATCTGCGCCAACATGAGATAGCCGACCGTCCGGCGCGCGAGCGATGAGCCGCTTTTCACGCCTCGGCCCCGCTCTCCTTGGCTTCTCTCAAAATATAGCCAAGCGACCGCGCGGAATAGATTTCGATCCCCGCGTCGAGCGCCGCGAGGCGCGCGCGCAGACGGGAGACAATCGACGTCAGCGCATGATCCTGAACCTCTTCTCCATATCCATAGAGTTCGGCGTTCAACGTCTCGCGCGAGACGACGCAATTCGCGCGCCTGACGAGCGCTTCGAGCAAGATGAGTTCGCGATGCGTGAAGAGGACCGGTTCGCCGGCGATGGCGACCGCGCGTCGATCAAGATCGAACGACATCGCGCCGATGACGACCGGCGGCGTCGCGCCCCCGTCTCGCTTTCTTAAGTTCGCGCGAATGCGCGCGATCATCTCGTCGAGATTGAACGGCTTCGTCAGATAGTCGTCGGCGCCGGCCTCGAGACCTTCAATTCTGTCGTCGACGGCGTCGAGCGCGGTGAGCAGAAGGATTCGCACGTCTGGCTGCGACTTGCGGATGCGCGGAACCAGAGAAATTCCGTCGCCGTCGGGCAGTCGGCGATCAAGAAGAGCGAGCGCATAGGCGCAGCGATCAAGCGCATGAATTGCGCCCTCGATGGTGTCCACCTGATCAACGGCATAGCCTGCGCGTTCGATTCTCGCCACGACCTGACGCGCCAGGCTCTCTTGATCTTCGACCAGTAGAATTCGCATGGGCGCCGCTCCCCGCTTGCATCATAGGCCGACCGGTCTGGCGTGGGCCCCGCCCCGATCGCCGCGCTATTCATAGCCGAGCAAATGCGACTGACAAGCTGGGGACAGTTCCGGCCCTGTCGTGAACACGGGCTAACCCCTCCCACCGCTCCTTGTGGCGCCCTAGCAACACTCCAAGCTTTTTGTGCGCCGGCATCGCTCTGCGAGGTTGCCGCGACCTTTCGTCTTTATCCCTATCGTCGAACGCGCCGCGAACCAACAAGCGGCGCCCGTAGGAATGAGCCTCGGTCCATCTTCGAGGCAAGGAGCAGGGCGATGATCGAATCGCGGGAAGGGGGCTGTTGGCGGAAGGCCGTGACCCGTCCGCTCGCCGTCGGCCTCTTCGCGCTCGTTCTGCTCTTGCAGACTCTCGCCACACTCGCCGCACTCGGCGTTTCGCATGCGAATCGAGGTCCAGCGGTCGGCGAGGCGGGAAGCATTTTCTTCTCCGTCGACGGGCCTTGCGCCGCCGACAGCTCTTCCGGAGAGTCCGGGCGCCACGAGAGGGACGGCCGTGCGCCGTGTTGCGTCTTCTGTCTTGCCGCCGCTCTTGGAGGACTGCCGATCTCCGATGCAGCCGGGGAAGGCGTCGCGGCCATGCCGCTTCCCAAGGCGTCCGTCTCTTTCGGCGCGCAGTCCTACGACATCCCCCGCAAGCCGCCGACCGGCTGGGCGACCTCCTGGTCGTCGCAGGCGCCGCCGCTTTTCTCCTGATCGAACCCGGCCGGTCTCGGCCTCGCGCCTCGGCGCATCACGATCACGACGGCCTTCGGGCCGCATCAGGAGACTAAAACAATGTCGCCCGCCTTCCTTTCCCGCGGCGTTTCCGCCGGCGCTCTGACTCTCGCTATCACCACTTTGGCCAACGCGCAGCAGTCGCTGCCCACAATCGACATCGGCGGCGTCCAGCCCCGGGGCGGGGCGGCGCGTAGCGCGCCGTTAGGTCGCGGCGCCGCCGCAGCGCGGCAGACCGCGCCGAGCCCCGCCCCCGGCGCTGGCCCCTCCGTCGCGTCCCGCTTCGCCAGCGAGCCGAAGACGCCGACCCAGGGCTATGTCGTTCGCGAGGCGTCGACCGCGACCAAGGTCGACATCCCGATTCGAGAGTTGCCTGTCTCGATTCAGGTGATTCCGAAGCAGGTCTTGAAAGATCAAAACATTACGCAGGTTCAGGACGCGCTCGAAAACGTGTCGGGCGTGACGTCGAACAGCAATGACGACGCCGGCTATAACTTCAACATCCGCGGTTTCCAGAGCCTGAATATTTATCGAAACAATCTTCGCACGGAGGCGTTTGTCTTCGATACGGCGAATATCGAGCGCATCGAGGTCCTGAAAGGACCTGCGTCAGTTCTTTACGGCCGCGCGGAGCCCGGCGGCCTGATCAATCTCATCACCAAAGAACCCCTTGGCCAGCCGCGCTACGTCATCGAGCAGCAGGTCGGCAACTACGACTGGTACCGAACGCAATGGGATGTGTCCGCGCCGGTCCAGCAAGCGGAAGGGCTTGCGTATCGCGTCACCGGCGCCTACCAGAA
>VGEB01000126.1 GCA_016869435.1 Alphaproteobacteria bacterium | reverse complement strand
GCGCCGCGCGCCCGTGCGCCAGATCGGCGGCTTTGCGCCTCCGACGCCGCCCCGGCCGGCGCCGTCTCGCGGCGGCGCCATGAAGGATCGCGGTCGATTGACGGTCGCGACTGCAACCGCCGGAACCGACGAAGAACGCACCCGCTCCGTCGCCTCCTTCAAGCGCCGTCAGCAGCGGCTGTTCCGCGGCCAGGTGGAGCAGAAGGAAAAGATCGCGCGCGAAGTCGTTCTGCCAGAGACGATCACCATTCAAGAACTCGCGAACCGAATGTCGGAGCGCGCGGTCGACGTCATCCGTCTGCTGATGAAGCAGGGCGAGATGCACAAGATCAACGACGTCATCGACGCCGACACCGCGCAGCTCGTCGCCGAGGAAATGGGGCACACGGTCAAGCGCGTCGCCGAATCCGACGTCGAGGAGGGTCTGTTCGACGCGCCCGACGTCGAGACCGACCTCGAACCGCGGCCGCCGGTCGTCACCATCATGGGCCACGTCGACCACGGCAAGACGTCGCTGCTTGACGCCATCCGTCACGCCAATGTCGTCGCTGGCGAGGCGGGCGGCATCACCCAGCATATCGGCGCTTACCAGGTCACATCGCCGGGCGGGCATCCGATCACCTTCATCGATACGCCGGGCCACGCCGCCTTCACGGCGATGCGCGCGCGCGGCGCCAAGGTGACGGACATTGTCGTCCTGGTCGTCGCGGCCGACGACGGCGTCATGCCGCAGACCATCGAGGCGATCAATCACGCCCGCGCCGCTCATGTGCCGCTGATCGTCGCCATCAACAAGATCGACAAGCCGGACGCGAAGCCCGAGAGGGTGCGCACCGAACTGCTGCAGCACGAAGTGCAGGTCGAATCCTTGGGCGGCGAGACGCTCGAAGTCGAAGTTTCGGCGAAGCAGAAGACCAATCTCGACAAGCTGCTCGAACTCATCGCGCTGCAGGCCGAGGTGCTCGACCTCAAGGCCAACGCCGAACGCGCCGCCGAAGGCACGGTCATCGAGGCGCGTCTCGACAAGGGCCGCGGCCCGGTCGCGACCATGCTGGTTCAGCGCGGCACGCTTCGCGTCGGCGACATTGTCGTCGCGGGAACCCAATGGGGTCGCGTGCGCGCGCTGCTCGACGACCAGGGCGCTTCGCGTCACGAGGGGGGACCGAGTTTCCCCGTCGAAATTCTCGGCTTCAACGGCACACCGGAGGCGGGCGACCGCGTCGCCGTCGTTGAATCGGAGGCGCGCGCGCGAGAGATCACCGAATATCGCGAGCGGATGAAGCGCGACAAGATTGCAGCGCGCGGCGGTTCCGCGCGCGGTTCGCTCTCCGACATGATGAGCCAGCTCAAGACGGCGGGCCGGAAGGAATTTCCGCTCGTCATCAAGGGCGACGTGCAGGGTTCGGTCGAAGCTATCGCCGCGGCGCTCGAAAAGCTCGGCACTGACGAGGTCGGCGCCCGCGTGGTGCATGCTGGCGTCGGCGGCATCTCGGAATCCGATATCTCGCTCGCCGAAGCCTCCAACGCCGCGGTCATCGGCTTCAATGTGCGCGCGCACAAAGAGGCGCGCGACGCGGCAGATCGCGCCGGCATCGAGATCCGCTATTACAACATCATCTACAATCTCGTGGATGACGTGAAGGCGGCGATGTCCGGCCTGTTGGCGCCGACGCTGCGCGAAACGCTGCTCGGCAATGCGACGATCCTCGAAGTCTTCGACATTTCGAAGGTCGGCAAGGTCGCTGGCTGCCGCGTCACCGACGGCAATGTCGAGCGCGGCGCCAATGTCCGGTTGATTCGCGACAATGTCGTCGTTCATGAAGGCAAGCTTTCGACGCTCAAGCGCTTCAAGGACGAAGTCAAGGAAGCCGCCGCCGGACAGGAATGCGGCATGGCCTTTGAGAATTATCAGGACATGCGCGCAGGCGACGTCATCGAGTGCTACCGCGTCGAGGAGATCAAGCGGACGCTCTGAGCGCCGCCATGCGTCTTGGCCGGGCTGTCCCGGCCTTCTGCGCAGGAACGCGGGCGACTCTGAAGCGCCGATCGTTTTGACGCTCACACACACAATGCGTCGATGCCCTCGATAAGCGCGGGCATGACTCAAATCAAGATTCAATTCGGCGAAGAAGATGTCCAGAGCGCATCACTCTCACACCGGCGCGCCGTCGCAGCGCATGTTGCGCGTCGCCGAGCTCGTGCGGCACGCCATGGCGCAAATGCTCTCGCGCGGCGACATCAACGATCCCGTGCTGGAAAAGCATGTCGTCACGGTTTCGCGCGTGAAGATGAGTCCCGATCTCAAGCTTGCGACGATTTACGTCATGCCGCTCGGCGGCCAGGACGAACCGCAGGTGCTCGCGGCGCTCGATCACCACAAGCGATTCCTGCGCGGCGAGATCGCCCAAGAGGTGAATTTGAAATTCGCGCCAGAGATCCGCTTTCGCATCGACGACACATTTGACAATGTGTCGCGCATCGACGCGCTGCTCAGCTCCGAACATGTGAAGCGCGATCTCGCCGGCGGCGACGACGCCGAAGAGGATGGCGTCAAGGAATGAGCAAGAAGAGATCGGACCGCGCCGTCGTCGACGGTTGGGTGGCCCTCGATAAGCCTGTCGGCCTCACCTCGACGCAGGCAGTGTCGCGTCTCAAGCGCATTTACAATGCGCAGAAGGCCGGCCATGCCGGCACGCTTGACCCGCTCGCTTCCGGCATTCTTCCCGTCGCCTTCGGCGAAGCGACCAAGACCGTGCCCTTCGTGCAGGATGGCGAGAAGGCCTACCGCTTCACCGTGCGGTGGGGCGTTGAGACCGACACCGACGATTCCGACGGACGCATGACGCGGGAAAGCGCCGCGCGACCCGCGCGCGCCGCCATCGAAGCATTGCTGCCGCAGTTTACCGGCGAGATTTTGCAGACGCCGCCGCAATTCTCGGCGATCAAAATCGCCGGCGAGCGCGCCTATGACATTGCCCGCGAGGGCGAGCAGGTCGACTTGAAACCCCGCGCGGTCAGGATCGACTCGTTGACGCTGATCGAAGCCTCGCCAGACGAGGCGACATTCGTCATGGAATGCGGCAAGGGCGCCTATGTGCGCGCGCTCGCGCGCGATCTTGGCCGCACCTTGGGCTGCCTCGGCCATGTCACGGCGCTAAGGCGTACGCGCGTCGGCCCCTTCGCCGAGGAAGACGCCTACACGCTCGACGAGATCGAGAATGAGAACATGGCCGGGGAGGCGCTGCTTTCGGTCGAGGCCGGATTGGCCGAACTGCCCTGCGTCGTGGTCGATCGCGACACGGCTGCGCGGCTGCGGCGCGGCGGCTCAGTGATTCTACGCGGCCGCGACGCGCCGCATGAAGGAGTGGTCTACGCCGCCTGCGGCGGCGTTCCGGTCGCCTTCGGCGAGATCGTCCAGGGGGCGCTGGCGCCGGCGCGAGTTTTTAACCTGCCATTTTGAGATACTATTCGACGAGGGCGACGCCTTCCGCTCGTGCGGCGTGCTCCAATTGTGCGTCAAGCGTTGCGAGCGCAATCCCTGCTCGCAAGGAAAGTTCGAGATAGGCGGCGTCATAGACCGTCAGCTGATGTTTGCGCGCGAGCGACATGAGGCGCCTCTCCTCGCAATCGGCGTCCATCGTGATTGGCAAGCGGGCGATGATGCGCAGAAGCGCTTCAGTTTCATGTGCCGTCAATCGGCGCCGTCGCTCGCTGACGAGGAGGACATTACGAATCTCAAAGAACAGCAGGGAAGGCCCGACCGCCGACTCGCGGCGGAGGCGTTCGACAGCCTTGATCGCGCGTGGCTGACGTTTATCGGCGAGGGCGAAGCCCGCGAGGATCGAGGCGTCGATAACAAAGCCGGTCAATATTTATGACCTTGGTGGCGCGCATGGAGCACTTCCTCCAGCGGCGCTTTTCTCACGCTTTCGCGAAAGCGCGTCAGATCATCAATTGCACGATCAGTCTCGGCCTGTTTGAGGCCCGTCTCAGGCGCCAAGCGCGCGATGCGGCGTCCATGCCGAGTGATGACGATCGTTTCGCCGCGTTCGACGGCGGTCAGAAGTTCCGCCAGTCGGGCCTTCGCGTCGGACGCTTGCACTTCTCGCATGAGAATTTATAGACTGGTTAAAATAGGGAATTATATATTTTAGTCCCTTGACAAGCCCGAGGGAGTAAAATACCTTGACGCTGCGACATAAGGAGACTTCTCAAATGAAAGCAACATCAAAACCAATTCCAAATCACAAACTTGCATCCGTCAGCTACGGGGTAACTGTCGCGTGCGAATGTGGTTGGCGGTCAAGCACGTGGTATGGAAAGGGCGCGCGGTCCAGTGCGTTTGCTGAGTTTAATGGCCACCGTCACGACCCGCGAACGATTGAGCAAAAGCTTAACGCTATGAGGTTTGAAGCGAAGGAATGCGCGTGATGCGATCGATCGATGAAACTCACATCATTGCATTCGCTTTGGGCGTCTTGTTCTGCGCGGTGCTCAATTTTCTTATGAATATGGCGGCTGGAGTTAAAAGGTAATGTCTAAATCTACCATTTCCACCTTTGAACTTTTCGCCATGTTCCCGGATCAAGAGTCCGCCCGCTCCTATTTGGAGGGGCGGCTTTGGCCGGAAGGCCCGCGTTGCCCGGTCTGCGGATCGGGCGAGCGGATCACGGCGCGGAAGGGCGGCTTCTACCGCTGCAATCCCTGCAAAGAGGATTTCACGGTTCGAACGGGGACTATTTTCGAGCGCTCGCATGTCCCGCTGCACAAGTGGGTTTACGCCATGTATTTACTCGTTACGGCCCGCAAGGGCATTTCGTCGATGCAGTTGGCGAAGGAAATCGGGATCACGCAAAAGTCGGCGTGGTTCGTCCTGCATCGCCTGAGAGAGGCTTGCGGGAGCGATCTCGAAAAGCTTCAAGGCATTGTCGAGATTGACGAAACCTATGTCGGCGGCAAAGAAGCCAACAAGCACGAGACCAAGAAGCTAAAGGCCGGGCGCGGCACGGTCGGCAAGACGGCTGTTGTCGCCATGCGCGAGCGCGGCGGGCGCATGAAGGCTATGCCGGTTGACGATGCGGACATGGCGACGCTTCACACGAAAGTTCACCAGCACGTCGCCGCCGGCGCGATGCTCCACACTGACGAGGCGGCTGTCTATCGTGGCCTTGGCGGGCTGTTTTTCGATCACGAAACGGTCAATCACAGTGAGGGTGAATACGTCCGCGATGACGTGACGACGAACGGTGTCGAGAGCGTTTTCGCGGTCATGAAGCGCGGGCTAATCGGCGTCTATCACCACGCCAGCAAAAAGCATTTAGGACGATACGTTGACGAGTTCGCCTTCCGTCTGAACGAAGGCGACGTAAAGCGCCACACAATGCAGCGCCTCGATAGCTTTATCGACGGCGTTGCGGGCAAGCGGCTGACCTACAAGGCTCTTACGCATTAAGGAGCCGTCATGAAAGCCGATCACAAAAAGGCGCTGGACGCCATGGCGGACAAGGTTTTGGCGTTCCGCCCAAAGCCGAAATCGGAACCGGCAAAAGCGAGAAAGCTTCGCAAAGCCAAGATCATACGCGAGAGGAAAAAGGAAGCCGGGGACTAATGTATATAATTCCCTTAAAATAACCGGTCAAGATCCAATTCAATGAGGAGGCGATTCATATTCGGCAAGCTTGTGCTATGGGTGCCGAAGATTCGCGCCGCATGACCCGACCGCCAAAACTCCTCATCTTCGACTCGGGCCTTGGAGGCCTCACGGTCTTTTCCGAGATCGTCAAGCTGCGGCCGTTGGCGGAATATCTGTATTGCGCCGACGACGCCGGATTTCCCTACGGCTCCTGGAAAGAGCCGGCGCTCGTAAGCCGCGTCGTGAAGCTCATGGAGGGGCTGATCGCTGATCACGCGCCGGACATGGCCGTCATCGCCTGCAACACCGCGTCGACGATCGTCCTGCCCGATTTGCGCCTGCATTGGCCGAATTTGCCCTTTGTCGGCACGGTGCCCGCGATTAAGCCGGCGGCTGAGCGCACGCAGTCAAAGGTAATCTCCGTGCTCGGCACGCCGGGCACGGTCGCCCGCGATTACACGCAAAACCTCATCGCGCAATTCGCTGGCCATTGCTCGGTGACTCTCGTTGGATCGAAGCGTCTGGCGAGCCTTGCCGAAAGCTACATGCATGGGGAGCGGGTGAGCGACGCCGATATCGTCGCCGAAATTGCGCCCTGCTTTAAGGAAGAGGGCGGCAGGCGCACCGACGCCATTGCGCTCGCCTGCACGCATTACCCGCTGCTGATCAACGAATTCAAGCGGCTTGCGCCCTGGCCGGTGGAATGGATCGACCCGGCGCCGGCGATCGCGCGGCGCGCGGATCAACTGCTTGCCGAGCGGGGGTTTGGTCCCGATGTTTCGGGAGACCGGCCGGCCTCCCGCAGCGCGATCTTCACGAGCGGCGCCTGCCCGCCGGCGCCGCTCGCCACAACGCTCGCGCGCTACGGTCTCGAGCGAACCGTTTTCGCCCCTACGGCTTAATGCGGCGCGTGGTCGAGTTTCGCCAGCGCTTCTTTGGCGTGTTTGACGCCGCCCTTGGCGTTGCCCTTTTCGCCGAACTTGATCGCCTGTTTCAGATGGACGATGCCGGCGCGCACGAAGCGGTTGGACTTTTCCTTCTGGGCGGCCTGGGCGTGCTCCAAGGCTTGCTTGGCGTGTTCGACGACTCCGTCCGCCTTGCCCTCAAGACCAGCGTCGACCGCCGCACGCGTATGGGTGATCGCCTCCGCGACGTGATTTTCCTGCGCGAGCGCAAGTGGCGAGAACAACGTCGCGACGGACAGCGCGACGATCGCGATGAAGGTTCTGCGTATCATCATTTCCTCCCGAAATCCTTGCGTAAAGGCGGCCCGAATCATTGCCGTTCAGCTCCGCTGTTGTTGAATTAATGCGGAGGCGGCGCCGTGCAAGAGGCGCGCTGCCGCCACGACGGGGATGTCCCGCTTGATGTTGAAAAGCGGAAATCGGCGTTGCTGGCCTGAATGCTATGCGGCTTTCGCGGTTTGAGCAAGATGCTCGTTCGATGGGACGGCGTTCGCCATGCGCTTTGCGAGCGCC
>VGEB01000125.1 GCA_016869435.1 Alphaproteobacteria bacterium | reverse complement strand
TCTGGTACGCGTCAATCTCATGCATCGACGGCCAATCAATCGCCTCCGGGACCTCCACCCAGATCCCCTCCAGGACGGCGCACAACTCGGCCTCGACCTCAGCCCATGCTAAACCGGACACCAGTGGCCTTGGGCCGGGCATCCGCGCCGGGACATTGCGAAACGCATCGCGCGGAGACGGTATGTTCGACTCATGTTCTCACGTTTGCACCGCGTCGTCGCGTGGATGGCCGCGACAAGCGCGGCCATGACGTGGTGAGATGACGCCTAGTCAATCTGGATTCGGAGCCCTGCCTTCGGGATGGCGCCGCAAATAGTCCGCGACGAAGGAGCAGTCGCCCTGAACCTTCAACCCGCGGGCGCGCGCGAATTCTAACGCGTTGCGAATAAGCTCCGACGCGACGCCCTGACCGCGCAGCCGCGGCGGCGTCTGCGTCGAGGTGAAGACCATCACGCCATTGTCGATGCGGTAATAGGCAAGCGCCGTGTCGCCATCGACGTCGAGTTCGAATCGATTGAGTTCGGGATTGTCGCGGACGCTTCCCCAATTATGTCTGGCTGCAGCCTGACCCATTGCGGCCTCTTTAAGAGTTCACCTCTCGAAATGGGCGCGCGCCGCCAAAAAGGGAAGGGCGCCCGCCGCTTGCGTTTTCCGCCCTGGGGGGGTTCAAAGGCTCCGCCCGCGCCGTTTGCACGGGCGGCGGACGGGCTATGCTCTCCGCGCCGATTCGCCCGACTGGATCCCACATGCGCCTGTCCCGCTATTTTCTGCCGATATTGCGCGAGACCCCGAAAGAGGCCGAGATCGTCTCGCACCGGCTGATGCTGCGGGCGGGCATGATCCGGCAGGAGACGGCCGGCATTTACGCCTGGCTGCCGCTCGGGCTGCGGGTCTTGAACAAGATCAACGCCATCATCCGCGAGGAGCAGACGCGGGCCGGCGCCATCGAATGTCTGATGCCGACCATCCAGCCCGCCGATCTGTGGCGCGAGTCGGGGCGCTATGACGCCTATGGCAAGGAAATGCTGCGCATCGCCGATCGCCATGAGCGCGAGATGCTCTATGGCCCCACCAATGAGGAGATGATCACCGAGATTTTCCGCGCCTATGTGCGCTCCTATAAGGATCTGCCGCTCAATCTCTTTCATATCCAGTGGAAGTTTCGCGACGAGGTGCGCCCCCGTTTCGGCGTGATGCGCTCGCGCGAGTTTTTGATGAAGGACGCCTATTCCTTCGATCTCACCGCGGAAGCCGGCCGCCATTCCTATAACAAGATGTTCGTCGCCTATCTGCGCACCTTCGCGCGCATGGGCCTGACCGCCATTCCGATGGCGGCCGAGTCAGGTCCGATCGGCGGCAACAGCCATGAATTCATCATTCTCGCCTCGACCGGCGAGAGCGAAGTCTATTGCCACAGGGATTTCCTGTCCTTCGCGCCGCCGCCCGCCTCGATCGATTTCGACGATGCGGCGGCCCTGCAGGCGATCGTCGACCAATGGACCAGCCGCTATGCGGCGACGAGCGAGATGCATGACCCGGCGGCGTTCGCCGCGGTTCCGGAGGAGGCGCGGGTCGCCGCGCGCGGAATCGAAGTCGGCCATATTTTCTACTTCGGGACCAAATATTCCGAGCCGATGAAGGCCGTGGTCAATGGGCCGGACGGCAAGGAGGTCGTGGTGCAAATGGGGTCCTACGGCATCGGGCCGTCGCGTCTCGCCGCGGCCATTATCGAGGCGAGCCACGATGATAACGGCGTGATCTGGCCCGAATCCGTCGCGCCGTTCCATGTCGGCGTCGCCGATCTTAAAGTCGGCGACCAGGCGACGGGCAAGGTCTGCGCCGATCTCATCGAGCGGCTCGAGAACGCCGGTCTGGACGTGCTGCATGAGGACCGAGACGAACGTCCCGGCGCGAAATTCGCGACGCTCGATCTCATCGGGTTGCCCTGGCAGGTTCTCGTCGGTCCCAAGGGTCTCGCCGAGGGCAGGGTCGAGGTGAAGCAACGCCGCACGGGCGAGCGCGAGCTGCTTGCGCCCCATGACGCGGTCACCCGCATCGTCGCCGCCATCAGGCCGGGGGAGGCATGACCGAAGCGGCGCAGCCGGCGAAAGGCGCCGGCGTCTTTTCGGCCTTCGAGCGGACAGTGGCGCTGCGTTATTTGCGCGCCCGCCGCGCTGACGGATTCGTTTCCGTCATCGCCGGATTCTCGTTTCTCGGCATCATGCTGGGGGTCGCCACCCTCATCGTGGTGACCTCGGTGATGAACGGATTTCATCGCGAATTGATGGACAAGATCATCGGCGTCAACGGCCATGCCTTTCTTCAGGCGGTGGAGACGCCCTTCACCGATTGGGATCAGGTGTCGGCGAAGACTGCGAAACTGCCGGGAGTCCAGCTTGCGATTCCGATGGTCGAGGGGGCGGCCGGCATATCGACGCAATTCGGCCAGTCGGGCGTTCTGGTCCGCGGCGTGCGCGAGAAGGATCTGACGCGTCTGCCGGGCGTGGCGGGAAATGTGAAGAGCGGCGCGCTTGCGGGGTTCGACAAGGCCGGCGGCGTCGCCATTGGCCAGCGCTTGGCCGAAACGCTGGGGGTGAGCGTCGGCGATCCGGTCAGCCTGCTCGTCGCCAAAGGCGTGCAGACGCCGTTCGGCGTCGCGCCGCGGATCAAGGCCTACACTGTCGTCGCGATCTTCTCGATCGGCATGTCCGAATTCGACAATGTCTTCGTTTATATGCCGCTCTCGGAGGCTCAGCTCTTCTTCAACAAGGACCATGAAGCGACGGTGATCGAGGTCTTCGTCGCCGATCCCGAGAAGATGGACGACTTCCGCATCAACGTCGAAAAGGCAATCACGCGCCCGCTGATCGTCACCGACTGGCGCCAGCGCAACAAGACATTCTTTGACACGCTGCAGGTCGAAAAAAATATCCTCTTCATCATTCTGGCGCTGATCGTGGTCGTCGCGGCGTTCAACATCATCTCCGGCCTGACGATGCTGGTGAAGGACAAGACTCAGGACATCGCCATATTGCGCACCATGGGCGCGACGCGCGGCGCGGTGTTGCGCGTTTTCCTGATCATCGGCGCTTCGATCGGCGTCGTCGGCACGCTGGCCGGCTTTGCGCTCGGTCTGGCGTTGGCGAAAAATCTCGACTCAATTCGCGTCTTTTTCAACAAGCTATTCGACGCCAATCTTTTTCCAGCGGAATTCTATTTTCTTTCGCGGCTTCCGGCGATCGTCGACCCGCGCGAAGTTGCGGCGATCGTCGCGATGACTCTCGTTCTCGCCATTCTCGCCTCGATCTATCCAGCCTGGAAAGCAGCGTCGCTCGATCCGATCGAAGCGCTGCGGCACGAGTAATCGCGATGAGCCAGGCCGTTCTCGAATTGCAAAACGTCGCTCGGCACTATCGCGAGGGCGAAGCGCGACTGGACATCCTCGTCGACATCAATCTGTCGATCCACCCTGGCGAGACGGTCGCGCTGCTGGCGCCTTCAGGCGCCGGCAAGTCGACGCTGCTCCATATCGCCGGCCTCCTGGAGCGGCAGGACGGCGGCGAAGTCCTCATCAAGAATGCGCCGACGTCGCGCATGTCCGACGCCGAGCGCACGCGGCTGCGGCGCGCCACGATCGGCTTCATATATCAGTTCCACCATCTGCTGCCGGAATTCTCGGCGCTCGAGAATGTGGCGCTTCCGCAGATGATCAACGGCTTGAACAAGAGCGAAGCGCGCCTTAGGGCGCAACAGCTGCTCGACTATCTACGGCTAGGACCGCGCGCATCGCATCGGCCGTCGGAGCTTTCCGGCGGCGAACAACAGCGCGTCGCCATCGCGCGCGCCGTCGCAAACGCCCCGCATCTTCTGCTCGCCGATGAGCCTACCGGCAATCTCGATCCGCGAACGGCCGAGCATGTTTTCGGAACGTTGTTGGCGCTCGCGCGCAGCACCGGACTCGCGGCGCTCATCGCCACTCACAATCTCGAGCTCGCAAACCAAATGGACCGTCGCGTAACGTTACGCGACGGCCGCGTTGAACTCTTGAGCTGAAGCGGACCTATGCCTTCGGCTTCTTTTGCAAGAAATGGTTCCTATACCAGAGGCCGAAACCGACCAGCGCTAGGACCCCGAAAAACACAGCGATGGTTATATCCCTCGACTGAGTCAAGCCGACGGAGAAGGGGAAGCGCGCGACATATTCCTTGGTCCCGTCATCGCTTTTCGCCTTCACCAGTCCGATGAACTTTCCTTCCTTCGGAAAGACGTGCTCGAAGGTGAGGGTGCCGGTCCTGTATTTCTTGGGCGGAGAGTAGTATTCGGTGTTCGCCTCGAGATTTTCGTTGTCATCCTTCTGGCCAACGTCGCGAACGACGCGCATCTCGAGATTCATGTCGCGCAGCTCGTCCTGTTGCGCGTCAAGCGTGATGATAGTGGGACCTGCGTCGGGAATATCGTCGCAGAACTGCTCGCGCGACTTTTGCGGCTGATATCCTGTAAACGTCATCGTATCGGGACCGAGTTTCATCAAGCACTGTCCCTGGTCGATGCCGACGTCGCCATGCGCGTGCGCCTGTGTAATCCAGCCGGTCGCCGCCACCAGAACGGCGGCGAAAAATCGCATGATCATCTGGTCTTCTCCCTTTTTGGTCGGCCACTCTGACTGAGCGGTCTTTGTGCCGCGTAGATCCGGTTCCAACGCGCCATGTGTCGCATACTCCGTGCGCCAGCGCGACCTGCGACGGGCGATGTTCCGGAGCTCCCGCAGCGCTTCAGCTAATATAAGTCAACAAAAGGAACTTGTCCCGCGACGAACGGACACACGGATGAAAAACACATGCCGGGCCCGTTTCTTGTACATTCCAATTGATTGATTAATTTTTGCATACATCGTCTGACGACAAAATCTTGAGTTCGGCCGCGTTGCGAAAAAAGTGATTATATATCAGTTGGTTGGCTCTATTGGGCGGAAATTCGATGTAATCGTCAGCGTCAGGGTTGGCGAAGTTAAATTTTCATTTAACTTTATCCTACCTCCACAAACCACGGCGGGAAACATGATGAACTTTTCTAATCTGCATCCGCAGGATGAACCTTCCACAAATGGCGGCTATCTATCGACTGTATGGTTGAAAGACCGCCAGGCTCTAGTATTGCGCAAGACCCGACCGGGTTTTGACGCGCCAACTATCCAAACAATTACTAATATTTTGTCGGCCATCGATCGAGGCGAACTGAGCGACATCAGGTATCTCATTTACGATTTCGCCCATGGCGCACGCGAAGCGCCGAGCCCGGCGGAGGGTTTCGGAGAAATCGCCGCTGAAAATTCGGAGCTGATCGTCGATACGCCAGTGATCACGCTGGCTTGGGCTCGAGGCCTGATGAGCGGCTGCGATTTCGACTTCGCGATGCATTGCTCAGCGATTATCGCGGAAAAAAACGCGCATTTCTCCTTTTTGGGAGATCCCTCCGATCTTCTGGGACTTTACGCGGCGGTCGGTCGAACTTTAGGCTTCGTAAAGGCCGAGCGACTCATCGAGAACAATACGGCGCTGACCGCCGAAGAGGCGCGCGATCTGCTGATCGTTCGCGACGTGGTCGAGCCGCAGGCGGGAATCGCCGCGATGGAGAGCTACCTGGCGCAGTTCGGCCGGCGCTACAATGCGTCGCACGCGATTTATCGCGCGCAACGCATGGTCCAGCCTGTCGTCGACAGACGAAGCCTGTCAGCGCTTGAGCGCAACTGAGGCTATCCCGACGAAGCTCACGCCGCGCTGACAAGGCGCGGCGCGTCGCGCCAATAGGCGAGCAGTGGTCGAAGCTCCTCTATCGGCCGTGGCCGCGTGTAGAGGTAGCCCTGAATGAGAAAAATGTTCTTGCTCGCCATGAAGGCCAGTTGAGCGTCCGACTCGACTCCTTCGGCGACGAGATCGATGGACAGGTCTTGCGCGAGCGCAGAGATCGCCGAGACGATCGCCTGCGTCTTGCTCGACTCAATCGCTTGCCGCGCGAAGGCGCGATCGATCTTGACCTTCTTCACCGGAAAACGATTGAGATAGCCGAGGCTGCTATAGCCGGTGCCGAAGTCGTCGAGCGAGAGACGCACGCCGAGCGCTTCGATCTCTCGCAATTTGTTTTCGACGTCGTCGGATTCCATGAGGGTCGTTTCGGTGATTTCGAGCTCCAGCCGATCGGGCTCCAGTCCCGATTCGCGGAGCGTCTCGGCGACCATCTCGGCCAGATCCTTCTGCTGGAACTGTCTCGGCGCGATGTTGACCGCGACACGGACGTTCGAGGGCCAGGATTTGGCCTCGCTGCACGCTTGCTTCAGCACCCAGGCGCCGAGCTGGATAATCATGCCGGTTTCTTCGGCGATAGGAATGAATTCGCACGGGGAGATCATGCCTCGCGTCGGATGGCGCCAGCGCAGCAGCGCCTCCAGGGAAACGATGGTCGCGGTACGGGAATCGACGACAGGCTGATAGTAAACGACCAGTTCGTTCGCCAGGAATGCTTGACGCAGCTCGGTGTCGATCTCGCGTTTTCGAGTCAGGGCCTCCTGCATTTCCTGCGAATACCAGATGGCCTTGCCGCGCCCTTCGGCCTTCGACCGGTATAGCGCTAGATCGCTGCATTTGAGCAGGCCGTCGGCGGTTTCCGAGTCTTTTGGCGCCGCGGCCATGCCGATGCTTGCGCCGATGTTGATGACATGGTTTTCGACAATGAAGGTGCGATGCATCTCGCTTAGTATTTTGGCGGCGAGTTCTTCGACGCCGGGAAGCCTGTCGCCGGCGCGCAGCAGCACGCAGAACTCGTCGCCGCCGAGCCTCGCGACCACATGCGGATGCGGGACGCAGGCGGCGAGACGGGCGCCGACCGCCGCCAGCAGCTGGTCGCCGATGGAATGACCCAACGTATCGTTGACGTCTTTGAACCGATCGAGATCGATGTTGAGCAGGGCGGCATTAAATCCCCCCTCTCGAAGTTGAACCATTTCCTCGTCAAGCGTGTCCTGAAACTGATAGCGATTCGGTGTCAACGGCGGAGAGATTTCCTGCCATTGGGGCGGAGTAAAACCAGGCCAGTTGGTCGCGATCGCCGACATGCAAAGGGGCCCGATCGGGCCCCTTTGCATGTCGGCGGCGAAATAATTCTTTGGC
>VGEB01000124.1 GCA_016869435.1 Alphaproteobacteria bacterium | reverse complement strand
GCATCACCGACAATCTCAGATTCGAACTCAACGCCGCCAATCTCACCAACCAATCAAACTGGACCTCAAACGGCGCCCTCTACCACGGCGAACCAAGGACCGTGTCGGCAAGCCTCTCGTATAAATATTGACAAGCCCGGCCACATTTTCGGAGCCGACAGTGATGCGAGAAGGACATGCTCCGCTACAATTTCCTACCAGCCAGCGCGCAACTCACTCGTTCGAGAGCATCGACTTTATCTCTCTCACAGGCGTTGCCGGTTGCCGATTACGCGAGCTTCAGCGCGTCTGCGATGAAACAGATCGACCTCAGCTCAATAAACACGACGAGCCCAAGACCTGCCTATCCGACGAAATGAGCGGCCTCATCAAAAGGGCGATCGAATGCTGCATCGACTAGCGAGCGCGATGTGGTCCAATTCGCCTTCCTCGGCGGCCAGCGAACGAATAGCAGACAGGCGATCCCCCTGCGTGGCAAGTCGTTCGGCGACAAATCTGGTGCGCGGGCTGAAACGCCAGGAGCCGCTGCCATGTGCAAGAATGATAAGTCTCCGAGGCTCTTGAGGCAGGAAAAGCGACCTCTCGAGCCGCGTCGGCCCGAACTCAAGTGTACTGTAGTCGCTCTTCATGCTCGGGACCTCGCTCTTGATGACGCGATGGCCGTGCGACAGCCTGTCTCGAAGCGCACAAGTCTGATGTTTTTCTTGCAGGCGAATGGGTAGTAGAAGAGATCGATACCCTCGATCGATGCGCTCGAAAGGCAAGTGGCGCGCCGAAGGGGGCGAGCTGAGCAGCCGGACGGAGCGCATCGATGTATGTTGTCGTCGACATCGGCGGGACGAAGGCGCGAGTCGCTGGCTCGTCTGATCTCGTCGAACTTAGCGAGGCCGTGATCCTCAAAACGCCATGTGATTATCGTGACGCGCTAGAACTCTTGCGCGCTGCGGCGTTGAAGGCGGCGGCAGGCGACCGAATTTTTGCCGTGGTGATCGGCGCTCCTGGCGTGCTGTCGCGCGACAAGCGCATCCTCGTCAATGCCCCCAACCTGCCAATTTGGAATGGCGCGACGCTGGCCGACGACGTTGAGGCGAGTCTCGGCGCGCCTGTCTTGCTGGAGAACGACACGGCGCTTGTGGGGCTAGGGGAGGCGACCGCCGGCGCTGGGCAAGGTTCCGCCATTCTCGCATATGTCACCATCTCCACCGGCGTGAACGGCGCGCGCATCGTCGACGGCAAAATTGACCGTGCGACCTATGGCTTCGAAATCGGCGAGCAATATATCGACGCCGGTGCGCGCAATTTTGAAGAATTGGTCTCGGGAAGCGCCATCGCCCGCCGTTTCGGCGTCGAGCCGCGCGCGCTCGGCGCGCATCATCCGGTGTGGGATGAACTCGCCGCGACAACGGCGCGCGCGCTGCACAATACGATCGCTCACTGGTCGCCCGACCGGATCGTCATGGGCGGCGCGATGATGAGCGAAATCGGCATTTCGATTGATCGCGTATCGGCACATTTGCGAGCGCTACCGCGAAAGAATCCCTCGCTCCCCGACGTTGTGCACGCAAAGCTCGGCGACTATGGAGGTTTATGGGGAGCGCTTGCAAGACTGCGTCAGGAAGACCTATCCAAGCTGCCGCCGACGGCTGGGCCATCGTCTGGCCTTGGGTAGGGCGGTGTTTCGGTCACACTCGGCCCCGTCTCCAGGGTCAAACGCAGCACGCGGCGGAAAAACCTATCCTGACTTTTCGGCCCGCCAATGTGCACCAGCGCCGTTCCTGCGAGCTCTTTTTCGAGCACGTCGAAGAAAAGCTGGCGCGTGTGCGAGGAAAGCGAGTCGAGCGCCTCATCGATGATGACGAAGCAGGGCTTGTGAAGCAAGACTCTGGCGAAGGCCAGCTCCTGCTGCTCCACATCGGTCAGCTCCTGATCCCATCGCGCGACTCGATCGAGCCAAGGAATGAAATGTTCAAGATCGAGCCGCGTCAGAGCGGCCACGTAGGCTTCTTCCGGAAAGCTTGTAGGAGGCAAAGGATAGGATAGCGAACTTCGCAGCGAAAGGTCTGGAAGGTAAGCGCGCATGGGAACGAAGAGAACGCGCTCTGCAGGCGGTGTGCGGACAACTCCGCTTCCGGCCGTCCACAAACCGGCGATCGTTTGAAACAGGCGAGTCTTGCCTGATTTGCGTTCGCCGATGATCAGCACGTGATCGCCGGGCGCAATCTCGACGCGGGATTCGGTCAAGGTCGTGTAGCCGGCATGGGACAGGATACGCAGATCGTCGAGAACGAGAAGGTCAGTTCCTGTCTCTTCGAAAAGGATGCGGCGCGCATTTGGAATAGCTTTGTCGAGATCAAGCAACGCCTCGCGAAAGCCCGTCACGCGATGCAGCGTCGCGCGCCAATCGGCGATGACGCCGGCATTGTCCACGAACCAGCGAAGCGATTGCTGCACCTGCGTAAAAGCGCCGACCGCCATCAGCAAGCCGCCGAATGTGAGATTTCCCGCGAAATAGGCGGGCGCGGCGACGATAATCGGCGCGACGATGGTGAACCAGCCGTATCCGGCGGTGACCCAGGTCAGATTGGTTGTCGCTGTGACGAGGCGACGCAACACCGTCAGCAGGCGATCAAACTCCTGATGCAAACGGTTTTCTTCGATATTTTCGCCTCGGCAGACGGCGATCGCCTCGATGTGTTCATTGACATGCATCAGCGCAAAGCGCAGGTCGGATTCGCGCCCATAACGTTCGGCGCCGAGTTCGACGAGCGGCCGGCCGACGCGCCAGCTGCCGAAGGAAGCGATGCTGGCATAGAGCAGCGCACTCCACACCATGTAGCCTGGAATGGCGGTTCTTGTTCCGAAAATGTCGAAAGTCACGCCCGTGGATAACGCCCAGAGCACTCCGATAAAGCTTATGAGCAGCAAAGTCGCCTGTAGCAGGCCGACGCCGAGATCGGTCGAAAGGTCGGCGAGATGTTGCGCGTCGGCATGTATGCGCTGATCGGGATTGACGCCGATTTCGCCCATGGCGGCGATACCAAAGCTGCGGTGCGGCGTTAGCCACTGAAGGAATAAGTCTCGCGTCAACGACTCCCGCAGTGTCAGCTTGGTCATGTTCGCAAGCCAAGTCTGCGTGACGTTGAGGAGGAGCAGCGCGCCGGCGATGATCGCGAAGACGATGAGCTGATCGCCGAAGCCAGAGAGATCCTTGCGGGCGAGCGCGTCATAAAAGGGCTTGTTCCAGGCATTGAGCCGAATCTGGCCATAGGCCGTGGCGGCGATGACGACCGCAAGACCGGCGCCAAGCCAGATCAGCGCGGACCGCTGGCGGGACCCTGTCAATGCGTCGAGGGTCAATTTCAGGTGCGACGAGAGGCTCTCGGCCGCAATCCTGCGCGCGTTTGACGGCTGGGTTTTCGTATTCGCCATCTTAGGATAGATCGCCCCGTTTCTCGTCGCCGACCGCAACTGCTTTGTGACATTTGTGGTCTAGGAATCTGCTTATGGTAACTTCAGCTTAGAACGGATTGTTGTGCCGAAGCGAGTGTCATGTTCTGCTGCGGCGCACTGCCAAACTGCGGGACGACGCCTTGAGCCGTATCGATTGCTTGCTGCGCGCAATGACGCTGGAAGAAAAGCTTGGCCAGCTCAATCTCGTGACGGCCGGCCAGGCGGTCACTGGTCCCGTCGTCTGCGCAGATACGACCAAAGACATATGCGCTGGTCGAGTGGGCGGCGTTTTCAACCTCTGGGGACTTGACGCGCTGATGCACACGCAGCGCTGCGCAGTTGAAGAGACTCGGCTAGGCGTGCCGCTGCTCTTCGGACTCGACGTGCTGCACGGCTATCGAACGATTTTTCCCATTCCGCTTGCGGAAGCCGGCGCCTTCGATTCTCGATTATGGGAGCGCACGGCCCGCGCCGCGGCGTTGGAGGCGGCGAGCGAGGGAATCCATCTCACCTTCGCGCCGATGCTCGATGTGTCCCGCGACCCCCGTTGGGGCCGCATCGCCGAAGGTCCTGGCGAGGATCCCTTGGTGGGAGAAAGATTCGCGCGAGCGAAGGTAAGGGGCTTTCAGGGCGAGGACTTCTCGCGATTTTATCCCCTCGCGGCGACCGCCAAGCATTTTTGCGCCGGGGGAGCCGCGACGGCAGGGCGCGACTATGCCGCTGTGGACGTCTCCGAACGCGCCCTGCATGAAGTCTATCTACCGCCGTTTCGCGCCGCCGTGGAGGCGGGCTGCGCGGCGGTCATGACCGCGTTCAACAACGTGAATGGCGCGCCAATGTCTGCGCAACGCCGACTGTTGAATGGGTATCTGCGGCGCCAGCTCAAATTCGACGGCGTCATTATGAGCGATTACACAGCGATCGCCGAACTAGTGGAGCACGGCGTCGCAGCCGATTCGGTCGAGGCGGCGGCGATTGCGCTCAACGCGGGCGTAGACATGGATATGGTCAGTGGCGTCTATCTCGCGCATCTGCCGGAAGCGCTCGCGCGCTGTCTCGTCGATGCGCGCGACATCGACGCCGCGGTCGCACGCGTGCTGCAGTTGAAGGATCGCCTGGGGCTCTTCGACGATCCCCATCGTGTCGTTCGGTTGGACGCCGGATCCAAGGATACTCATCACACGCTTGCGCTGGAAGCGGCCCGGCGGTCTGCGACTCTTCTAACCAATCGTGGCCTTCTGCCGCTTTCCGCCAACGTGCGCCGCATCGCCGTTATCGGACCTCTCGCTGATGCGGGCGCTGAGATGCTCGGTCCCTGGTCCGCGGCAGGCAACGCCGAGAATTGCGTCACGACCTTCGAAGGGCTGCGCCGCGCTCTACCGAACTGCGAGATAGTGCATCATCGCGGCGTCGCGATCGAGGGCGACGACGAGAGCGGCATCGCATCCGCCTGCGCCCTGGCGAAAGGCGCTGACGCCGTCGTGCTCTGTCTGGGCGAGTCGGCGGGTATGAGCGGCGAGGCCGCCTGCCGCGCCGCGCTCGGCCTTCCTGGAAAGCAGCGCCAGCTTGCAGAGCGCGTTATGAGCGCGGGCGCGCCGGCGGTCGCGCTACTGTTCTGCGGGCGGCCGCTGGCTGTGCCCTGGCTTTTCGAACATGCGCAGGCGGTCGTCGCCGCATGGTTTCTCGGCGATAGGACAGGCGAGGCGATCGCCGACATTCTGACGGGCCGCTTCAATCCTAGCGCCCGGCTCGCCGTAACCTGGCCGCAAGAGGTCGGACAAGTTCCGATTTTCTATTCGGCGCGATCGACTGGCCGACCTTTCGACGCCGCCAATCCTTATACGAGTAGATATCTCGACTGTTCGAACAATCCACAGTTTTCCTTCGGCCACGGCCTTTCTTATTCGCGAACGACCTTATCGAATTTGCGCGTCGACTGTGCCGAACTGAAGACAAGTCAATCGACGAGAGTTAGAGTCGACCTGCGCAACGAGAGCGACATCGCGACCGAGGAAACGATCTTTCTCTTTGCGCGCGACAGGATTGCGAGCGTGGCGCGCCCGCTGATAGAGCTGAAGGATTGGACGAAAGTCGCTCTGCGGCCGCGAGAAGGCGCGACGGTCGAATTCGCTTTGAGCGCAGAGGCGTTCCAGTTTCCTGGGGAGGATATGGAGCCCATCGTGGAGCCGGGCGACGTCGATATTTTTGCTGGACTCAGCGCAGATGCGGACAGGCTACTCTCCGCGCGTCTGCGCATTGTTTGCGCCTAACGCAGCGAGATAGCCTCATGCCTGACGACTGGTGGCGAAGGGGGACGATCTATCAAATCTATCCGCGCTCCTTTCAAGATACGAGTGGCGACGGCGTCGGCGATCTCGATGGCGTGCGGCAACGACTCGACTATCTCGTTTGGCTGGGGATCGACGCGATCTGGCTTTCGCCTTTCTATCCCTCTCCGATGCATGATTTCGGTTATGACGTTTCGGACTATTGCGACGTCGATCCGCTGTTCGGATCCCTGGATGATTTTGATGCGCTGGTCTCGGCGGCGCATGCGAAGGGCCTGAAAATCATCATCGACTTCGTGCCCAACCACACTTCCAATGAACATCCCTGGTTTCTCGCGAGCAGAAGCGGGCGCGATAATCGCTTGCGTGACTGGTACCTCTGGCGCGACGCTGCGCCCAATGGCGGACCGCCCAACAATTGGTTCAGCCACTTCGGAGGAAGCGCCTGGAGCTTGGACGAGGGAACGCGGCAATATTATCTGCATTCATTTCTGCCTGAGCAGCCCGATCTCAACTGGCGCAATCCGCAAGTGCGCGCCGCAATGTACGACGTGCTGCGCTTTTGGCTGCGGCGTGGCGTCGACGGTTTTCGCGTCGACGTCATCTCGCATATGATTAAGGACGCCGCCTTCAGGGACAATCCGGCCAATCCGAATTTTGCCGGCGAAGGGCCGGATATCGCTCGGCTTGCTCAGACCTATTCGTCCGACCAGCCTGAGGTTCACGACGTGATCGCGGAGATGCGGCGAGTCGTGGATGAGTTTCCTGACCGCGTGTTGCTCGGCGAAATCTATCTGCCGATCGAGAGGCTGATCGCTTATTACGGCAAGGAGCTTGGCGGCGTACACCTGCCGTTCAATTTCCAGTTGCTCGATGCGCATTGGGACGCTGCAACGATCGGCGCCCTCATAGAAGAATATGAAGCGGCTTTGCCTCAGGGGGCGTGGCCGAATTGGGTGCTCAGCAATCACGACAGGCCGCGCATTGCGGCGCGCGTTGGCGCCGCTCAGGCGCGGCTCGCAACGATGCTGCTTTTGACGCTGCGCGGCACGCCGACGCTCTATTATGGCGATGAGATCGGAATCAGCCACGTCGACATACCGCCAGAACGCGCGCAGGACCCGTGGGGAAAGCGAGAGCCAAATCTCGGCGTCGGCCGCGATCCGTCGCGCACGCCGATGCAATGGGACGCCAGCGCCTTCGCAGGATTCTCGACGCGCGAGACCTGGCTTCCGCTCACGCCTGACTTTGCGACGCGTAACGTTGCGACAATGCGTGAGGACGACACCTCTCTTCTCTGCCTCACCAGCAAGCTGCTTCATTACAGACACGCGCACCCCGCGCTCGGCATAGGTTCTCAGCGGTTGTTTCACGCGAGCGATCATGTTCTTGCCTATGAACGGCTTCACGGCGCCGACCGGATTTTGGTCGCGCTGAATTTTTGTCGTGACGCCAGCAGTTTTTCGCTGCCAAAAGGCCTTTCCGGCGCGATCACGCTGTCGACACATAGTGGCCGAAGCGGTGAGCCTGTCCGCGCCAAGCTCGATTTTCGTGGCGATGAAGGCGTTGTGATCAAGTTGGATAGCTGAAGCCCGTCGGCGCCTCGTGAGGGGGATGTCCCGCTTGATGTTGAAAAGCGGAAATCGGCGTTGCTGGCCTGAATGCTATGCGGCTTTCGCGGTTTGAGCAAGATGCTCGTTCGATGGGACGGCGTTCGCCATGCGCTTTGCGAGCGCC
>VGEB01000123.1 GCA_016869435.1 Alphaproteobacteria bacterium | reverse complement strand
GTTTCGTTGACGCCGACCATGCCGAATTCCAATCGCTCCGCGACGCGGATGACGCGGGCGACGTCGCGACTGTAGAAGTAAGCGGCGAGCCCGTAAGGCGTGGCGTTGGCGAGTCTTACCGCTTCGTCTTCCGTTTCAAACGAGATCAGCGGCGCGACGGGACCAAAAGTTTCTTCATTGAAAATGAGCGCGTCGGCCGGCACATTGGCGAGCACCGTCGGCTGAAAGAAAGCGCCGCCCAGCGCATGGCGGGCGCCGCCAGTGAGAACTCTGGCGCCATGGGCGATAGCGTCGGCGACGTGACGCTCGACCTTTTCCACCGCCGCTTCTTCGATCAGCGGCCCGATCGCCACGCCCTCCTGCGTCCCTTCGCCGACCTTCAGCGCGCCTGCTGAGGCCGCGAGCCTCTCGGCGAAGGCGTCGATGATCGACGCGTGGACGATGATGCGATTGGCCGAAACGCAAGTCTGTCCGCTATTGCGATATTTGGCGGCGATGGCGCCTGCGACGGCGCGATCGAAATCGGCGTCCGCGAAGACGATGAGCGGCGCATTGCCGCCAAGCTCCATCGAGCATTTCTGGATGTTCTCGGCGGCCTGCCGAAGCAGGATTCTGCCGACCTCAGTCGAGCCGGTGAAGGTCAGCTTGCGCACGAGCGGGTTCTGGGCGAATTCGCGACCTACCGGCGCCGGGTCCTGCGCCGTCACCACATTGATGACGCCCGAGGGAACGCCGGCGCGCTCCGCAAGCTCGGCAAGCGCCAGCGCCGAAAAAGGCGTCAGCTCGGCGGGCTTGACCACCATCGTGCAGCCGGCGCCGAGCGCAGCGCCGACTTTGCGCGCAAACATCGCGGAGGGGAAGTTCCATGGCGTGATCGCCGCCGTGACGCCGATCGCCTGTTTGAAGACCAGGAGACGACGGTCCGTCGGCCCCGGGATCACGTCGCCATAAATGCGCCGCCCCTCCTCCGCGAACCACTCGATGAAACTCGCGGCATAGGCGATCTCGCCACGCGCCTCCGCAAGCGGCTTGCCCATCTCGGCGGTGATGATTCGCGCGAGCCGTTCCTGATCGGCCACGATCAACTCGAACCAGCGGCGCATGAGACGCGCCCGCTCCTTGGCGGCGCGGTCGCGCCAGCCGGGCAGCGCCAGCGCGCAGGAGTCGATCGCCCGGCGCGTCTCCGCCGCGCCCATATCGGGAACTTGGCCAAGAACGGCGCCGGTCGCGGGATTAATGACGCGGAAGGTTTCGCCGTTCTCAGCGCCGACCCAGGCGCCGTCGATGAAGCCCTGCTCGCGAAGGCCGAGGTTGATTTGATTCATTTTTTGATGTCCTCTCGCGCGGTTGTCGCGCCTTTTGCCAGAAATGGCCAAAGGGGGCGCGACGGCTCCGGCAGGCCGCTGGCGAACCCGCCAAAAACCGACATAATTGCGGCTCATGGGCAAGCGGCCGGCCGCGCCCACCTCCACCTGAGGTCACTTTTGGCTCATTCCAAGACCGTTGATCTAACGCGCATTCGCCTGTCGCGCCGCTCCATCGTCGGCGCCGGCGCCGCCGCCCTGATCGCCCCACGCGTTCTAGCCAAGTCTGGAGCGCCAGCGCCGGCCACGAATCGCTTTGGCCCTCTTGCGCAGGGCGAAATCGAGAGCCATGGACTCTCGGTCTTCGGCGATCTCGGCGAGCCGGCGGACTTCAAACATTTCGGCTATGTCAATCCGGATGCCCCCAAGGGAGGAACCCTGGCGCTGTCGCCGGCAAGCCCCACCTTCGACAGTTTCAACGCCTATATTCTGCGCGGCAATCCGGCCACGGGCCTGTCGCTCGTTTTCGACAGCCTGATGAACCAGAGCCTCGATGAACGCGACGCCTATTACGGCCTCGTCGCCAAGAAGGTGCGCATCTCGCCGGACAAGCTCACCTACGCTTTTCTCCTGCGCAAAGAGGCGCGCTTTCACGACGGCTCGCCGCTGACGGCGCATGACGCGGCCTTTTCGCTCAACATCCTCAAAAGCAAGGGCCATCCCGTCATCAGCCAATTGTTGCGGGATCTCGAAAGCGCGGAAGCGGAGGCGGACGACGTTCTCGTCGTGCGATTCGCGCCCGGTCGCACGCGCGACTTGCCGCTCAGCGTCGTCGGGCAGCCGATCTTTTCGCGCGCCTATTACAAGGATCGCGACTTTGAAGAAACGACTTTGGAGCCGCCGCTTGGCTCGGGGCCATATAAGGTGGGCGCCTTCGAGCAAGGGCGCTACATCGCCTATCATCGCATGTCCGACTATTGGGCGAAGGATTTGCCGATCGTTATAGGCCAGGGCAATTTCGACGTCGTGCGCTTCGAATATTTCGGCGACAGTCAGGTGGCCTTCGAAGCGTTCAAGGCCGGCGCTTTCACCGAGCGCGAGGAAAATATCGCGCGCGTCTGGGCGACGGGCTATGACTTTCCCGCTTTCAAGGACGGACGCGTCAAGCGAACGACGACGCCCAACAACAATATTCCGCAGATCCAGGGATGGTTCTTCAACACGCGCCGCCCGATTTTCAAGGACCCGCGCGTGCGCGAAGCGATCGGCTACGCCTTCGACTATGAATGGACGAGCCGCAATCTGATGTATGACGCCTATAGGCGCATCTCGTCCTATTTCGAAAATTCCGAGCTTGAAGCGAAGGGCCTGCCGAGCGAACAGGAAAAGGCGCTGCTCGAGCCCTATCGCGCCGATCTGCCGCCGGAGGTTTTCGGCGAACCGTTCGTCTCGCCTGTCTCCGACGGCACGGGACAAGACCGCGTTCTGCTCAAAAAAGCCAATGATCTATTCGTCGCCGCAGGCTGCACGCGCAAGGACGGCGTTTTACGCTTGGCTGACGGGACTCCGCTCGAATTCGAGTTTCTCGACAACTCCAGCGTGTTCGAGCGCCATACGCAGCCCTTCATCAAGAATCTGAAGCTGCTGGGCGTCAACGCCCGCATTCGCATCGTCGATGCGGCGCAGTATAAAAAGCGCCTGGAGGACTTCGACTTCGATGTCGTGCATGACGTGCTGATGATGAGCTGGAATCCGGGAGAAGAGCTTCGCGCCTATTTCAGCTCGAAGACCGCCAACGTCCCCGGTTCGCGCAATTTGGCGGGCGTCGCCAATCCGGCGATCGACGCGCTCGTGGAAAAATCGCTGCAGGCGCAAACGCGCGAAGAGCTGGTGACGTGCTGCCGGGCGCTCGATCGCGCCTTGCGGGCGCAGCGCTATTGGATCCCGCACTGGTACAATCCGGTGCACCGCTTCGCCTATTGGGACCTGTTCGGCAAACCGGAGCGCGCGCCGAAATTCGACACCGGCGTGTTGTGGACCTGGTGGTGGGAAGACGAGAAGGCGCGCAAGATCAACTTTACGGGACGCTAGACGGATGGGAGCCTATATCGCCCGCCGCGTGCTGCTGATGATCCCGACGATCCTCGGCATCATGCTTATTTCCTTCGCCATCGTGCAGTTCGCGCCGGGCGGTCCGGTTGAGCGCATCATCGCGCAGCTGCAAGGCTTCGACGTCGGCGCCACCGGACGCTTTTCCGGCGGCGGCGGCGACGTCGGCCAGGGCGGGGCGAGCCAAACCGGCACGATGGCCGCGGAAACCGCCTCGAAATATCGCGGCGCCCAGGGGCTCGACCCGAAGTTCATTGCGGAACTCGAAAAGCAGTTCGGCTTCGACAAGCCCGCCTGGGAACGATTCCTGCTGATGGTGAAGAATTACGCGATGTTCGATTTCGGCCGCAGCTATTTTCGCGACGAAAGCGTCATCAAGCTCATCGGCGAGAAGCTTCCCGTCTCGATTTCGCTGGGCCTGTGGATGACGCTTCTCTCCTATTCGATTTCAATTCCGCTCGGCATCGCCAAGGCCGTTCGCGACGGCACGAAATTCGACATGTGGACGTCGAACGCCGTCATTATCGGCTACGCCATTCCGAGTTTTCTCTTCGCCATGCTGCTGATCGTGCTCTTTGCCGGCGGTTCGTTCTGGCAGATCTTCCCGCTGCGCGGCCTCACTTCGGACGATTTCTGGCAGCTCTCGCTGTTCGGTAAGGTGAAGGATTATCTGTGGCATATCGTTCTGCCGGTCAGCGCGATGACGCTCGGGGCCTTCGCGACGCAGACCTTTTTGACGAAGAACTCCTTCCTCGATGAAATCCGCAAGCAATATGTGCAGACGGCGCGCATGAAGGGCCTCACCGAACGACGCGTGCTCTACGGCCATGTGTTCCGCAACGCCATGCTGATCGTCATCGCCGGCTTCCCTGGCGCCTTCGTTCACGCCTTCCTGACCGGCTCCGTGCTGATCGAAACGATCTTCTCGCTCGACGGCCTCGGCTATCTCTCGTTCGAGAGCATCGTCAACCGCGACTATCCGGTGGTGTTCGCCAATCTCTATATCTTCGCGCTGCTCGGACTCGTCGTGAATCTCGTTTCCGATCTCACCTATACCTGGATCGATCCGCGCATCGATTTCGAAACGCGCGAGGTGTGATGGCGAACGCAGCAATCGACGCGAAACTTCAGCTCGCGCCGCCGCTTCATCGCGAAGGCTGGCTGCGCTTGACGCCGCTTGACCGGCGCCGTCTCGACAGTTTTAAGGCGAACAGGCGCGGCTATTGGTCCTTCTGGATTTTCATGACGCTCTTCGTCATGTCGCTTGGCGCGAATTTCCTCGCGAACGACCGGCCGATTCTGGCGTGGTACAAGGGCGAACTGCTGTTTCCGGCCTTCGTCTCTTATCCGGAGGAAAAATTCGGCGGCTTTCTGGCGCGCACCGATTATCGCGATCCCGTCATCGCCGACGAGATCAAGGAGCATGGCTGGATGCTCTGGCCGCCGGTCCGCTTCTCCTATGACACGCATAATCTTGAGCTGCCGACGCCGGCGCCCTCGCCGCCGACCTGGATGCTGACGCAGAAGCAGTGCGAGGTCGCGGCCGCCAAGGGCCTGCGTCCGGGCCAGCCCAACCGCGGCTGCGCCGCGCTCGAATATAATTGGCTCGGCACCGACGATCAGGGCCGCGACGTCGTCGCGCGTCTGCTTTACGGATTTCGAATTTCGGTGCTGTTCGGCCTGATCCTGGCGACGGTCTCCTCGATCGTCGGCGTCGCCGCCGGCGCAATACAAGGCTATTTCGGCGGACGCGTCGATCTTGTGTTCCAGCGCTTTATCGAAGTCTGGTCCTCGCTGCCGCAACTCTACCTGCTCATCATCATTTCATCGTTCCTGACGCCTGGCTTTTTCGTGCTGCTCGGCATCCTGCTGCTGTTCTCCTGGGTGTCGCTGGTGCATGTGGTGCGCGCCGAATTCCTGCGCGCGCGCAATTTCGAATATGTCAACGCCGCCCGGGCGCTCGGGCTCAGCAATTTTCGCATCATCGTCAAGCATCTGCTGCCCAACGCCACGGTGGCGACGCTGACCTTCCTGCCCTTCATTCTCAACTCGTCGATCACAACGCTGACGGCGCTGGATTTTCTCGGATTTGGCCTGCCGCCGGGCTCGCCCTCGCTCGGCGAGCTGCTGCTGCAGGGCAAATCCAACCTTCAGGCGCCCTGGCTGGGACTGACCGGCTTTGCCGTCATCGCGCTGATGCTGTCGCTGCTCGTCTTCGTCGGCGAAGCGGTCCGAGACGCCTTCGACCCGAGGAAGAATTTCCGGTGACGGCGTGCTAGACATGCGAGCGGAGCAAGACAATGAACAGAATTGTGCGTGAACATTACCCGGCGGCGAGGCTTCCCGAGGACTTGAGAGATGAAATCGGCGCCGAAAATAGGGTGACAATCACCATTGAGGTGGAGAGCGCCAGCTCTGGCCCCAAAACGAGTGACGCGCGCGACGATTGGTTTTCCAAATATGAGCATATCCGCCGCGCTACTTTTCATTCGCTTGAGGAAGTAAATAACCATGTACGTGCGCTTCGCGACGAATGGGATCATCGCGAACGATGACCATCAGAATCTATCTCGACGCAAATGTATTTATAGATGCATTTGAAAATGATGATGTTCCGATCACACGAGGGAGATCCGTGCTCGATCACGTCAGAGGTGGCGGAGCTGTCGGCGTGATCAGCGAACTGGTTGTCGCCGAGCTGCTGACGAAACCTTTGGAAACCGGGGACAAGGAGTTGTGCGATGCCTATGAAGCGCTGTTCGTATCATCTTCGACCATAGAAGCCTTTCCAATCGATCGACGCGTCCTGTTGCAGGCGGCAAGACTGAGAGCGACCAACAAATCCATGCGAATGCCCGACGCGATTCATGTCGCGACGGCAAAACTCCATGATTGCGTCGCTTTTGTCACGGCGGATAAGCGACTTTCCAACCCCGATGGAATGCGCATGATTAATCTGGACGCATCCACCATCGACGAATTGCGCGCGCTCAAATGACCTCTCCTCCCCTCCTCGACGTTCGCGATCTCTCGGTCTCCTTTCTGCACAGTGGGCGCGAGACCAAGGCGGTCGACCGCGTCTCCTTCTCGCTCG
Source organism: Alphaproteobacteria bacterium (assembly GCA_016869435.1). GTDB lineage: Bacteria > Pseudomonadota > Alphaproteobacteria > Rhizobiales > Beijerinckiaceae > Methylocystis. The sequence continues at coordinate 994 of VGEB01000123.1, read as the reverse complement.
AGCGCGGCAAGACCCTGGCGCTCGTCGGCGAATCCGGCTCCGGCAAGTCGATCAGCGCGCTGTCGATCGTGCGCCTGCTGCCTCCCGGCGCGATCGCCGCCGGCGAGGCGCTGTTCGACGGCGAGAACATGCTTGCGATCGACGACAATCGGCTGCGCGCCGTCCGCGGCGCGCGCATCACCATGGTGTTCCAGGAGCCGATGACGTCGCTCAATCCGTTGCATACGATCGAGCGGCAGATCGCCGAAATTCTCGAACTGCACGGCATGCGCGGCGAAGAGGCTGTTCGCAGGCGGGTCGTCGAGCTTCTCGGAGAAGTGGGCATCCCGGATCCTGCCGCGCGGCTTACCGCCTATCCGCATCAGCTCTCCGGCGGCCAGCGTCAGCGCGTCATGATCGCCATGGCGCTCGCCAACAAACCCGATCTGCTTATCGCCGACGAACCGACGACGGCGCTCGACGTCACCGTGCAGGCGCAGATTCTCGCGCTGCTGGAGCGGCTGCAGGAAACCTACGGCATGGCGATGCTGTTCATCACGCATGACCTCGGGCTCGTGCGCCGGTTCGCCGACACGGTCTGCGTCATGCAAAAGGGCCGCATCGTCGAACAGGGCGAAGTCGAAACAGTCTTCTCATCGCCTCAGCATCCCTACACCAAGGCGCTGCTCACGGCGGAGCCAAAAGGCGCGCCGATCGTTGAAAACAGAGAAGCGACGGTCGTTGCGTCAGCCGACGACCTGCGCGTCTGGTTCCCGATCAAGCGCGGGTTCATGCGCAAAACCGTCGGCTATGTGAAGGCCGTCGACGGCGTCACCGTCGCGGTGCGCGAAGGCGCCACCGTCGGGGTCGTCGGCGAGTCCGGCTCCGGCAAGACGACGCTGGCGCTCGCCATGCTGCGGCTTATCCGCTCGGAAGGGCCGATCGTTTTCTTGGGTAAGCGCATCGACGGCAAGAGCGTCGACGCCATGCGCCCGCTCCGGCGCGACATGCAGAT
>VGEB01000122.1 GCA_016869435.1 Alphaproteobacteria bacterium | reverse complement strand
GCGCTCGCAAAGCGCATGGCGAACGCCGTCCCATCGAACGAGCATCTTGCTCAAACCGCGAAAGCCGCATAGCATTCAGGCCAGCAACGCCGATTTCCGCTTTTCAACATCAAGCGGGACATCCCCCATTTTTATTGACTCTTATTTGTGCAATGCATATAAATAATTCGTCAGCAGGCGCATTTAGCCGCATAGGGCGCCTTTGCGCCAAAATCATGAGGACGAACCATGGTAGCTTCCTTAGACAGCGTTCAGAAGCTCGGCAAAGAGCAATTTGAAGCCGTTTCCGCCGCCGCGGCCGCGGTGACCAAGGGCTGGCAGAGCATCGCCGCCGAGACGACCGACTATTCCAAGAAGTCCTTCGAAAAGAGCCGCGTCCTGGCTGAAAAGCTGATTGCGGTCAAAAAGTTGGACGAAGCCATCCAGCTTCAGTCCGACTACGCCAAGAGCGCCTATGAGGACTTCCTCGCTGAAGCGACCAAGCTCGGCGAGCTCTATACGTCGATCGCCAAGGAAGTTTTCAAGCCGATCGAATCGGCGGCCAAGGCGTACAACCCTGCCGAGTAATACGCGCTAACGACGTTCGTCCAAAACACAGGCAGGACAGCCAGCCGGGGAGGCGTGAGCCTCCGCCGGGCTTTCGGCAGAACGCAGTTTCGCCGCTTTTCGCTGAGACCTTTTATCTAGCGACCCGCGAACGCGACTTCAGCCAAGGAGTATCACGTGAGTCACAGAAAGCCGGCATTCGCCGGCGCGCTGTTTGGCGCGTTACTTTTGAGCCTTCCGCTCTCCCCGGCCTTTGCGCAGGATCTGCGCGTCGGCTGTTCTCTCGTCCATCAATATGGCGGCTCAGAAGTGAGCATGGTGATCGAACAGGTGCGAACCTCTGTCGGCGAAAGCGAGGCCAACGCGCTGCAAGCCAAATATGTTGGGCTCAAGAACGACTGCAGCTCAAATCAAAGGGCTTTTCGCGTGGTTCGCCTTTCTCCCGCGATGAACAAGCTCCTCAACGAATATGGCGTGGACGTTCGCCGCTTCACCTTTTAGGCGACCGCGTATTCTTCGCCCGGACCTGAAGCCTCAGGCCGGGCTTTTTGCGTCATCTGGGGACGGCGGCGGCTAAGGGTTTCGCCGCCAAACGCGAGACTGTAAAATTCATTTCGAATCCGCCACGCCCTACCCAGGCGCCAGAATATGCCAGCCGCCAAAGCCGGCTTTGTTCATCTCCACGTCCACACCGCATATTCGCTGCGCGAGGGCGCGCTTGCGCTCGGCAAGCTCATCGACCTTGCGACGCGCGACGAGCAACCCGCGCTCGCCGTAACCGACACCAATAATCTATTCTCGGCCCTCGAATTTTCGGAAAAGGCGGCGAAAGCTGGAATTCAGCCGATTGCCGGCGTCCAGCTTCGCGTCGATTTCGGCGACGGAAAGGGAGGAGCGGGCGCGGCGCGGGACGATCGCTTCGGCAATATTGTGCTGCTCGCCAAGACCGAGGCGGGATATCGCAATCTCATGCGTCTCGCCTCGCGCGCCTTTCTCGACACTGAGCAGGGCGATGAGCCGCATGTGACGCTCGACGCTCTGGACGCCGATGCGCAGGAGCTGATCGCGCTCACAGGCGGCCCCGATGGCGCACTGGACCGCGCGTTCGCGAAGGGCAGTCCGGAGCAGGCGCGGGCGCGCCTCACCGCGCTCGAACGTCTTTACGGCGACAGACTCTATGTCGAAGTCCAGCGGCACAATCTGCCGGCCGAGCGGGAGGTCGAGCCGCAATTGCTCGACCTAGCCTATCGTCGCGGGCTGCCGCTCGTCGCCACGAACGAACCGTATTTCGCTCAGCCCGGCGATTTTGAAGCGCATGACGCGCTGCTGTGCATCGCCGAAGGCGCGGTGGCGAGCGCCGACGCCCGACGACGCGTGACGCCGGATCACTACTTCAAGACCCGCGCCGACATGCACACGCTTTTCGCCGACCTGGAGGAAGCGACCGCCAACACGCTGGAGATCGCGCGTCGCGTCAGCTTCAGGCCGCAGACCCGCAAGCCGATCATGCCGCGCTTCGTTCGGGAGACGGACGACTCGCACTCCCTCGACGAGATCGAAGCGCAGGAGCTGCGCCGGCAGGCGGCCGAAGGGCTCGAAAAGCGACTCGCGGCCCACGGACCGGCGACGGGCACGACATTAGAGGAATACGCCGCCCGGCTCGATTTCGAGCTATCCGTGATCGAGAAGATGCGCTTTCCGGGCTATTTTCTCATCGTCGCGGATTTCATCAAATTCGCGAAGTCTCAGGGCATTCCGGTTGGCCCCGGCCGCGGCTCGGGCGCCGGGTCGCTCGTCGCCTATGCGCTGACCATCACCGACCTCGACCCCATCCGCTTCGGGCTCTTCTTCGAGCGCTTTCTCAATCCCGAACGAACGTCGATGCCGGATTTCGACGTCGATTTCTGCCAATCGCGGCGCGGCGAGGTGATCGACTATGTGCGCGAGCGTTATGGCGCTGACCGTGTCGCGCAGATCATCACTTTCGGCTCCTTTCTCGCGCGCGGCGTTCTGCGCAGCGTCGGCCGCGTGCTGGAAATGCCGCTGGGGCAGGTCGACAAGCTCGCCAAGCTCGTTCCGCAAAACCCCGCGAAGCCCGTCACCCTCGCCGAGGCGCTGGCGAGCGAGCAGAAATTGCGCGAGGCCGTCGACGAGGACGAGCGGGTCAAGCGCCTGTTCAAGATCGCCGGATCGCTCGAAGGGCTCTATTCCAACGCCTCCACCCACGCCGCCGGCGTCGTGATCGGCGACCGCCCGCTGCATGAGGTGACGCCGCTTTACCGCGACCCCAAGTCCGATATGCCGGCGACCCAATTCAATATGAAATGGGTGGAGCCGGCGGGCCTCGTTAAATTCGACTTTCTTGGGCTGAAGACGCTGACGGTCATCTCGACCTGCGTTTCGCTCCTCGAAAAGCGCGGGATTTCGCTCAATCCGACCGCCATGCCGCTCGACGACGAACCGACCTTCGACCTTCTGCGGCGCGGCGAGACGGTCGGCTTGTTCCAGGTGGAAAGCGCCGGGATGAAAAAGGCGCTGGTCGACATGCGCCCCGACCGGTTCGAGGACCTCATCGCCCTTGTCGCGCTCTATCGGCCGGGCCCGATGGCCAATATCCCGACCTATTGCGCCCGCAAGCTCGGCGACGAGCCGATCGAATACGACCATCCCGAACTGGAGCCGATCCTCAAGGAGACCTTCGGCGTCATCACCTATCAGGAGCAGGTGCAACAGATCGCCAAGGATCTCGCCGGCTACAGCCTCGGACAGGCCGATATTCTGCGCCGCGCCATGGGCAAGAAGATCAAGGCCGAGATGGATGCGCAGCGCGAACGCTTCGTCTCCGGCGCAACCGAGCACGGCATCCCGAAGTCGACCGCCCACGCCATTTTCGACGCCTGCGCCAAATTCGCCGAATATGGTTTCAACAAATCGCACTCGGCGCCCTACGCCTTCATCACTTATCAGACGGCCTATCTGAAAGCTCACTATCCGGCGGAATTTCTCGCCGCTTCGATGACCTTCGACAAAAGCCAGACCGACAAGCTCGCCGAGTTTCGCGACGAGGCGCGGCGGATGGGCCTCGCCGTCGAGCCGCCGTCGATCAACCGTTCAGGCATCGATTTCGACGTGGGGGCGGGGGCCGACGGAAAGCTCGAAATTCGCTACGCGCTTTCGGCGATCAAGGGGGTCGGCGAGGGACAGGCAGAGTCTCTTGTGCGCGTCCGGGGAGAGCGCCCCTTCGCGAGTCTCGCCGATTTTGCGGAAAGGCTGAATCCGCGCGAAGTGAACAAGAAGACGCTGGAGAGTCTTGCGGCCTGCGGCGCCTTCGACGAGATCGAGCCCAATCGCGCGCGGGCCTTCGCCGCGATCGAGCCAATGCTCGCCGCCGCCAACCGGCACGCCGACGACCGCAAGGCCGGCCAAAACGCCCTGTTCGGCGAAGCCGAACCGGCGGACCTCGCTGTCCCCAAAACGCCGCCTTGGCCGGCGGCCGAAACCTTGCGCCGCGAATTTGAAGCCGCCGGCTTCTTCCTTTCTGGCCATCCGCTGGACGCTTACGCCAGTCTCATGCCGAAGCTGCGCGTCTCGCGGTGGAGCGAATTCGCCGCCTCTGTCAAACGCGGGGCGACCGCCGGGCGGCTGGCCGCTGTGGTGTTGGATCGCGCCGAGCGGCGCACCAAGTCTGGATCGAAAATGGGCATCGTGCAGCTTTCGGACGTCAGCGGCCAATATGAAGCGATCCTCTTCCAGGAAGGGCTGACGCAATATCGCGATCTTTTGGAAAAGGGCGCGGCGGTTCTGGTAACGCTCTCCGCGGCTGTCGAAGGCGAGGACGTTCGCGCCCGCATCGTTACGGTCGAACCCTTGGCCGCCGCCGCAGCCCGGGCGCAGAAGGGATTGCGCGTCGTGGTCGGCGACGAAAGCCCGCTGGATCGGATCAAGACGCGGCTGAGCGGACGCGGCGACGGCGAGGTGTCAATCCTTCTCAAACGCGAAGCGGGAAGAGAGGAGATTGAAATTCGTCTGCCGGGGACCTATTCGGTCAATCCCGACGTCGCCGGAGCGCTGCGAGCGATACCGGGCGTTCTGGAGGTCGAATATCTCTAGCAAAATCTCATCTTATACTTTAAGTGTAAGTTACAATATATTGATAGATAATGGTAATATCCATTTATTTCGAGATGCGATTTTTCTGTGGATTGTTCGGAACAAAGAACTGACATGTTCGTTATTGGGACGCCAGCGTTAGTAGCGATCTTCCTTGCTCGCAGGAGACATCCATGGACGCGACGCTCTCCGCCGCAGCCGACCTTATTGGCGCGCCCAATGCGCAGTTCCTCGCCCTGCTGCTGATCGGCGGCGCCATCGGCTGGTGCGCCACCAGATTCACGCATCTGGCCCGCGTTGCCGAACGTGTGGACTGCCGAACAGGGGCCTTGCTGCTTGCTGGGGTCACCGGAGCGTGGCTTGCCGCCGAATGCGCGGTCCGCGCCGGCGTTGGCCCCCGCGGCGCCGACTCGGTGTTGATCTCAGGAGCCTTCGGCGCGGCGCTCTTCTGTCTCGCGTGGCGCATCCTGCACCACTTCGATACCGACATTGCGGTTCATCGCTGACGCCCCTAGCTTGGAGGGTGAGGAGACTCACCGCTCTTGACCGTTCTCGATCTCTTGAACGACGATCCCCGCAAGAAGCGGAGGGCGTCGCCTTTACGCCATCCCGAGAAGGCCGGCCGCCCCGATGCGCCGGTTCTGCGCAAGCCGCCGTGGATCCGGGTCAAGGCGCCGGGCTCCAAGGCCTGGGCCGAGACAAGCGGCCTGCTCAAGGACGCGGGGCTCTCGACCGTGTGCCAGGAAGCGGCCTGTCCCAACATCGGCGAATGCTGGGAGAAGAAGCACGCCACCTTCATGATCATGGGCGAGGTCTGCACGCGCGCCTGCGCGTTCTGCAACGTCGCGACCGGAATGCCGGCGCCGCTCGATCGGAGCGAGCCGGGCAGGGTGGCCGAAGCGACCAGGGCGCTCGGCCTTACCCATGCGGTCGTCACCTCCGTCGACCGCGACGACCTCGATGATGGCGGCGCCGGCCATTTCGCCGAAACCATCGCCGCCATAAGGTCGACCTGTCCCGAGACGACGATCGAAGTCCTCACGCCAGACTTTTTGCGCAAGGAGGGCGCGCTAGAGCAGGTCGTCGCGGCGGGACCAGACGTGTTCAACCACAATCTCGAAACCGTGCCGTCGCTCTATGTCACGGTGCGGCCGGGCGCGCGCTATTTCCACTCGCTGCGGCTGCTGCAGCGCGCCAAGGAGTTGAACCCGTCGCTTTTCACCAAATCGGGAATCATGGCGGGGCTCGGCGAAAGCCGCATCGAAGTGATGCAGATAATGGACGACATGCGTTCGGCCGACGTCGACTTCATCACCATCGGCCAATATCTGCAGCCGACGCGCAAGCACCATCCCGTCGAGCGCTTCGTGACGCCCGAGGAGTTCGACTCCTATAAGACGATCGCCTACGCCAAGGGCTTTCTTTATGTCGCGTCATCGCCGCTCACCCGCTCGTCCCATCATGCCGGCGACGATTTCGCCAAACTCCGCGCGGCGCGGCGGCTGGCGGACTGGTAAGTGAACCTGCCGGGGCGAACTGCGGAGCGCCGCAGCCGGCGAATCGACGCCGACGCCCAGCTGGCGCGCGCGCCGCAAGGGGGCGAGGAGAGGATGGCGCATGTGGCGCCGTTTCCCACCCGCTCGCCTTCGTCGCATCTCCTGAAAGGAGACGGGCTACGCGCTTAACGCGGTCGAAATTTCCGCCAGAGTCGCGCGCTCGGCGTCGCTGACTTTCACGCCGCCAAATCCCAGAAAGCCGCCTTCGACGCCGGCTTCGGCCACGAGATTGGCGATATCGTTGAGCCAGCTCTTGAAGGCTTTCGATTCGCTGGGCGCCTTCGAATCGAGGATCGATGCGGTGCGGCGCAATTCGCTCAGCGCACGATCCTTGAACTCATCCGGCTTGGCGCCGTCGACCACATTCTTCACGCCGTCGCGGGCGGCGGCGCGGCCGTCCGGCGTTAACAGATCGTTGACGACCGCCTTGATCAGTGCATCGGCGTTCGGATCGGATTTCGCCGTGGCCAAAGCCTTGGCGCTCGCAAATCCCTCCTGCAACATGCCGATAAATCCGCTCGGGTCGCCGGCGCTGACCGCAAAGCCCGCAAGCAGCGGCGATTCCAAGACTTTCTTCCACTCGTCGGCCGTAAAATTGGATTTGTCCGCCATCGTTTCCTCCATAGGAATGTTGCGCATATCGGAGCGAGCGAGAGCTCGTCGATAGAACTGTGTCCCGGCGGGAATTGTTCCAGCCCCGCGGACGCAGCCTTTTGCCGCTGCCGCGTCGATCAATTAGAAGCTTTGGTTCATGAAGAGCTTCCGCAACCGCCGCCATGTGCCGCACAGCGCGAAGGAAATGTTCGCGCTTGTCTCCGACGTACAATCCTATCCGCAATTCGTGCCGCTTTGCGAGGCCATCCGCATCCGCCGCCGCTCGACGATCGCGCCGGGAATCGACGTGTCATTCGTCGAGATGCAGGTCGGCTTCAAAGCCGTCTGCGAGCGCTATGTGAGCAGGGTCTGCTGCGACGCCAACAGGCTGGACATCAGGGTCGAATGCGCCGAGGGACCGTTTCGCAAGCTCGACAATCGTTGGACCTTTCGCGACGAGCCGGGGACGACCGCAAACGCGCCCCGTTCGATTATCGAATTCTACATCGCATACGAATTCAAGAGCGCGGCGCTCGGGCTGGTGATGGGCGCGATGTTCGATCGGGCCTTTCACAAATATGCCGACGCCTTCGCCAAACGCGCCGACGAGGTTTACGGCCGCCGTCGCTAGCTGTGAGCTTTCTATAGGTTGTCCATCCGGACGAGGCCGAGGAAAGTGGAGTTGCGAAGCTTCACCTTTTCCCGGAGGTCCGGATGAACATCCATAAGAATGCCCGTTTGACGCCGAGCGGTCGAGCGGAATTGGCGCGGATGGTCCTGGAAGGCGGCCA
>VGEB01000121.1 GCA_016869435.1 Alphaproteobacteria bacterium | reverse complement strand
GCTCTCTGGCGTCAATCTCCAGCATGGCCTGCTGTCGCATCGTGCCGAGTTGATCAAAACGCTCGAAGCCGAGGACGGCCGGGCGGAGCTGCGCGCCGTCACCGGTCCCGATTATGGTCGTATCTGGGACCATGAACTCGTCGCCGCCGTGATGAAGATCGCGGGGAACGGAACGAGCGACACGCGTTGGAAAGTTCCTGGCGTCCTCGATTGGGCGACGATGACCCATAATCCTTTCGTGGACGTCACCAAAGAGACGACGACGCTTTACGCCAGCGATCGCGACGTCTTTCTTTTTCTCGTCGACGATACGCATCCGATCGAGGCCGGCCGTCTGCCGAACGGCGATCCAGATGTGTTCTTTCGCGGCTTTTATTGCTGGAACAGTGAGGTCGGCTCGAAAACACTCGGCATCGCCTCCTTCTATCTTCGCGCCGTGTGCATGAACCGCAACCTTTGGGGCGTCGAAGGTTTCGAGGAAATCAGCATTCGGCACAGCAAATTCGCGGCGCAGCGCTTCGCGCATGAGGCGGCGCCGGCCCTCACGAACTTCGCCCGCTCCTCGCCGGCGCCCTTTATCGCTGGCGTCAAGGCGGCGCGCGAGCGCATCGTCGCCCGCAAGAACGAGGAGCGGGAGGCGTTTCTGCGTAAGCGCGGGTTCAGCAAAGCCGAAACGGCCAAAGTGATCGCGACGGTTCTGAATGAAGAAGGCCACCCGCCGGAGAGCATCTTCGACTTCGTGCAGGGCATCACCGCAATCGCCCGCGCCAAGCCGCATCAGGATGCGCGCCTCGAGATCGAGGGCAAGGCCAAAGCGTTGTTGGAGCGCGCCGCCTGATCATCGTGACGCAATGACGCCGAGACCACGGTTCTCTGGCGCTGTGCCTTCCTCCTCTTATTTTTCGGCGTCGCCCTCAGAGTAAGAGGGCGGCGCTGCGCTTCGTGACGGGTTTCAGGTCGAGAGAATGGCTTTCGGCCGCTCGTCGTGGAGTAACTTCCATGGCCAAGACGGTTCAGAAAATTCAGTTGAGCGCCTCGCGCGATATTCCCTTCAACAAGCTGGCGCTGTCGCAGGCGAATGTGCGGCGGATCAAAGCGGGCGTCTCGATCGAAGAGCTGGCCGAGGACATCGCCCGCCGCACGTTGTTGCAGAGCATCACCGTGCGGCGGGTGCTGGACGAGAATGGCGCCGAAACCGGCATGTTCGAAATCCCCGCCGGCGGCCGCCGCTACCGCGCGCTCGAACTGCTCGTGAAGCAGAAGCGCCTGGCTCGCAATGCGCCGATCCCCTGCGTCGTACGCACCGAGGGAACGCCGGAAGAGGACAGTCTCGCCGAGAATGTCCAGCGCGCCCCTTTGCATCCGCTTGATCAATTCCAGGCGTTTCTGGCGCTGCGCGAAAAAGGTCAGAGCGAGGAGGAGATCGCGGCGGCTTTTTTCGTCAGCGTCAATGTGGTCAAGCAGCGACTGCGGCTGGCGTCCGTCTCGCCGAAACTGCTCGACATTTACGCCGAAGACGGCGTGACGCTCGACCAATTGATGGGCTTCACGGTCAGCCCGGACCACGAACGCCAGGAGCAGGTTTTATGCCGATATCGGCATAACACCTCTTATGTCGAGCAGGAGATTATGCCGAGCAAGAGTGGGCGGGGCATTGCGCGGCCTGGATGACCTCAAGGATTTACTCGGCATAATTTCGATCCGTTCAGCCTCTAAAAGCCGAAAGGATCAGCATGATCACCAGTCCACTGCCTACTTTGGATGAGCCGCCTGCGCACGGTGACCGCCTTCGAGCCGATGCAATCCTTGCTCGGTATCTCGACGCGCAACTCGGTTCTCCCAGTTTTAGGAACCGCGCCGGCGCCGCACGGCATTTCCTCCATTGGGTGCGGCTACGCCACGTGCCCTTAAGCCGTGTGGATGCCGAAGTCGTACAGCGCTTCACACGCCATCGGTGCCAATGCGTGAGCTTCAGCCCGCGAGCCATTCAACAGCCAGGCTACGTCACCAATGTCCGCCGGTTCGTCGCGTTTCTTGAAGATCAAGGCGCAATTCCCGTTCCCGATCTTGGCCCAGTGGTCGCTCGACTGCCAGCGTATGGCGATCACCTCGTCGCCCTGAGCTACAGCCGAGGATGCCGAGGCATGTTGATTTCCGGCGCGGAGCATTTTGTTCATTGGCTCCGCTTGTCGCGGGTTGGCGCGCAGGTCGTGAGTGACGCCGACGTCGAACGGTTCGCTCAGCACGACTGCCAGTGCTTTCTTTGTCGCAAACGCGGCAGGCTGACCGCCTCGGGCGTGCTTCGACGGCGGCGAAGCGGAGCTGCATTTCTTCAGTTCCTGCGCGACCGTGGACTGGCGCCGGCGCGCGGTGTCGCTGAAGAAGATCCGCGCCTTTGCGCATTCCGGACCTGGCTTGTTCACCGATGCGGCGTCACCAAACAGACGGTTGTGCGCTATCTGGCCGAAACGGCGCGTTGGCTGCAGTCGCTCGGCGAGGACCCGAGCAAATATGACGCCGTTACGATCCGCAATATCGTGTTGGACCAGCCCGTGACTCGGTCCCGCGGTTCGGTCCAGCTGACTGCGACAGTGCTGCGGGCGTATCTCAGGTTTCTTGCGGCCAACGGCGCGTGCCGTCCCGAACTCGTCCATGCAGTGCCCTACGCGTCACGCCGGCGCGACGCCGTGTTGCCGCGCTTCATCAGCCCGGAAGCTGTCGAGCGTATCGTCACGTCCTGTCACGACGCCACGTCGACGGGTATCCGGAATCAAGCAATCATCCTTCTGCTCGCTCGCCTCGGCCTTCGCGCTGGGGATGTGTGCCAACTCAAGCTCTCCGACATAGATTGGGCCAATGCGCTGTTGCGCGTAGATGGCAAGAGTCGAAGGGCGGCGCAACTGCCACTCCCGCAGGACGCAGGCGACGCGCTGTTGGCCTACATCGAGCAGGCTCGCCCAATCGTTCCGGAAGACCGCGTGTTCCTGCGTTCGCACGCGCCGTTCAGGCCTTTGGCTTCCTCAGCAGAGATCGCCCGCATCGTTGCAAAGGCCCGCGACCGCGCGGGCGTCAAAGGAGGTCCATCCGGAGCGCATGTGTTTCGCCATTCGCTGGCCACCGCAATGGTCAGGTCCGGCTCCAGTCTGGAGTCGATCGGAGCTCTCCTTCGGCATCAGTCGCCTGCAACGACGGCCATCTACGCCAAGGTGGATGTCGTGATGCTGGCGCGCGTCGCCCAGCCATGGCCCGGAGACGCATGATGCTGAGCGATGACGTGACGCGCTACGTCGCCCTGCATCGTAGCCTCGGGCTAAAATTCAACAATGAGGACCAGATCTTGCGGTGTTTCGTGACATATGCCGAAGCGAACGACGATCAGTATATGCGCACCGAGCGGATATTTGCCTGGTGCCGCTCGGCCTCCTCGCCAACACGAGCAAGGACATTTTACTCCGCCATCAGGCGCTTTTGCATTTTCATTCATGCGGAGGACCCACACCACGAGATCCCACCTGCTGGTGCGTTTGGACGTGGGCGTTGCCCGCGCCCGGCGCCGCACCTGCTGGGCCATCATCAGCTGCGAGACCTCATGACGGCTGCACTCAAGCTTGGGCCAAAAGGGTCGATCAGCCCGCATACCTACCATCACCTGTTCGGACTCCTCGCCGCGACTGGCATGCGCATTTCGGAAGCGCTGGCGCTCAAACGCGGCGATTTCACCGATGACGGTCTCATCGTTCGCAAGGGAAAGTTCGGCAAGAGCCGGCTCCTGCCGATCCACTCGACCACCCGACAGGCGCTGAATCGCTATCTGGCTCTCCGAGAGGACCTGAATGCGGGCGGAAGCGACCTGTTCGTCGTGACGACCGGCCAGGCTCCGCGAAAGTCGACCGTGTATCAAGTTTTCCGTCGGCTCGCTCATCATTTACGAATCCGCGACCTGGGCAGCGCGTCGGGCCCTCGCGTGCATGACCTGCGGCATATGTTCGCCGTGCGATCACTGGAAGCATGCGCGCACGATCGTTGCGAGGTCACCGCCCATATGCTCGCTCTCAGCACTTATCTCGGCCACTCCGAACTGGAGCACACCTATTGGTATCTCGAAGCAACGCCAGTTCTGCTGCGCAGCATAGCCGAAGCCGGCGAGCAGCTTTTCCAAGGGAGGGAGGCATGACGGCTCTCGCTCCGCACCTCACCGCCTTCTTGTGCGAGCATTTGCCCCGAGATCGCAACGCCAGCCCACACACGGTGGCGACTTACGCCCATTGTTTCGCGCTGTTAGTCCGGTTCGCAACCAAGCAACTCGACAGCCGGCCCAGTGACCTTAGGATCGAGGATCTCGGTCCGGATCTGGTGCTCAGTTTCCTCGACGAGATTGAGACCAATCGCGGCAACTGTGCTCGCACGCGCAACGCGCGGCTTATCGCAATCCGGACCTTCTTCCGTTACGTCGAGTACAAAGTGCCGGCCTGTTTGGATCAGGCTTTGCGTATCCGGGCGTTGCCGAAGAAGCGGACGGACACGGCGCTGATTGATTACCTCACGCGTGAGGAGATCGAGGCGTTATTATCTGCTCCAGACCCGCGTACAGTGAGCGGCGCACGCGATCGTGCGATGTTGCATCTGACCTACGCTGCGGGCTTGCGCGCTGCCGAGCTCTTATCGCTTCGCCTGGAAGACTTCCCAGATCGCTCGCTCACGACGGTTCGGATCAAAGGAAAAGGGCGCCGCGAGCGCGTGCTGCCCTTGTGGCGTGAAACCCAAGCTATGCTTCGCGCCTGGTTGGCGATTCGCCCGCAAGCCGAGACGCCCGAGTTGTTCCTCAACCGAAATGGCGAGCCGATGAGCCGGGATGGCTTCGCGCATCGTCTTGCTCAGCACGTCGCTGCCGCCGCGCAGAAACAGCCGTCGCTCCTGCAGAAGCGAGTAACGCCGCATGTCCTTCGTCACAGCTGCGCGATGCACACGCTCGCTGCGACGGGCGACATCCGCAAGGTGGCCCTTTGGCTTGGTCATGCGAGCATCCGCACCACGGAGACCTACCTGCGTGTCGATCCAGCAGAAAAGCTGGCGATTCTAGCTGCGCACGAACCCCCGCCAGTCAAGCCTGGCCGCTTCAAGCCGCCATCAGACAAGCTCATGACCATACTTGCCGAGGCGCGGAACGGAACATGATGGACTGAAGAGCGAGCAATTATGCCGAGCAGTCCACGCGATTCCCCGATGTGGGGCGGCCCGTTCTGGGCTTTGCTCGGCATAATCTCCTACTCGGCATAAGAAGTGTTATGCCGATATCGGCATAAGACTTCCTCCTGGCGTTCGTGGTCGAGTGTGACCGCAAAGGCCATCAACTGGTCGAGGGTCATGCCGTCCTCGGCATAAATGTCGAGAAGTCGTGGCGACACGGCGGCGAGCCGCAGGCGCTGCTTGACGACCGCGACACTGACAAAGAAGGCGGCCGCGATTTCCTCCTCGCTCTGGCCTTTCTCGCGCAGCGTCAGAAAGGCGCGGAACTGGTCGAGGGGATGCAGGGGAGCCCGCTGCACGTTCTCAGCGAGGCTGTCTTCCTCCGCGATCCCGTCCAGTCGCACGACGCAGGGGACCAGGGCGGTGCGTGACAGGCGCTTTTGTTTGACGAGGAGTTCCAGTGCGCGGTAGCGCCGGCCGCCAGCGGGGATCTCAAACATGCTGGTCTCCGCGCCTCCATCGTCGAGGACGGGTCGCACGGTGATGCTCTGTAGGAGCGTGCGGCGGGCAATGTCTTCCGCGAGTTCCTCGATCGAGACGCCGGCCTTGATCTTCCGGACATTCGACTGGGCGAGAACAAGCTTATTGAAGGGAATATCGCGCGAGGCGCTCAGTTGGATCTTTTGGACCGACTTAGCCATGGGATTATCTCCGCGACGGCGGTCGGGAGCCTTTCTCTCGACCTTAAAACCCGTCACGAAGCGCAGCGCCGCCCTCTGACTTTGAGGGCGACGCAGCGATGACACAGATGGAGGCTGAGATAGCCTCGATCGGGATACCCCCGCGAAGGGCAGCGGCGCCTAAGCCACGCGATCGAAGAGCTTTTTTGCGCGCCCCTCGAGGTCCAGTCGGGCGTCCTGATGGCTTTTCGTGCGGGCGATCGCGGTAATCCCCTGCACGAAGTCGAAGACGCTTTCAGGCTTCCGGCCCTCTTCGGTCAGCACCGTCTCGATGATCTTCGAGGTCTCCGACTTCGAGAACCCGCGCTTGCGCAGGAATTCCGTGCGGTCGTCATCGTTTCGAGCGACGATCCGTTCGCGCGCCGCCTTCACGCCGTTGATGAAGGGTAGGGGAGAAGAATTGGCGAAGCGCATCAGCGCTGGCGCCGCCTCGTGGGCGAAGCGGGAAGCCGCGTATTTGGAGTGACGGATCGTGATTTCCCCGAAATCCTCCACGCCCCAGAGATTGCGATTCTGGCAGACGGCCCGAAGATAGAAGCTGGCGACCCCAAGCGTCTTCGCTCCGACTTCTGAATTCCAGCAGTAGAAGCCCCGGAAGAAAAGATCGGGAGAACCATCGGGCAATCGGCCCGCCTCAATTGGATTGAGATCGTCGACCAGGAACAGGAATACATCGCGGTCCGAGGCGTAAAGCGTGGTCGTATCCTCTGTGACGCTGACGTTCGGATTGTAAATCCCGGTCGACCAGTCGAGGACGCCGGGCACCTTCCAGCGAGTGTCGCCCGTGCCATTTCCGGCGATCCGCTGCACGGCGGAGACGAGTTCGTGGTCGTAGATCCGGCCATAGTCGGGACCGGTCACCGCGCGCAATTCGACGCGGCCCTCTTCGATTTCAAGGGTTTTGATCTGCTCGGCGCGGTGTGAGGTCAGACCGTATTGCAGATTGATGCCGGCGAGTGGGGCCGGCAAGCCGCGAAGGTAGGTCGCTGGTGCCCCGACTAGGTTTGCGAGCTGGCCGAAGGTCCAGTGCGTCGGCGCAATGGGCCTGTCAGAACCTGGAAGGAGTAGCGATAGTTTTTCCGGATCGTCGCGGGTTGCCTCCACGCGGATCGCGGCCGTCTCAACTGTTCGGGTCTGGCTTCTCGTGGTTCGCTCACGAACTGCGGCGAACAGGTCTGACAGGGAAAGGTAGCGTTCGTCCGCGGGTCTTGAAAACCACTCGGAGGACACGCGGGCAATTCTCTCTCCCCGGCTCGTATCGACCTTGTAGCCTAGGGTCTGGCGAGTGTCGGCGAGAATTTCTGACTGCGTCATGGCTAAGCTCCATGACGGGCGCCGGGAGACTCTCTCTCGGTCCTTCAACCCGTCGTGGAGAGCACGCCAGACTCTCACTCTAACTACGGCAGGGGACGAATTGGGTCTGATCTTTCCTGTGAGGCACTTATCCCCCATGAAAAAATTCTGACGGTCCGGCTCGCCGCCAGTTGGTCACCAACTGGTCACCAACCCTGCGGATGGAGTGTCTGGCTTCCCAACAAGTATTTGATTTACTTGGTGGGCGCACTAGGGCTCGAACCTAGGACCCGCTGATTAAGAGTTTGCGATTTAGTGCATCCCCCTCGTCGCCTCACATACGCTCATGTTTGAAAAACAATGCGTTCTTACAGTTACATATGCTCCGGCCGCCGCCTCTCGCA
>VGEB01000120.1 GCA_016869435.1 Alphaproteobacteria bacterium | reverse complement strand
GCATGGCGGGTGTGGCTTCGATGCGATGGCGTGAACGGATCGGCGTCAGCAACCAATCCATACACTAAATCAGTATCTTACACCACACTCGCCAGCCCAAAATCAGGCCCTCGGTGAATAAGACGGGTTAATGGTGCATACTCTATCATCTTTGGCTCCGACACTACTCTCGCCGACCCCTGTGCTCTTGACGCGCGAGCGTACCACGTCGCCGTCTCTGCGCGCCTCAATGCCCCTCGGGCATGAGGCCCACATGCTCCTCGAGCCGGCGCAGGCGCTCTTCGAATTCGCTCAACAGCACGCCATGCCCGATTTGCGAGGAATGATATTCCATCACCGAGCGGCGCAGCCCGGAAATCTGGTCGCTCAGGCGCTTCTCCTGCTCCTTGATCTGCTTTTCCAGATTCAGCATGTCCGAGGCCACGTCGGCGCGCAGCGAATGAATCTCGGAGCGAAGCTCCGAGCGGACGTCAGCGACGTCGCTCTTCGTCGCCATCTCTTCGCGAAGGCCGTCCACCTTCCCGTCGATCTTGCGCAGCAGCGCCAGCGTGAAATTTTCGGGCTCGTCGCTCATCGCGGCTTCCATCGCCGCTGAAAAGCGCGGCGAACATTGATAGCATATTTTCAGACTGAAACCGGCCGCCACGGGCGCCATCCCTCTCCTCGACGGGGAGGGTGGCTTGCGAAGCAAGCCGGGTGGGGTGACTCTAACCCCCACCCGACGGCCTTCGGCCGTCGACCTCCCCGCAAGGGGGAGGTAGGCGCCCTTGGGCGAAGGTGAAAGGCTAAACCTTCTCGACCTGGCCGAACTCCAGTTCGACCGGCGTCGGGCGGCCGAAGATCGACACGGCGACCTTGAGGCGCGAGCGCGCCTCGTCGATTTCCTCGACGAGGCCATTGAAGGAGGCGAAAGGTCCGTCGGCGACGCGCACCGTTTCGCCGACCTCGAACATGATCGTGGGCTTTGGCCGCTCGACGCCCTCGGCGACCTGGCCCTTGATGCGCAGCGCCTCTTCCTCGCTGATCGGCATCGGCTTGTTGTCGGCGCCGAGAAAGCCCGTGACCTTCGGCGTATTCTTGATGAGCGAGAACACCTGGTCGGTGAGGTCGCATTTCACCAGCACATAGCCGGGAAAGAACTTGCGCTCGGCGGAAACCTTGCGGCCGCGGCGCACCTCCATGACCTGCTCGGTCGGCACCAGAATCTCATCGAAGCTGTCGGCGAGTCCGCGCTGCGCGGCGCCTTCGCGAATGGCCTCGGCGACCTTCTTTTCGAAGTTCGAGTAGGCGTGGACGATATACCAGCGCATGCTCATAGCGGCGCCATCAGCTCCAATTATCTAATGCCCGATGCCGATCATCAGCCCGACGCCGAAACGCAGCGCCGAATCGACGACGACGAAAAACAGGCTCGCGAATAACACCATCAGGATGACGAGGCCGGTCGTGATCAGCGTCTCGCGGCGCGACGGCCATGTCACCTTGGCCGCCTCGGCCCGGACTTCCTGCAGGAATTGAAACGGATTGACCATTCGACTACCGGCTTGTGCGGGGACGCGCGACCTTGTGAGAAGAGCCGCAAGATGAGACGCGCCGCAAAACGATCGCGGCGCGGGACCTGTCGGCCGCGCGCCACGAATTCGAGCGTTTATAGCGCCTTGCCGCCGCGCCGCCAAGCGAAAAACACGACAGCGAAATCCCCCCGCCGAGAGATGCGCCAAGCTGCGGCGCAGGCTCGGCGCGCCGGTTAGGACAATGCGGCGGCGGAATGGAGGATGGCGCGCGCCTCCGCCAAGGCCACGAGATCGGGCGGCAGCAACCGGGCTTCCTCCGGCGTGATATAGGCGATCCGGCCGGCGAGACCGGGCCCGAGCCGCGCCATCGCCCGTTGAAGGTTGATGGGAGCGTAGCGCGTATCGGCGGCGCCGTAGAGGTCACAACTGCGGCCAAGCTTGGCCAGCACGCTCCAGTGGACCTTTTCGTTGACATGTTCCTCGTCGGGGTCGCCGCCCCAGAGCAGGCTGTTGGCGGGCGCGCCGGTCGCAAACATCTCGCGACTGCGCGGAAAATTCCTGTCGATCGGATATTTCTCCGCGGAGTCGGGAATGTCGCCGTCGATATTGGGCGTCAACACGCGCCTGATCGCGTCATTGTCGAAGGAAAGCCCGGTGAGCGCCTGCGTGCGCGCGATCATCCAGATCAGCGCGATGTCGGAAAGGCCAGATTCCGCATAGCCGCCGCCGACATTGCAGTGGACGCCGGGAAACCAGTATTGTTCGATGTTCTTGGGATGCGGCTCTCCCTTCTTGACCGTCCAGAAGGTCGGGGTGAAGGGGCGCCGCCGCTCGTCGACGCCGATCGCGTGCAGCGCGTGATCGACATGAGACCCGAGCTCTGTGTCCTTGAAGCCGCCGAAAACCATCAGCGTGATGTAGCGGCCGAGCGGCGCAAGCCCGCTAAAGCCCGCGGGCACGCCATAGGAGCCGACGGTGTCGAAGACGCCGAGCAGCTTGATGCGATTATTCGCCTGAATGTCGGGACCGCTCGGCGGCGCGCCGCTGCGCGAGGCCTCTCGCGCGCTCTTGTTGGCGCGCGCGATGTCGAAAATCCCCTTGTCCTTCGTTTTTCTTATGCCGCAGTCGCCGATCAGGCCGGCCAAGGCGCGGGCCGCATAGGCGCCGCGTGAAAATCCGTAGATGTAGAGCTCCTGATCGTCGCGATAATTGTCGACGACCCAGTTATAGGCGTCCTGCACGATGGTGCGCAGGCCCAAGCCTATTGCGCCGCCGACGATCTTGAATCCTTCCGCCCCGACGCCGGAGAAATAGCCGACCTTTTGTTCGACGCCGTCCGCGCCGCGCGCGGGAATGAGCTTTTCGACGACTCTCTCCTCCCACGACTTTTTGCAAATGTTCGTGAAGTCGCGGGGCGTATTCCATGTGCCGTCGAGCAGAACGATGTTGCGAATCATTTTTCCTCCAACAGCGGGCAAAGCATAAACGATCGCGGCAGCGCGCATTTAAGATAAAGCGTGACGCGCTTCGGACGCCTGCGCAAGCGAAGCGGAATTATTTGCCCAGAAAGGGCGCTCCCCGCTATGAGAAGCGAAACATCAGCCGAGCATTGGAGAAAAGGATGCGCGCACGCTTATTGTTACTGACCGGGTTCACGGCGGCGATAGGCGGCGGCTGCAACGCCGCCCGTCCGCCGCAAGCCGCGCCGCCCGGACCTGCGGCGCCAATGGCGCAACCGCTTCCGCCGGACGGCCCCGGCTGCGCCGGCGCCGTGGTGCGCTATCGGTCTGTGATCGACAACGATCTGGCGATGGGCCATGTCAACACTGGCGTTCACGCCCAGATTTCGAAAGAGATCGCCGAGGCGGCGTCGGCCTGCTCCAGCGGCCAGGACGGGCGCGCGCTGTCGCTGCTGCGCGCCTCGAAGTCGCGGCACGGCTATCCGGGGTGATGGAGACATCTGCGCCCCGGCCGCTGCGACAGCAGCTTGGAAGCGGTCCAGACTAGATTGATTGACCTCATGTTTTGGCATTCTTACTTTCGGGAGAACGCGGCGGAATGCGGCGCGGCGAACTCGGGAGACGCGATTTTTGAAGCGCCATTATCTGTACGCGGTCCTCTCCGCTTCGGCTTTGGGCCTCTCCGGGGCCGCTGCGGCGGAAAACGCCTTCACCCTCACGATCAAGGACCATCGTTTCGAACCGGCCGAACTGCGCGTGCCGGCCAATCAGCCCGCGACTCTGACGGTGAAAAATCTCGATACGACGCCGGAAGAATTTGAAAGCAAGAGCCTGCGCATCGAGAAGGTGATCCCGGGCGCCGGCGAAGCGACCTTCACGCTTCGCCCCCTTAAGGCCGGCCGCTACAAATTCGTCGGCGAATTCCACGAGGATGTGGCCAAAGGCGAGGTCGTCGCGGAATAGGCCATGCTCGGCGCGCTCATCATCGTCTTTCGCGAAGCCATCGAAGCAGGCTTGATCGTTGGCATCGTCCTCGCCGTAACGCGTGGAGTCGCCGGTTCGCGCGGCTTCATCGCGGCGGGCGTCGGGGCCGGAGCGCTCGGCGCGATCGTCGTCGCCGCCTTCGCCGACCGCCTCTCCGCGGCCTTCGCCGGCAGCGGCCAGGAGCTGTTCAACGCCGCGATCCTCGCGCTCGCGGTCGTGATGCTCGTCTGGCACAATATCTGGATGGCCCAGCACGGGCGCGAACTCGCGCAGAACCTCTCCGATGTCGGGCGCGCGGTGGCGCGCGGCGACGAGACGCTGTTCGCCCTGACCGCCGTCGTCGGACTGGCGGTGCTGCGCGAAGGCGCCGAAGTGGCGCTGTTTCTTTATGGCATTCTCGCTTCGGGCGAATCGGGCTGGGACGTCTTCGCCGGGGGGCTGGCGGGCCTCGCGCTCGGCGCGGCGACGAGCGTCGCCACCTTCTATGGCCTCGTCGCCATTCCGGCGAAACGCCTCTTCGCCGTGACGACATGGCTGATCACGCTGCTTGCCGCCGGACTTGCGGCGCAATGCGTCGCCTTCCTGCAGCAGGCGGGCCTCGTCACGTCGCTTTCCGACACCGCCTGGGACTCGTCGTGGCTTTTGTCCGACAAAAGCATCGTCGGAAGAGTGCTGCATACGCTGATTGGTTACGCCGATCAGCCGTCGAGCATGCAAGTCGCGGTCTATCTCGCAACGCTCGCCGCCATCGTCGCCGCGACCAAATTTTTCGCCGCGCGGTCGCACGCGGCAGCGATCCGCGCGCCGGCGGAGTAACGCCGGGGCGAACCGGCGCGCGAGACTTTACCCCTCACCCGCCGCCAAAGAGCTGCTCGAAAACGCTCCTTTCCGATGCGCCGCGCCTTTGCCGCGGCCGTTCGATCGAACCGACCGTCGGGATGTCTTCCGGCGGCAGCAGATCGTCGATCTCGCGCGGGACCGGCGGCGGCGAACGCGGCGCAGGCAATTCCGGCCGCGCCTCGGCGACGGGCGGCGGCTCCTCATAAGGCGCGCCTGGAAGCGCCACGGGCGGGCGCGGCGCCGCAGAACTTCTCACAGGTTGCGGACGCGGCGCCGGTTTGGGTTCCCCGGTGAACAGGCCGATGAGATCGTCGATCGGCTTGGCGATCTCTTCTAGCATCGCCGCGTTTTCCGATCGCCACGCGCCCGACGGCAGACCGGCGACCGGCTGGCCTTTCAGGGCGACGCTCATGAAGCGGCTCCAGATTTCGACCGGCAGACCTCCGCCCGAAGCTTTTTTCGTCGGCGAATTGTCGTCATTGCCGAGCCAGACGCCCGCGATCAGCCGGCCCGTGTAACCAACGAACCAGGCGTCGCGGAAATCCTGGCTGGTGCCGGTCTTGCCGGCCGCCTCCCAGCCGGGAAGCTCGGCCTTGCGCGCGGTGCCTGTGAGCAGCGTTTCGCGCATCATGTCGTTCATCATCGCCACATTTTGCGGGGCGATCACGCGGCCGAGCGTCGCGACCTTGCGCTGAAAGAGCGTCCTGCCGCCGGCGGTCTTCACCTTGACGATGACATAGGGCTGTACGCCGATCCCGCCGTTGGCGAAGGGCGCATAAGCGCCGACGAGTTCGAGCGGCGTGACTTCCGACGTGCCGAGCGCGATCGAGGCGTTGGCCTGCAGATCTGACTGGACGCCGAGTCGATGCGCCGTCTTCGCCACGGTCTTCGGGCCGACCTCCAGCCCAACCCGCACCGCGACGGTGTTGAGCGACAGCGACAGCGCCTTGGTGAGCGTGACGGGCCCCAAATACTGACGGCTGTAATTTTCCGGCCGCCAGCCTTTCACGTCGAGCGGGCCGTCCTCGCGAATCGAATCGGGCGTCAGTCCCTGTTCAAGGCCCGCAAGGTAGACGAAGGGTTTGAACGCCGAGCCGGGCTGGCGCTTCGCCGAGACAGCGCGGTTATACTGGCTTTCCGAATAGTCGCGGCCGCCGACGAGCGCCTGGATCGCGCCGGTTGGATCGATAGCGACGAGCGCGCCCTGAGCGACGCCGAGCTTCGCGCCCTTCTCGTCGAGCGCCTGTTTGAGCGCGCCTTCCGCAGCCATCTGCATGCGCGCGTCGATTGTGGTCGTGACGAAGATGTCCTGATCAATCGCGCCCACCGTGTCGTCGAGCATGTCCATCACATAATCGGCGGCGTAGTTGATCGAGCCCGCGCCGACGTCCTGACGCGCGCGCGCCGGACGCGCCAGCGCCCCCTTGGCCATCGCCTCGGTGATATGGCCTTCCTGCGCCATCGCGGCGACCACCTGGGCCGCGCGTTCGGCGGCGCCTTCCGGATTGCGGTCGGGCGCGAGCTTGCTCGGCGCCTTCATCAATCCGGCGAGGACGGCGGCTTCGGAGAGGGTGATCGTCTTCGCGCTATGGCCGAAGTAACGTTCGGCGGCGGCTTCGACGCCATAGGCGCCCGAGCCGAAATAGACCCGGTTGAGATAGAGTTCGAGAATCTGGTCCTTGGAATATTTGCGCTCGAGCCAGAGCGCGAGAATCGCCTCCTGAATCTTGCGCGAGATCGTGCGCTCCTGGGTCAGAAAGAGGTTTTTGGCGAGCTGCTGGGTTAATGTCGAGCCGCCCTGCATGCCGCCATGGCCGGTGACGTTGCGGATCACGGCGCGGCCGATGCCGAGCGGATCGACGCCCCAATGCGAATAGAAGCGGCGGTCCTCGATGGCGATGAAGGCCTTCGGCACATAGGGCGGGAGATCCGCGAGCCGCACCGCCGCGCCGCCGGTGTCGCCGCGATTGGCGAGAAGCTCGCCATTGGCGTCGAGAATGGCGATGTTGGGCGGCCGCTTTGGCACCGCGAGCTGGTCGATCGGCGGCAGGCGCGAGCCGTAATAGACGGCGAGTCCGCCGGCGGCGATCGAGCCCCAAAGCGATAGCGTGAAGCTCCAATAAATCAGCGCGCCGATGAGCGAGCGCGAGCGTCGGCGCGACGTCTTGCGGGCCCGCGAGCGCGGCGGCGGGCGCCGCTCGGCGCGCAATTCGCCGTCGTCGTCGCCGTCGTCGAACCGCGGTTCGCGACGCCTGTCGCTGCGCGCCATCAGATTGCTCGCCTGTCGCCGCCGCACGGCCCTAAAATGCTTGATGAAGCCTAACGACGGCCGTTTAAGGGCCGGTTAAGGGCTCAACAAGCAAGTCGAATTGAACAAGGGTCGCGAGATCGGCTTCGCTTCGAACACCGAATTACTGCGCAATGCGCTCCGGCGCTGGGACCTGCGCGAGAATACCTCATATCGCGCAGGATGCGCGTCAACTCAGGTTGATCCGCGCGCGCCGGATGCCTTATCGACCTCGACTCTTTCGCACCCACCTTGCATAGCCTTTCAAGTTGGAGTTCAGGTTCTGGTTGAAGGCGAATGCTCTGGCGTGACCGATGCGCATGGATTAGCCTTGTTAGGCTCCGGACTCATAACCAATAGCTGACGGTCGCGGCAAGGCAGACGGCTGCGAGGAAGTTTGCTGCGAGTCGATCATATCTCGTTGCAATGCGTCGGAAATCCTTCAGCCGCCCGAACATCCGCTCGATGGCGTTGCGGTTGCGATAGAGGAAGGGCGAGAAGCAGTTCTTCCATCTGCGGTTCGTCTTTGGCGGGATGTTCGGCATCGCGCCTTTATCCTCGACCTGACGACGGATG